>JBBQFS010000031.1:0-21317 GCA_038322255.1 Candidatus Limnocylindrales bacterium | reverse complement strand
CCGCCGTTCGAAGCTAAGCCCGAGTCGTCGAGCGCCGGCTTCGGCGGTTGACGTCAGCGCGGCGTCGTCGGTCTGGGCGAGGTAGACGAGGCGGCGGTAGTTGCCGAAATACAGCGGCAGCAGCTCGGGGTGTCGATCCAGCCCGAGGCCGCGAATGACGAGCCGGTCGAAGTTCCGGGCGAGGAAATCGGTGAGGTAGAACGTTCCCGGCTCAGCGTCCGAGAGGGCAGCGAACGCGGCCCGCCCGGCGTAGACCTCGTAGCAGTGGGCCCCCTCGAGTCGGGCGACTCCCTCGGCCTCGAGCACGCGATCGAGCAGCCCGCCCGTCCCGCAATCCGCATAGGCGACGAAGATCCGGTCGTAGCCGTCGACCCGCGCGCGCTCGATGCGCGCCGCGACCGCGTTCGGAATTCGCTCAGGCCGGTTGTGCAGGTAAGCCGGCAGGCAGGTGAGGTCCATCGCCGGAAGGCCCGCGCGGCGCGTCAGCTCGACGAGCTCGCGCGCGAGCGCCCCACAACCGATGACAAGTGGAGGTCGCTTCGACGTCCCGGCGAGGCGTGCGTCCGATGCGGCGACGCGGCGCGGCGGGCCATCAGCCCGGCGAGTGGCGGGACGACCCCGTCGCGCCTCAGGCGACTCGCGCACGTCGTTCCAGGACCATCGCCCGCGCGGTTTCGACCGCGATCGCGGCGTCACGGCAGTACGCGTCGGCGCCGACCGCCTTGCCGAACTCCTCGTTCAGCGGCGCGCCACCGACGAGCACGATGTAGTCGTCGCGGATGCCGCGTTTCACGAGCTCGGCCACGACGACCTTCATGTACGGCATCGTCGTCGTGAGGAGGGCCGACATCCCGAGGATGTCCGGCTTGTGCTCGTCGAGGGCGGCCATGAACTTGTCGGCGTCGGTGTTGATCCCGAGGTCATAGACCTCGAATCCCGCACCCTCGAGCATCATCGCGACCAGGTTCTTGCCGATATCGTGGATATCGCCCTTCACGGTGCCGATGACGATCTTTCCGATGGGCTTCGCACCCGTCTCGGCGAGCAATGGCCGCAGGATGGCCATGCCGGCCTTCATCGCGTTCGCGGCCAGGAGGACCTCGGGTACGAAGAGGATGCCGTCCCGGAAGTCGATGCCGACGATCCGCATGCCCTCGACGAGGGCCTCGTTCAGGACCTTGTCGGGACCCCAGCCGCGCCCGAGCAGGAGGTTCGTGCCCTCGGTGATCTCGGGGGCCATGCCGTCGTACAGGTCGTTGTGCATCTGCTCGACGAGCTCATCGTCGGCGAGCGCGGCGAGGTCGAACACCTCGCCGCCCTGCTTGTCGGGACTCGCGTCGGGGGCCATCCGCCGTCTCCGCTGGTCGTGGGCTCGAATTCGGGGGTTCCGCATCGTGGAACGATGCCGTATCATGGAACGCCGAGCCGCCACAGTAGCCCGCAGGGGGTCCCATGTCCAGCCCGACGATCGGCGTCCAGAGCATTCGGCGCGCCTTTTCCGTGCTCGGAGCGCTCGCCGACGGTCCGCTCGGCGTCACCGATGTCGCGAGCCGGGCCCGGATCCCGAAAAGCACCGCCGCACGCATTCTCGCTGCCCTCGCGGGCGAGGGCGCCGTCGAGCAGATTCCCGGCGAGACGCGCTACCGGCTTGGCCCGCACCTCGTCGCCCTGGCTTCGGGCCTCGGCGACGCGCGCGGCCTGGTCGCGACGGCTCGGCCGACCCTGGTGGATCTGGCCGGCGAGCTCGGTGAGGCCAGCGGGCTATCGGTGCGGGACGGCTGGACCGTCCATTACGTCGACCAGGTCGATTCACCGAACCCGGTCCAGGTCCGGGACTGGACCGGGACGCGGATCCCGTTGCACGCGGTCTCGTCCGGCCAGGTCTTCCTGGCCCAGCTGCCGGCGCCGACGCTCGCCCGCTACCTCGCGGTGAAGCTCGAGCAGTTCACGCCGCGGACCCTGACCGATGCGGGCGCGCTGCTCGAACGGCTGCGCGACGTGCGGCGCGACGGCCACGCCTGGGTGCGCGAGGAGTACGCCCTCGGCATCAGCTCGGTTGCAGCGCCGGTCGCGGATGCGCGCGGCGAGCTCGTCGCGGCCGTGCACGTTCACGGCCCGTCGTATCGATTCCCGACCACCGGCGCGGAGGACGGCATCGCCCTGGCGGTGCGCGCCGCGGCGGCGAAGATCGGCGCACGACTGCGAGCCGGCGCGTGACCGAGCCCAGGGACGCGACCGACCGGCGAGACGAGACCGAACCGCGCGAGGCGACCGAACCGCGCGAGGCGACCGACAGCCGCTGGTTCGCGGTCGTCGCGGCGCTCGTGCTCGTCGGAACCGCGCTCCGACCGCAGGCCCTGATCATCGGCCCGCTGGTTGGCCATGTGCAGGCGGATCTCGGGATGTCGCACGGCGTGGCCGGCCTCCTGAGCACCATTCCGGTGCTGTGCATGGGTCTCCTCGCACCGCTCGGGCCCGTGCTCGCCGCGTCGATCGGCCCGAAGATGGGGGTCGCGGTCTGCGTGGCGCTCGTCGGGATCTTCGGGCTGGCTCGGGCCTTCCTGCCCGATTCCTTCACCGTCCTCCTCGCGACGGTTGGGATCGGGGTTGGCATGTCGCTGGTGGGACCCATCCTGCCGATGATCGTACGAGCCCGCCTTCCGAATCATCCGGCGGCGGGCACCGGGGCGTACGTCGTCGGCTTCGTGATCGGTGGCTCGCTCACGGCCGCCGTCGCCGTGCCGTTGGCCGACGCGTACGGCGGCTGGCGGGCATCGTTCGCGATCATCTCCGCCGTCGCCTTTACCTCCCTCGGCGCCTGGATCTGGCTCATGCCCCGCGACGAAGGCCACCGTCGGATTGCGCCGTCGATGCCAAAGCTGCCCTGGCGCCGACCGTCAGCGTGGCTTCTCGGGGCAATCTTCGGGTCGCAGTCGATCCTGTTCTATGGTTGCATCACGTGGCTCCCGAGCGCCTACGTCGAGCGCGGCTGGGGTGCCGCGGAGGCGGGCAGCCTGATCGCATTGCTCACCGGGATCGGGCTCGTGGCGACACTGGCCGTGCCGCTGCTGGCCGATCGAATCGGCACGCGGCGGAGCCAGCTCACCCTTGCCGCGGTGCTGTCGGTGGCGGGCATGCTCACCATCGCGTTGACGCCGAGCGAGCGCCCCGGGTCCCTGGTCGCGCTCGGCGCGACCGCGCTCCTGGGCCTCGGCATCGGCCTCTACTTCCCGCTGGCCCTGACGCTCCCGGTCGACGTCGCGAGCGACGCCACGGATGCCGCGTCGATCTCGGCGATGATGCTCCTCATCGGCTATCTGCTTGCCGCGACGGCGCCGGTGCTGCTCGGCGTCGTGCGCGACGCCACGGGCACCTTCAACGGCGTGGTCTGGATCCTCGTGATCCTGGCGGCGGCGATGATCCCGCTGGCCGTCGCGCTCAATCCGGGACGGCTCGCACGCGCCGGAGGCATCGGACGCGAGCACTCATCGACCGGCTCGGGCTGAATCGGGTGTCGAAAACCAACGGCCCGGGCAAGTGCCCGGGCCGTTGGAGCTGACAATGAGATCGCTCAGGGATTACGGCTCCGGGACGGGGCCCCCGAGCCTGTGATGCGTGTGCTCGTAGCCCTGGTTGGGCGTCGAGATGTACGGGAAGACGGTCAGGAACGCCTTGTCATTGGCATCGACGCCATCGCCGATCGTGTTGTTGGGCGACAGGTTCGGCATTTCGCTGCCGTAGATGCTGTTGACGACCGGGCCGTAGCCGTCTGCTACGACTCGGAGCTCGATATCCACGACGTCGTCCAGGAGACGACGCCCGTTTGGAAAGCCACACAGGTCGGCCGCAAGAACACCGAGCCGGCTCGGGGTTCCGCCGCCGCTGACGCCGAAGACGCAGGCACCTGCCGCATTCGGCTTGATGCCGGTGTTGACCCGAAGCATGTCGGCCAACTTTGTGCCGGTCTTGTTGAGGTTGATCGGCCCACCTTCCTCGCGGAGGTCGAGGCCTTCCAGCAAGATGTCCTCGAGATCATCGCGACCTGAGGTGCGCGCGTCAGGTAGCGTCGGGTAGAGGTAATTGACCAGCGCAGCCAATTCCGGGGACCGGTAGTACTTGGCAAACTGGGCGTCGCCGGCCGGCTTCTGGCTGTTCCAGTAGTCCTTCTTGACGCGCGGGATGATCACCTCGTTGATGAGGGGATTGCCGAGCCGGGACACCTGGACCCATGGACCGCTGGCGGTTACGGTGCCGTTGGTGTTGAGCGTCCGATTCTGACGGCGGCTCGCGGAGGCCCACACGCCGAGGACGGCGTTTGAGTCGTTCGGGCCCGTCGGCAACCGGTGGTTGCGCGTGAGCTGGTTGATCGGAATCTGGAGAGCGATGCTGTTGGTATTGAAGCCGCCCAGCCCGTCGACCCCACGCGCAGCCGGGAGCGGGATGAGGTGCGCTGGATTGAAGGGTCGGAGGCCGCCGAGGTCGAAGATCGACCCGATGTCGGCGAAGAAGGCATCGTCACGTTGGCCGGCGAAGGTCTTCACGCCATTGCCGATCGTCTTGACAGCGCTCGATCCCAGAGCCGCCTCGTAGTTCGGCGTCGAGCGCGGCCCAACGTTTGCTGGAGGCGTCGGAAGGTTTGTCCCGATCTGGACTCCGTTTCGATAGACGTTGTACGTCTGTGGAACAAGCCAATTCGAATCTGTCGGGCTGGTGAGGGTGCCGTCATTGTAGAGGTAGGTCGGGATGCCGAACGCGTTCGTCGACTTCGGATGCTGCTTGAATCGGAAGCTGAAGTTGACGTCACCAATGCCGTCGCCGTTGTTGTCGACGCGAATCTCGTAGCGAACGGAATCGTCGAACGGGAAGAAGTTCGGCCCGCCGGCCGGCTCCTCGAACGGCGTGTAGTTGGCGATGATCGTCAGGGTGTTGATGGCGTTCGGGCTGACGAAGGCATAGACATCCGTGTTGTCTGCACCTGGGTCGCCAGAAATGAGGGGTGCCTCTCGATGGCTCGAGGCAAGGACGCCGCTGATCGAGCTTGCGGCGAGGAACAGGGCTCCGGCAACGCCGGCAACCCTCCTGCGGTTGATCATGATCTGACTCTCCACATTGAGGGGCAGAGCCGCGCGCCCAGGGACGTTTTGGACACAGAGCCTGAGAACGAGGCGACGTTCAGGTTCAAAGGTTGAAACCAATTGGCCATTTAGGCTTCGCGGATGAAAAGGGGGCTTCAGCGATGCATTGTCCCTAGGCGCCTGCCGATCTTTCCGGTGTGGCCACGACGGTCATGTCCAACCAATCGAGAGCCACGGTCTTGCCGCGGTAGAAGTGCCTGGGTGCGCTAACGCTCGGGGCGAGATGGTGCGCAGGCCCTTAGTGCACGTTCAGCCCTATTACGGCTGGTGTGGGCACGTGGATCACTCCTCACCGTCGGTCGAGTCATTTCAGAACGATGCCAAGGCAACGATTCGCCGATAAGCTGACTTGCAGTCGCGCGGGACCGACCCCGGTCCTGGCACCAGGGATCGCGGCGCCTAGAAGACCGCCGACCCGATGACTGCCTGGGTGGTCAGGTAGATGCCCAGCAGCAGGATGACCACGGCGGTGACCAGCGGCGCCCACGCGATTGCCCGACCAAAGATGGAACTCGGCGCCCTGGCCATCCAGCGGGCCGCGTACACCAGGCCAATGCCGATTCCGCCCAGGACCAGCGCCATCCCAATCCCGAAGGCGATCACCAGCACGAGCCCGAACGCGGCGCGTCCTGTCGCAACCGTGGCCAGCAGGATGATGAGCGCATTGATCGAGGGCACGAGGCCGCCGAACAGGCCGAGGACGACAAGACTCCGCCATGTCAGGGGCGAGTCGGGGGGAGTGACGTGCTCGTGCGGACCCAACCCGTGGTCATGCAAGTGGGGAGGAGCGGCGGCCATCGAGTAGTCGCTCTCGCCCGACCCATTTTCCGGCGGGTCGTGATGGACGTGAACGTCGAGATGCGGCCGGGGTGCGCCTCGGGTCCCCCGCCCTGACGTCCCCGCAGCGAGTGACATCAGGCGACGCCTGCGTGCCTGTGCGAGCGCACGCAGCGGGCGCACGAGGAGGTACAGGCCGATCCCGATGACCAGGATCCCCGAGATAACCGCCAAGGATCGGTTGAATTGATCGGGGGCAATGCTGCCGATGGCCAGGATCACCAATGCCAGACCAAGCACGCCAAGCGTGTGCGAGATCGTTACCGTCAGGCCGAGCGCGAGCGCGTGGCGGGCCGTGCCCCGGGTCCCAACGAGGTAGGCAGCCATGATGGTCTTACCGTGACCCGGCGTGATGGCGTGCCCGGCGCCGAGCGCCATTGCCGTGAGGATCGATAGCAGGATCACGGGCAGCGTGAGATCCCTGGTGTTGAGCAGGCCGGCGATCTCTCCGCCCACGCCGCCGGGCACCGCCCCGGCCGCCGCCGTCGGCTGGGTCCCGGGAACTGCACTCGGCGGGGCCGAGATCCCCGGCGCACTGAGCGCAAAAGCGTCGGCGGGGGTTGACGATTCGATGTGCGGGCCACCAGGCGCAACGGTAAAGGTGACCGAGGAGACATCCAGGGGCAAGGCGAGCAGATCCTGCGGGTAGGTGGTCAGGCGGGCAGAGACGCTGCGCGTCGCGAGCCCGGGCGTTTGGATTGTCATGCCGTCGCCCCGGACCACGATCTCCCGCCAGCCCAATCGCTCGGCGAAGGAGGTGTCCTGGTACGCGATCTCGGTACCGGCGGGCAGGGCTCCGGGGGCCGCACGAAACTCGCAGACGACACGCATCGTCGACAGGCCGCCGGCACCGGATGGGAACGAGAGGCCCGCGGCAATGACCTCGAGACGGGCTGTGGCGCCAGCGACGGTCAGTCGCAGGGCATCCGACCTCCTTCCGCACTGGACCTGGCGCTCCGCCTCGATCTCGCGATCGGAAACCGCCCCATCCCCGTCGGTGTCGATCCGCTGCCGTTCCTGGAAGGTCGGGATCTCTGCCTCGTCAAGGACCACGTCCAGACGGATCTCGCTTGCCGCGACGAGGATGTCCGCATAGTGGTTGATCGTGAAGTTGCCCAGCGGGTGGGCATTCGCGCCCGAGACGAGTGCCAAAGACAGGGCAGCCGCGGTGGCCGCGGACGTGGCGATCAGTCGGCCGGCGAACCGGGCCCGACCATTGGCGGCGGTCATGGCGACCGGGCGACGCGCGACGACATGCAATAGACCTTTGCGAGCCCCACGAGCTGATCATCCCGCCCGTAAGCCAGCGCGTCCGGATGGGTCCCCCGTGGGACGTGGCGTGCAACCGCCTGGGCAGACGTGAGGGTGTCGTAGTATGCCCGCTCGGGACATCATTCGCGTCGTGGTGCACGGTGTGGTGACCTGGCCGCTGAGGACATACCACCACCGTGAATCGAAGCAGGCGCGTTGCCGCCGTGGCGCTGGGCGTCGCCATCGGCGTCACCGGGTGTGGCGGCCGCCCTGAATCCTTCGCGCCCTCGCGTGCAGGCGCCACTCCCGAGCCGGGATCGTCAGTTGGCGTCTCGCCGGACGGGAGCGGTCCGCGCCCGGCAGTGTCGCCGGCGCCATCCTCCCGCCAGTCGAAGACGGCTGCCGAGATCGATCGCCTCGAGGCGATCGTGCGTTCCGATCCGGGAAATGCGGACGCGCAGCGCGATCTCGGCTTCGCCTTGGTTCAACGCGTGCGGGAAACGGCCGATCCCTCCCTGTACGCGCCCGCGAAGGCGGCGTTCGACGCGGCGCTGGCCATCCAGCCCGAGGATGCCCTGGCGCTGGTCGGCGTGGCCGGACTTCAACTCGGCAAGCATCAATTCGCCGCGGCGCTGGAGACGGCCGCTCGAGCCATCAGCCTCTCCCCTAGCCTGGCATCGGCCTACGCGGCGGAGGTCGATGCGCTGGTCGAGCTGGGGCGATACGACGAGGCCCAGGCGGCGGCAGGGAAAATGCTCGGGCTCACGGTGGACCTCACCACCCTGGCGCGGGTGTCGTACCTCGCCGAGCTTCATGGACAGTTGACGGCCGCGCTGTCGGCTATGCGCGAGGCCGCGGCCTCTCCCGGTCTCGCCCCCGAGAACACGGCATACGTCCAGGCGCTGCTCGGAAATCTCCTCGTCTACAGCGGTGATCTCGCCGGCGCCGCGGCCGCGTATGCGACTGGCCTCGCGCTGGTCCCCGATCACCCGCCGTCGCTCGCCGGGCAGGGCAGGCTCGCGGTCGGCGCGGGCAGGCTTGACGATGCCATCACCCACTTTGAGCGCGCGGCGGCGATCGTGCCGCTTCCGGAGTACGTGATCGCGCTTGGGGACGCCCAGTTTGCCTCGGGTGATACGGCGGCTGCCGCACGAAGCTACGACCTCGCTCGGGCCGAGATCCAACTCTTCAGGGCCGCGGGCGTCATTGTCGACGTTGATCTCGCGTTGCTCGAAGCCGATCACGGCGACCCCGCGGCGAGCCTGCGCTACGCCGTGACCGCCCACGATGCGACGCCCACCGTACGCGCAGCCGACGCGGTCGGCTGGGCCCTGCACCGGCTCGGTCGCGCCAGCGAGGCCGTGAAATTCGCAGCGGAAGCGCTGCGTCTCGGCTCGATCGATCCCATTCTTCGGTTTCACGCGGGCGCGATCGAGGCAGCCGCCGGCGATGTGAGGACGGCCCGGCGCGATCTGGAGATGGCGCTTGCGATCGACCCTGGCTTTTCGGCTGTAGGCGCAGCCGAGGCGCGGCGACTCCTTGCGGCGCTGCCCTGACTGGGGCTCGACGCCTGAGGCATTGGGGCCACGCGGCCTGTCCGATCAGTGCGACGGGGGCCGCCGCCGCTCGATCTCCGCGCTGATGGCGGGCACGATCGCGCTCAGGTCGCCGATGACGGCGTAGTCGGCGACGGCCATGATCGGCGAATCGGGATCGGTGTTGATCGCCAGGATCCGCTTCGCCGCCTTGCAGCCGACGATGTGCTGGATCGCGCCGCTGATGCCGCACGCGATATACAGGTCCGGCGCGATTCGCAGCCCCGTCTGGCCGATCTGGTCCGAGTGCGGCCGCCAGCCGAGACTCGTCACGACGCGCGAACCGCCGACGGCGCCACCGAGCAGGCCTGCCAGCGCCTCGAGCTGCTCGAACCCCGCCGCCGAGCCGACGCCCCGACCGCCACCGACGACGACCTTTGCATCCGACAGCGAGACCCCACTGGTCGTTCGCGCCTCGCGGCTGATGACCCGGACGACGAGATCGGCCGGCTCCAGGTCGGGCTCGAACCGGGTGATCGTGGGCGCCGCGGCGGAGGCGGCAGACGGGTCGACGGCGACGGCGTGGGGCGCGACCGTGAGCAGCCGCACGGGCGCATCGAGCGCGGCATCCTCGAGCAGGCTCCCGGCCCAGCGCTGGCGAACGAGGCGCCACGAGTCGCCGGGAGTGACCTCGACGATGTTCGCGGCCATCGGCAATCCCGCGTGAGCCGCCACGTGGGCGAGAACCTCGTTGCCGCGATCACTGCCGGCGGCGACGACCGCAGCCGGGGATCGCCGCTCCATCGCGGCGCGAATCGCCGCTCCCCATGCGGCCGGGGCGAAGTCGTCGAACCGCGCATCGGCGGCGACGTGCGCGAGCCCGACGCCATGCGGTCCGAGCCGCCCGGCGGCCGCCTCACCGCCAGAGCCGAGCAGCACGGCGTCGAGCGGCACGCCCAGGGCCTTCGCGACGCCGCGCGCCAGCGACAGCGCCTCAAGCGACAGTCGATCCGGCTCCCCGCCCGACTGCTCCACGAACGCCAGCACGGAGCCGCTCATCGGCAGTCCTTCATCGATGGACGACCCCGATGCGCTCGAGCAGGTCGACCACCGCCGGCGCCGCCTCGGGCCCCTGCCCGATGACGTCGGCCGCGGTTCGCTCCTCGGCCGGCAGGCGCAGTCGAAGCTTCGTCGGACCCGGGACCGCGCCGTCGAGGCCGGCGGAATCCTCGCCAGCGCCCAGCCCGAGCGCGCCCGATGGCGAAGCCCCGAGCGCCACCCGCTCGATCTCCCTGCGCTTCGCCCGGAGCCGGCCAGGCACGGACGGGTACCGGGGCAGGTTCAGGCCCTCCTTCACGCCGAGCACGGCCGGCAGCGGCAGTTCGTAGGTCTCCCAGCCGCCGCCCGGCGCTTCGCGCTTTGCGAGGACGGTGTGCCGGTCGTCGCCGAAGCGGATGTCCTTGATCCCGTTGATCACCGGCCGCCCGAGGGCCACGGCAACCCGGACCCCGACCTGGTAGTCGCCGGTGTCGGCCGCTTCGTTGCCGAAGAAGATCAGGTCGAACGGGCCGTTGGCCGCCTCCTGTGCCTCGATCGTCTCGGCGATCGTGGCTGCCGTCGAGACCGGGTCCCACTCCCCGCCCGCGGTCTCGAGCAGGATCGCCCGCTCGATGCCGATGGCCATTGCGTCGCGGAGCTGCTCCTCGGCCTCGGGCGGCCCAAGGGTCAGCACGGCTGACGAGCCACCTTCCTTCTCGACGATCCGGACGGCCTCCTCGACGCCGCACTCCTCGTGCGGGCTGATCGTGTGGCCCAGGAATCGCGTGTCGATCGCCTGTCCGTCGGCCGTCAGCACGATCCGCCCGCCGGTCTGGGGCACGCGCTTGACGCAGACGAGGATGTTCATGCGCGGATGCGGGCGTTGTCCGGATCGAACAGCGGCGTGGAGCCCGCGACGGCGACGGTGACCGGGTACTGCTCGCCGAGATACTCCACGAGCAACGGCGTCCCGACCTTGGCGACGTCCGGCGGGAGGTACGACATCAGCAGGTGCTTGCCGACCGACGGGCCGGAGCCGGCCGACGTCACGTATGAGCGGCGGCCGCGGGCGTCGACCAGCGGTCCACCTTCGATCGAGAGGATCGGCTCGCGGCCAAGCATGTAGCGCTTGACGCCGCTCTTCGAGGTCGGGTCGTCGACCGTCAGGGTGGACAGGACTGCGCTGGGTGACGCCGAGCGCTGCCGCAGGTACGCGTCCCGACCCACGAAGTCGGCCTCCTTGACCGTTGGTCTGGCCATGCCCGCCTCGACGAGGTTGAAGTCGAGCTCGAGCTCGTTGCCGTGCGCGCGATAGCCCTTCTCGAGCCGCGCCGTGACGGCGTACGTGCCGATTCCGACCGGCACGAGCCCATGCGGGGCGCCTGATTCCCAGAGCGCGTCCCTGACGCGCAGCCCCTGTTCGATCGGAACATAGATCTCCCAACCGAGCTCACCGACGTACGAGATGCGGGACGCCAGCGCGCGAACGCCGTTGATCTCGACCGTTTTCGAGGTCAGGAAGGGGAACCCGGCATGCGACACGTCATCCGAGGTGACCCCCGCCAGGATGTCCCGGGCCCTGGGCCCCCACAGCCCGATGGTCGTCCATGAGTTCGTCGCATCGAACAGCTGAGCCGAGCCGTCGTCCGGCAGGGCATCGGTGAAGAGCTTCTTGTCGCGCATGCCCATGCCGCCGCCGGTCACGACCCGGAAATGGTCGCGGGCCAGTCGCATGATCGTCAGGTCGGCCAGGATCCCGCCGGCACCGTTGAGGAGCGGGGTATAGACGGTCCGGCTCGGCGCGACGTCGACCTTGTTGACCGCGAGCCGCTCGAGCGCGGCAAGGGCGCCCGGCCCGGTGACGTCGAAGATCGCGAAGGCCGACAGGTCGACCATCCCGGCGCGGTCGCGCATCGCGAGGTGCTCGGCATTGATGATCGGCGACCACCAGCGCGATTCCCACTCTGCCTCGCGGGCCATGACCCGGTCGCCGTACTCGGCCAGCAGTCGCTCGTTGGTCCCGTACCAGTAGGCTCGCTCCCAGCCCGCCGCCTCGAAGAACTCCGCGCCCAGTTCCTTCTCCCGCTCGTAGAACGGCGAGAGCCGCACGCCGCGGTTCGAGGCCCACTGCTCCATCGGGTGGACGATGCCATAGGTCTTGTTGTAACCCTCGATCGCGCGGTCAGCGATGTGTTTCGCGGTCTTGTGGTGCTCGTAGAACCGGGCGATGTCGGAGCCGTGCGGGTCGATTTCCGGCTCGCCCGTGGTCATCCACTCCGCGATCGTCTTGGCGATCCCGGGGGCCTCCTTGATCCAGATCGCCGCGGCCGACCACAGGCCCTTCACCTCGGGCGTTTCGCCGATGATCGGGTTGCCGTCGGGCGTGAGCGAGAGCAGGCCGTTGATCGCGAGCTTCACGCCGGCCTTCTCGTCGCTGAGGATCTCGGGGAAGAGCTCCAGGGCGTCCTCGAGCTGGGGGTCGAAGTCGTCCTGGGTGAACGGCAGCATCGTCGGTGAAAGTGCCGATTCGGCGATCGAGGGGATGTCGTCGGCGTCCATGAGGATCGCCCGGTGGGCGTACGAGCCGATCTCGAACCCAGTGCCGTGCTGGCGCTCGTACATGTTCGTGTCGACGTCGCGGATGATCGGGAAGCCGACCTCGCTCGTGGTGTGCTCGAAGATCGGGACCGGACCGATGTCGATCATCTGGTGAACCGCGGGCGTCAGCGGGATCGACGCGCCGGCCATCTTCGCGATGCGGGGGCTCCAGACGCCGCAGGCGATGACGACCGTGTCCGTCTCGATGTCGCCGCTGTCCGTCCGGACCCGCCTGATCCGGCCGTTTTCGACGTCGAGCCCGGTGACCTCGACGCCGGCGCCGATCGTGAGCGCGCCCAGCTCCTGGGCCCTCTTGCGCATCAGCGTTCCGGCCTCGAGGGAATCAACGACACCGACGCCTGGGGCGTAGAAGGCGCCGAGGATGATGTCCTCGTTGATGAACGGCACGAGCTCCTTGACCCGCTTCGGGCTGATCAGCTCGACAGGCTCGATGCCCCATGACTTCGAGGAGGTGACGCGCCGGGTGAACTCCTGCATCCGCTCCTTCGTGCGGGCGACCTCGATCCCTTCGGTCCGGGTGAAGACGCCGAGCTCCTCGTACTGACGGACGCTGTCAAGGGTGAACGCCGTCATCTCTTTGCTGTGATCGGTCAGGAAGATGAAGTTCGAGGCGTGACCCGTCGATCCGCCGGGGCTGGGCAGCGTGCCCTTCTCGAGCAGCACGATGTCGCGCCAGCCGAGGCGTGCGAGGTGCCAGGCCATGCTGTTGCCGACGATCCCCGCACCGATGACGACGACCTTCGCCCGATCGGGCAGCGTGGCCATGTGCCTCCTCCCAGCCACCCGGTCACGGGCGGTCCTCTATTGCCTTCGGGTCATGCCTTCGGGGGATCGGCGCCTGCGCTATCGGCGTGGGCGCAAGCACAGTCTGCCCTCACGGCCGCCGGGCACGCAAATCCATCGAGCGCCGGAATCGCGAAGAAGGGCGCCCGGCGGGCGCCCTTCGGCTGATTCGGTTGCCGGCCGGCGTACGCCGGCGCGGAGCTTGCGATGGCTACTCCGCGGGGATCTCCGCGTGGATTGCGTCGAGATTGACGCCCTGGGCGCGCCGTACGAAGCGGGCGATGATGTACAGCACCGCGGCGGCGCCATACAGGATGCCCAGGAACTTGATCGATTCGGCGTTGCCTACGCCGATTCCATAGAGCGCATTGCTGAGCCACATATAGATCACCCAGGCGAGGAAGATCGTGGACAGCGCCCCGGCCACCGCCATGAGCGGCAGCCCGAGGATCTTGTAGCGCGCGACCGGCGACGCCTCGTACAGGTCGCGCTTCCAGAAGGGCAGGATCGTCGCGGCGATCGAGCTCCCCAGGAAGGTCACGGCGATGACGAGCGTCGCGTCGAGCGTCAGGCCGTAGAAGTTGGCGTCGTAGGCGTATAGCCAGCTCAAGAACACGGATGGGATCATGATCAGCGCGAGCGCCGCCCACGGCACGCCGCGCCCTTCCGATACGCGCGCGGCCCACTCCGGCAGGACGCGGTCGAACGCCGCCGCGAAGATCATCCGCGTCGACGACAGGAACAGCGTGCCTGTCCAGCCCAGCCACCAGAAGCCGAACGCGAGCACGATCAGCGCCTGGATGATGTGGCTGTCGATCAGGAACGCTGCCAGCATCGGCGGATAGCCCCAGATGGGCACCGCCGGTGCGGCGTCCGTGTACAGGTAGGCCCAATTGACGTACGTGACGTTCGAGGCGTTGAAGAACGTCCAGCCGAACGTCTTCGCGGCCAGGAGGACGAACACGATCGCGAGGGCGACCGTGACCCACAGGCCGCCGAGCATGCCGTTCAGGACCTTCCGGAAGTCACCCGCGCCCCGGACCTCGCCGTACAGGGTCGCGCCCCAGTTCGGATACAGCAGGAAGAACAGCATGAACGGGACGAGGAGCAGCGTCCCCGGCCCAAAGCTGAGGGGGCCGAGCTCGGAGCCCGTATAGCCCGAGGCCGGGTCGGAGGCCGCCTGGTCGATGGTCGCCTGGTAGGCGTTCGAGACCCCGAAGAGGCTCTGCGCCTCTCGGTCGTAGGCCGCCTTGAAGGTGTCCTGGCTGGAGACGACCATGAGCACGAACATCACGGCCAGGGCCGCGAGCCCGATGTAGAAGCTCCAGCGCTGGATCCGGGCGTAGCCGGCCATGCCCAACGCCACGAGCGCGGAGGTGATGATGATCGTCGCGATCGAGACGACGAAGGTGCCGTCGGTCGTCCCGAAGAAGTCGACGCCGGCCTTCCAGCCGAGGAGCGCCGCCAGCGGCTGGACGAACTCGATCTTGAAGATGAACCCGTAGATCGGGGCCCAGAGCGCGAGGATGAACCACCAGCCCGTGGCGGAGAGCACGAAGCCAACGCCGCCGCGCTTGATGCCGAGGGCCGCGCCAACGAGGGCGCCCAGCGCGCTGCCGAGAAGCGTCACGGTGCCGTCGAGGGCCAGGGCCGTTCCGATGAGGTACACCGCGATGAACCCGAAGGCTCCACCGACGACGGCGCCGGGGATTCCATCGAGAACGCGGGTCTGCCAGACATAGTCGCCGCCCGCCCGGGGCATGACGGCGATGAGGCCGGCATAGGCGATGCACATGAACGTCATGCCGATTGCCGTCACGACGATCGACGCGATCGCCGACCCATCGGGCACGTAGGCGAAGATCGCCAGGCTGTAGAACATGCCCAGGGTGACGAGGTTCACCGACATGAACGAGTAGACGAACGCGTCGAACCCGGACCAGCCCTTCACCAGTCCGGTCGCGTTCCGCAGGAACAGGGACGGCGCCGCGCCGGCGCCCACCGATCCTGTCTTGGCGTCCGAAGCCATGCTCTCTCCTCTCCTCTCCTTCCTTCTCCTAGCCGTTGATCAGCAGATAGCGCTTCACCTCGCCTTTCTTCGGGTCGAGATCGACGATCGCGGCCTGCAGCACGCCGTCTTCGTACGTGCTGCCGGGATTGACGGCGAGTGTCCGTCCGAGCTTGACCGCGCCGCGGCCCTCGTGGATGTGGCCGTGGAGCGACAGCACCGGGCCGTATTCGAGGATGGCGTCCCGGATGGCGTGCGAGCCGACCGGTATCAGGGCCTGTCCCCCGGAGACGTAGCGCATGTCGGCGCCGATCTGGGGAGCACCGTCGAGGTTCGAGCCATAGGGCGGCGCGTGGAAGTTGAAGATCGCGCGGCCCCGGTCTGGGACGGAGGCGACGAGGCCGTCGATCCGTGAACGGAGCTGGTCCTCGGGCAGCTCGCGGAAGGTGTTCCAGGGGGTCGGGTTGGCCCAGCCCGTCGAGACGAGCGAGAAGCCGTCGAGGTCGATCAGGTTGCTCTCGCCGAGCTGCACGAGCTGCGCCGCGGAGATGATCGGGTCGATCTCGAAGATGTCGTCGTTGGCCGGCGACACGATGCACGTGATGCCCTTGCCGGCGAGTCGCTCGTCGGCGAGCGCCATCCAGCGCCCGACCTGGCCGAGCATCTCGGCCTTGAATCGCGCGTCGACGAGGCTCGGGTCGGCCTGCCAGGCGGCCATCTCGTCGGCGCTCAGTCGGATCGGGTAGTAGCCGCGATCGCTGATCCGCTTCTCCATCGCCGCGACGTCGGCCTCGGTCGGCAGAGCGTGCTGCTGCTCCTGGAGCGTGACCCGCCAGCCGCCGTTGTGCTTGGTGATCGGGACCATGGCCTTGCCGGTCATGTCGCCACCCATGACCAGCACGTCGGCCTTGTGGAATGCGCCGGCGTTCAGGAACTTCCGCCAGCACACCTCGGAGCCATGGATGTCGGTGGCGAAGAAGATGCGCATTGACTCTCGCTTCCGTGCCTACCCGTGCGCCACTTCTTCGGGCTCGACGTACCACTGCTGGCGCTCGCCGACCCTCGCCCGGAGCTTCCAGCGGGTCGACTTCGGGGCTGCCTCGATGGCGTCCCGGAAGCCCTGGACCTGGTCGCGGATGTGGTAGCGAACGGGACGGTCGCCGATGTCGAGGTCGGCGTCGGTGAAGTCCGAGTCGAGGTATTCCTGGAGAACCCTCAGGTTCCCGGTCACCGTCCGCCACCAACCCCAGTCGCTCGAGGTGTGCGAAAGGATCCGGGGCAGGTTGATCGCGCCCTGGCCGCTCGAGGAATCGGTGGCGCCGTCGTCCTGGGCGAGCGGGTGCTCCGCCAGCAGGACCAGCGCGTCGAGCACGTCCTTCCGGTTGATCTTGACGATCTGCAGCTTCGAGAGCAGCAGGTCCGCGACCGGCAGGGTCGGGCGCGAGGCCGAAAGCCGGTCCGCGAACTCGATCCGGTGGCACATCTCGAGCTTGTCCACGAGAACGTCCACGGGTCGCCGTCGAGCCTCGTCGACGAAGTAGCCCTGGTGCTGGCCGAAGAGCGCGTTATGGCGCCGGTCGGGCGTGTAGCCCTCGCGCTCGAGCAGCGAGAAGACCGCCTTGCGGTCCTTCGATCGGGTGGCGAAATCGATGTCGACCTCGACGCGCCGGGTCCGATGCGTCCAGTCCGGCGCATGCGCCCGGACCGCCATGCCGCCCATGAGCCGCAGCAGGAGGCCGTCGCGATCCGCGGCGGCAACGATCCGCAGCGCTTCGGCGAGCGGATCCTCGAGCGTGCGCCGGCCCGGTTCCATGGCGGGCGGAGTATAGGCTCGGCCAGTGTGCGAAAAACGCTTGCATCCCGTTAACGCCCCGGCGAAGATGGCGCTCGACGATGCGCTCCGGGACCGGAGGCTCGTGGATCAGGAGGGTCCACCTCGTTCCGCCGACACCAAACCGGCGGATGGCCCGCGCCCATCGTCGAGAGTGGACGTGCGCACCCTTGCGCGCGCCAGAACACGGAGGAGCACTTGACCACCAACCGAACAACCCCCCGGCTGCTGATCCTTGGGGCTGTCCTCGCCATCGCCGCCGCCGCCTGCAACCAGGGCGGCACTGCTACTAAGGCGCCGGGAGGCTCCGTTGCTGCCGGTGGCACAGCCGCCGCCGAGTGGACCCCGGATGCCACGCTGCTGGCCGCCGCCAAGACCGAGAAGACGCTGAACGTCATCGCGCTTCCGCGCGACTGGTGCAACTACGGCCAGCAGATCGACAACTTCAAGGCCAAGACCGGCCTGGAGATCAACTCGATCACCCCGAACGCCGGCTCCGGCGACGAGGTCAACGCGATCAAGAACAACCCGAACGGCGGTCCTGCCGCGCCGGACGTCATCGACGTCGGCTACTCGTTCGGGCCGTCGTCCAAGACCGCCGGACTCCTGCAGCCCTACAAGGTCGCGACCTGGGACACGATCCCGGCCGATCAGAAGGACCCCGACGCCAACTGGTACGGCGACTACTACGGCGTCCTCTCGTTCGAGGTCAACAAGGACATCATCAAGACCGACAGCCCAAAGGACTGGAAGGACCTGCTCGATCCGAAGTACGCGCACTCGGTTGCGCTTGCCGGTGATCCGCTCAACTCCAACCAGGCCATCCAGTCGGTCGAGGCGGCGGCGCTCGCCAACGGTGGGTCGCTCGACAACGCCCAGCCTGGCCTCGAGTTCTTCAAGAAGCTCGTGGATGCCGGCAACTTCGTGCCGACCGTGGCCAAGCAGGGAAGCCTCGTGAGCGGTGAGACGCCGATCGTCATCACGTGGTCGTACCTCGCCCTCGCCGATCGCGACTCCCTCAAGGGCACAGTCAACATCGACGTCGTGATCCCCGCCACCGGCAAGTTCGGCGGGATCTACGTCCAGGGCATCAGCAAGACCGCGCCACATCCGAACGCCGCAAAGCTGTGGGAGGAGTACCTCTACTCCGACCAGGGCCAGCTCGTCTGGACCAACGCGTACTGCTACACGACCCGCTACGACGACCTCGTCAAGAAGGGCCTCATCGCGGGCGACCTCAAGGCCAAGCTGCCGGACGTCGCCGGAACCGTGTTCCCGACGGTCGACCAGCTAACGAAGTCGAAGACGCTGATCAGCGGCGCGTGGGCGTCCGTCACCGGGCTTGGCCCGCTGAAGACCCCTCCGCCGGCGCCCTGATCCACTCGATCCGAACGAGGCCGCAGCACTGACCGGACCACGTTGACCGTGGCGTCCGCACAGACCGCCCGGGGTGCGCTTCCAGCGCGCCCCGGGCGTCGTTTCTCTTCGTCTTGGTTGGGCGTCGTGCCGTTCTTTGTATTCGCGGCACTGTTCATGATCCTGCCGGTAGGCTTCCTGCTGGCGGGCAGCTTCCTGGATTCGGTCACGGGCCAACCAACGATCCAGAACTACATCGACCTGGCCGAGCCGTCGATCATCCAGGCCTACGGGACCAGCATCGAGATCAGCCTCGTCACGGCCGTGGTCGGCGGGCTCTTCGGCTTCCTGCTCGCCTATTCCGTCATCCTCGGCGGCCTGCCGCGGATCCTGCGAACCCTGCTGATGACGTTTTCGGGCGTGGCCTCCAACTTCGCAGGGGTCCCGCTCGCGCTGGCGTTCACGTTCACCCTCGGCTTCCAGGGGATCTTCACGAAGTTTCTGCTCGACGCCCTGGGGATCGACCTATATGGCAAGGGCATCGGGTTCAGCCTCTACACGAAGTTCGGTCTCGAGATCGTCTACCTCTACTTCCAGTTCCCGCTCATGGTCCTGATCATGGCTCCGGCGATCGACGGCCTGAAGCGTGAGTGGCGCGAGGCGTCCGAGAACCTTGGGGCTTCGTCGCGCGAGTACTGGCAGCACATCGCCCTGCCGATCCTGACCCCGACGCTGCTGGGAACCATCATCCTGCTGTTCGGCAACGCGTTCGGCGCCCAGGCGACCGCCTACCAGTTGACGAGCGGGCTCATCCCCCTCGTGACGAACCTGATCAGCAACCAGATCAGCGGCGACGTCTTCCACACCATCGGCCTGGGTTACGCCCTGGCGATGGGCATGGTCGTGATCATGGCCCTCGCCATCGGGATCTACGCCCGCCTCCAGCGAACCTCAGAGCGCTGGCTTCGGTCGTGAGCGGTGCGCCGGCAATCGGACCTCGCCCGCCCGGCGCCCTGGAGGCCCTCGAGCACAGCGCCGAGCCACGACGACCACGCCCGCCACGACCACGAGGGCGGATCAGCGGCGGACGGCTCGGTTCGTGGATCGTCTTCCTGATCGGCGTCGCGTACTTCTTCCTGCCACTGGTCGCGACGCTGCTCTTCTCCCTCCGGCTCCAGCCCTTCGGAAAGGCCTATTCCAACGTCATCAGCCACGACCCGCAATTTGCGTCGAGCCTGGTCTACTCCGCCATCGTCGGCGTCATCACGATCGTGATCAGCACGCTGCTGATCGTGCCGACGGCGTACTGGGTCCGGCTCCGCCTGCCGAGGCTTCGGCCGTACGTCGAGTTCGTCACCCTGCTGCCATTCGTCATCCCGCCCGTCATCCTGGTGTTCGCCCTCCTCCGGGCCTACAGCGAGGGCCCCGTGCCGTTGACCGTGTCCGACCAGGGTCTCAACGTGCTGGTCGTCGCGGCCTACGTGATCCTGTCCTTTCCGTACATGTATCGCGCGATCGACAGCGGCCTCCGGGCGATCGACATCCGGACCCTCACCGAAGCTGCCCAGAGCATGGGCGCCGGCTGGGGGCGGATCCTGTGGGCAGTCATCCTCCCGAACCTGCGCGTCGCGCTGATCAGCGGCGCATTCCTGACTCTCGCCATCGTCATCGGCGAATACACGATCGCGAGCTTCCTCGTCCGACCGGCGTTCGGTCCGTACCTCGCGCTGCTCGGTCACGACCGGGCGTTCGAGCCCGCGGCCGTCTCGATCATCAGCTTCGGGCTGACCTGGGCAGCGATGGGCATGATCGCCTTGCTGGGTCGCGGCTCACGACAGAGCGTCCAGGTCGCGGGAGCGCGCTAGGAGATAACCAGGCGATGAGCTATCTCGAGCTGACCGACATCCAGAAGCGCTTCGGCGACACCGTCGCGGTCGCAGACTTCAACCTGGCCACCGAGCGCGGCGAGTTCGTGTCCTTCCTGGGACCGTCGGGCTGCGGCAAGACCACGACCCTGCGCATGATCGCGGGCTTCGAGCAGCCGTCGGCGGGCGCGATCACGATCAACGGCGAGGACGTCACCTATAAGGCCCCGAACAAGCGCAACGTCGGCATGGTCTTCCAGTCGTACGCGCTCTTCCCGAACATGAACGTCGCCGACAACGTCGGCTTCGGCCTCAAGGTCCGCAAGCGTCCCAAGGACCAGATCCGAAAGCGCGTCGCGGAGCTCCTCGAGATCGTCAACCTCCCGGACAAGGGCGGTCGCTATCCGTACCAGCTCTCCGGCGGCCAGCAGCAGCGCGTCGCGCTGGCCCGAGCCCTGGCGTTCGAGCCCCAGGTGCTGCTGCTCGACGAACCTCTCTCCGCGCTCGACGCCAAGATCCGCGTCGCGCTGCGGCACGAGATTCGGGCCATCCAGCGCCAGCTCGGGATCACGACGGTGTACGTGACCCACGATCAGGAGGAGGCGCTCTCGCTGTCCGACCGGGTGGTGGTCATGAGCGAGGGCCGGATGGAGCAGGTCGGCACGCCGTTCGAGATCTACAACTTCCCCACGACGGCGTTCGTTGCCTCCTTCGTAGGAACGCTCAACGTGCTGCCCGGGATCATCACGAACGCCGGCCGCGGTGAGCTGACCATCGCTGGTCAGCCGATCCGGATCGCGCGCGCGTTCGAGGGCCAGGCCGGCCGGGATGTCAGCGTGGCCCTTCGGCCGGAGATGGTGTCCCTCGGCGACGGCGCGACCGGCCAGAATCGGCTCACCGGCAAGGTGAGCGACGTCAGCTTCCTGGGATCGATCGTCCGGATCCGCGTCGGACTGGGCGAGGGCGGCCCGACGGTCATCTTCGACTCGTTCAATGAGCCCACGCTGACGCTTCCGGCGCTGCAGGAGACGGTCACCCTGAGCTTCCCCCAGGACGGCC
>JBBQFS010000030.1:0-21447 GCA_038322255.1 Candidatus Limnocylindrales bacterium | reverse complement strand
GGCCAGGTTGTCGAGCGTCATCCCGGCGTAGACGTCGTCGCCCAGCGCTCCAACCATCGAAACCCGCGCTCCGAGTCGCGCCGCCATGACCGCCTGGTTCGCGCCCTTGCCGCCGAAGCCCATCTGGAATCGATCGCCGATTACCGTCTCACCGGCATCGGGCACACGTGATGTGTACGCAACCAGGTCGATGTTGAGGCTGCCGACAACGGCGATGACGGGAGGTGGTGTGATACCAAAGCGCACCGCGCCATTGTTCCGCATGTGAGCACAGCATCGCGGTGCGCGCGCGCACAGGACTTCCGACAGGGTCCCACGAGGACGTTCGTCCGGTACGGAACCCCGACCCATTGGGACTAGCCTCGGCTCCCGCCTCAGGAGCGCCAACTCCAGGATGTTCGGCTCTCGGCCGCAGGCACCACGGCCGGTTCTCCTCACCATCGTTTTCGGCGTCCTGCTGGCCGTGGTGGGAGTCACCGCGACGGCCCAGGCCGTCATGGTCAGCGTGTACTCGTCGACGTCCACGCTGAACGCGATCATCCAGAGCGACCTCGCCACGTTGCGCGGCTTCGTCGAGCAGGGCCTCGACGAACGCATCGTCGATGATGAGGCCCTTTCGGAGGAGTCGCTGGCGCGACTGAGTGCCCTCATCTCGACGCTGACCGGGAAGGGCGAGATCCTGCGGGTGGAGCTGCGCCGACCCGATGGGCGGATCCTCGCCTCGAATGATCGGGCCCTGGCGGGCACGAGCGGTCCGCTCGGCACGGACTTCGCCGCTGCGGCCGCCGACGGCGGGGTGAAGGTTGCCATCGTGCCGGCAGGAGAGTCCGAGGCGGGTCCAGGCTCGCTGGGCTCGCCGACCGTGCTCCGGGAGTTCATGCCATTGCGCCTGGGCGACCGGATCGTGCTCGTGGTCGGCGTCTGGCGCGACGCCGTCCCGATCCTGAGCCGCCTCGGCGATCTTCGTCGGGACGTCGTCCTCGTCACCATCTCCGCGGCCCTGATCGCCACCCTCACGCTCTACTTCGTGTTCCGGAGCGCCCAGGCACGACTCTCGCGCCAGGCGGCCGCCCTCCTCGAAGCGAGTCGTCTCGATGCGCTGACCGGCACGCTCAACCACGGCGCGCTCGTCGGGCTGCTTGCCGAGGACATCGAGCGGGCGCGAGGCGACGGCCGAACGCTGGGCGTGGCGCTCATCGACATCGATGGCTTCCGCCAGCTCAACGACAATCACGGCCATCGGGCCGGTGACGAGGCGCTCGTCGCCGTAGCCGACCGCCTCGCCCGGGACCTGCCCGACGACATCGTGATGGGCCGCTACGGACCCGACGAGTTCCTCCTTGTCTCAGGTCGAGACGCGGGCGCGAGCTTGACGCCCGTCGTTGAGCTGCTGCGGACCGAGCTCGCGACGCTCGCGCTGCAGTTCGAGTCCACCGAGCGGCTCCCGCTGACCGTCAGCGCCGGTCTCTGCAGCTACCCGCAGCACGGCGCATCCGTGAGCGCCCTGCTGTCGACCGCGGTCCGGACGCTCGAAGAAGCCAGGGCAGGGGGCGGGGACGCCGTTCGCCTGGCCAGCGACGATGACGACGCGAACGACGCGGCGGCCTCCAGCTTCGACGTGCTCAAGGGCCTCGTCCTCGCCGTCGACACCAAGGACCGCTACACGAAGCGTCACTCCGAGGACGTGGCGCGCTATGCGGTCTTCCTCGCAGAGCAGCTGGGCCTCGAGGACGATCTCGTCCGAAGCATTCGCATCTCGGGCCTGCTGCACGACGTCGGCAAGATCGGGATCCCGGATCTCATCCTGCGCAAGCCGGGTCGCCTGACGGCGGCGGAGACCGCGGTCATCCAGCAGCATGTGGCGCTGGGCGACATGATCGTCCGGGAGCTGCCCGACCTGGAGACCGTTCGGGCCGGTATCCGCTTCCATCACGAGCAATGGGACGGTAAACGGCTACCTCGCCGGTCTCGCCGGCATCGAGATCCCCCTGATCGCCCGCATCTTGGCCGTTGGCGATGCGTTCTCCGCGATGACGACGAATCGCCCATACCGCAAGGCGTTGGGCGTCGCGGAGGCCATCCGGCGGCTGGGCGATGCCGCCGGCACACAGCTCGACGAGTCGCTCGTCCGCGCGTTCATCGACGGCCTGCAGCACGCTCCAGATCCGCCGCTGCCCGGCGCCGATCCGGTCCCGACCGTCCTCTGGTCGCCAGTTCGTCGAGCGGCGTGATGACCGGGCGGCCTCGCTTCGGCGCCCCCCTCCTCGTCGCCCTCTTCATGCTCGTCGTGCCCGGCCAGGTGGCGGCCGCCCGGGCGTGGACGCTCGCCGGGTCGCCACAGATCCTCACCGTCGGCGCCTCCACGGCCATCACCCTCACGGCCACGAACACCGGCGATTCCGGCGGCGGGAGTGAGATCACCTGCATCCGAATCCGCGTTCCCAGTGACTTCACGATTTCGAGTGCCGCGATCGTCTCTGTGTGGGGCCAGACCTCCGGGGCCGCGCCGAGCTCCTGGGAGGTCGATTGGGCCGGCGGCCATGCCGTGACCTTCAAGAATCCGCAGGACGACCATCCATTGATCGGCAGCACGCCGCCGCAGAGCGGTGCCGTGTTCCGGGTAACCGGAATCGCCTCCTCGCAGGGCGTCATGACCTGGAACGCGTCGGCGACCGACCATCCGGGAACAGCCGGCTCGATGACCTGCGGCAACGGCAGCCTTCCCTCCAATATGGCCGTCTTCACCGTCCAGGCAGCCGTCCCGCCGACGCCGACCCCGGCGCCGACGCCGACGCCCGCTCCGACGGCCCCGCCCACACCCGCTCCCACGCCCAAGCCGACGACACCGGTGCCCACTCCCGCGCCGACCGCCTCGCCCGCCGCGACGCAAAGCTCGGTCCCAACGTCGGCGCCAGGCAAGACGGCGGCTCCGACCGCGACATTGCCGCCTGGGATTCCCTCCCCCGCGGTGACCAACGACCCTGTCGCCTCCGCCTCGCCCGCCGTACCCGACGAGTCGGCCCGCGCATCGGAAACCGTTTCGCCGGCGGCGGGCGCAACTGTCGAACCAGCTGGGGGCGCCGGAGGAGCAGGGCTGACGCTCGGGCATGGCTCGGGCGACGACACTGCCGGGGAGCAGCTCGACGGACTTGGCGCGGCGATCTCCGCGGCGTTCGAACAGATGCCCGGTGGCATGGCGCCGTGGTCGTACCCGGCGCTGGTCCTGACCGTTCCGGGGCTCCTCCTCATCCTGGCCGTCATGTCACAGGCAGTTGGGGCGCTGGCCTGGATCCCGATCGTCCGCCGCTCGCTTGGCGGACCCCTCCGCGGTCGGAAGCGAACGGCCCCCGTGCCACACCGGGATCGCTGACCGAGCGTCCGCCCGACACAGTAGGCTGAGCCGTGATGGCGGAAGCACGACGCGCTTCGTTCGATCCAGCGTGTGCCCACGCTGCTGCGACGATTGCCACGTGGAGCGGCAACGCCTGCGAGGAGTGCGGCAGCACCGTCAACCTCCGATTGGGCGCGGAGTGCGGCCATGTCGGCTGCTGCGAATCGCAGGCCGGGCACGGCCCGGCGCATGCCCTCGGCGAAAACCATCCGGTGATCCTCCAGCTGCCCGCCGGCGAGGGCTTCACCTAGTGCTACTCCGAGAGCCGCTACCTCTGAGACGAGGGTGACGCTCCTCCTCGTCGGGGCCGGTGGCTTCTTCGGGGCGATCGCCCGATACGTCGTCGACGGCTGGGTTGCGACCTCGACCGGTGGCGGGTTCCCTTGGGGGACGCTCGTGGTGAACATTTCGGGATCATTCGTCCTCGGCCTGCTGTTCGCGGCGAGCGTCGAGCGCGGCCTCGTCTCGCCGGCCATCCGGGCGCCGGTCCTCATTGGGTTCATCGGCGCCTACACGACGTTCTCGACGCTGACGCTCGAGACCTGGCGCCTGATCGAGGACGGCAGCTACATCGCCGCGATCGGCAACATCGGTGGGTCGATGGTCCTCGGGCTCGCCGCCGTCGTCGCCGGGCTCATGATCGGGAGGCTCGCGTGAAGATCGAGGGCACTGGACTCCTCGTTCGGATATACATCGGCGAATCGGATCACGTCGACGGCAAGCCCCTGTACCAGGCGATCGTCGAGCGGCTGCGTCAGCGAGGCCTTGCCGGCGCGACGGTCCTGCGCGGGATCGAGGGCTTCGGAGCCAAGGCGCACCTCCACACGACCCGCCTGCTTCGGCTCTCAGAGGACCTGCCGATCCTCATCGAGGTCGTGGACCAGGAAGAGCGGATCAGAGCGGTGCTCCCTGAGCTCGATGCCATGGTCGGCGACGGACTGATCACACTCGAGCGGGTCGAGGTCATCGCGTATCGCGCCAACGCCGGCGGAACGCTGCCCGCCTGACGGGTTGACCTTTGGTCGAAGGCGTGCCTAGACTCCCGGCCTACATCGCGAATACAGGCTGCGAACGGGACGAGTACCCGGCGCGTGTCGGCACAGAGACTCGGCGGCTGGTGCAAGCCGGGACGGCAGCGGCGGCGAATGGACCCGGGAGCCTCCGGACCGAACGGCGAGCGTGGGAAACCGCGGGACCTCAGTAGGCTCCGGCGCAGAGCGCCAGCGTTAGCGGGCAGCGCCGATCGGCGGTCGAGGGACCACCCGTCGGTCACGAAAGTGCGGCATTGCCGAATGAGGGTGGCACCGCGGAAGGCTCGGCCTTTCGTCCCGGAGGACGAGAGGTCGTTCTGATTCTCGGGCCGACTCGAGCGAACGAGAGCCCCCGGACCACTGGAGGCGCCGCACGTGACCATGACGGATCCGCTCAGCCTGGCCCAGGCGAAGCGGCTCGCCGGCAACGCCGACACCTTATTGCTGCGCGCGACGCGGTCGGCCGACCTCGAGACGCCGATCGGGGCCTTCCTCCGGCTCGACGACGGCACGACCCCTGCCTACCTGCTCGAGTCCGTCGAGGGCGGAGAGCGCCTCGGGCGGTACTCGTTCTTCGGTGTCGGGCCCCGACGGCTCCTCGAGGTCCGCGACGACCAGGCGCGGATCCAGGAGCGGCCCGTGAGCGTGGATCGGTACGATCCCGGGCTGCCGATCCGCACGATCGACGCGCCAGATCCGCTCCTCGCCCTGCGCGACTTCGTCCGCCGCCGCCGGGTCGAGCCGACGGAGGGGATGCCGCGCTTCACCGGTGGCGCGGTCGGCGCGCTCGCCTATGACGCGGTCTCGATCTTCGAGCCGACCGTGTCTCGACCCGCGGCCGATCCCGTGGGAACGCCGCTCGCGGCCTTCATCGAGACCGACCTCGTCATGGTCTTCGACCACCTGACGCACACCTTGTCGGCGATCGCCTCGCTCCACACCGAGCAGCCCGATCTCGAGGGTCGCTACCGCATTGCCGAGGAGGCGATCTTCGCGGCGCTCGAGCGAACGGCCCGGCCCTCGGCGGCCGAGCTCGACGGCGGAGCCGCCGGCGGGCGCACGAACGGCACACACCCGGCGGTGGGCAGCCCCAGGGCGGCGCTCGCTGACGCAAGCCTCGGGCGCGACGAGTACATCCAGGCCGTTGAGACCGCCAAGGACGCGATTGCGGCTGGCGAGGCGATCCAGGTCGTCCTCGCGCGCCGCCAGTCGTTCGACCTGCCAACGGATCCTGCGACCGGCAAGCCGCTCGACGGCATCGGGCTGTATCGCAGCCTGCGCCGCGTCAACCCGAGTCCGTACCTGTTCTTCGTTCGCGTCCCCGCGTTCGAGGTCGTGGGCGCCAGCCCCGAGCTGCTCGTCCAGCTCGACGGCGACAAGCTCACCACCCACCCGATTGCCGGCACTCGCCCCCGTGGCGCGACGCCGACCGAGGACCAGATCCTCGCCGAGCAGCTCCAGCGCGACCCCAAGGAGCGGGCCGAGCACGTGATGCTCGTCGACCTCGGGCGCAACGACCTCGGGCGCGTGGCGCGGCCCGGGACGGTGACGGTGTCGAAGTACATGGAAGTGGAGCGGTATTCGCACGTCTTGCACCTCGTGTCCCACGTTGAAGGTCGCCTGCGGCCGGACCTGGACGCCGTGGATGCGCTGCGGGCGGTGTTCCCGGCGGGCACGCTGTCGGGGGCGCCGAAGGTTCGGGCCATGCAGCTGATCGCGGCTGCGGAGGGCGAGCGGCGCGGGCTGTATGGCGGCGCGGTCGGGTACCTGGGCTACGACGGCAACATGGACACGGCGATCACGATCCGGAGTGCGGTCCTGCGCGAAGGTCGGGCCCATGTCCACACGGGCGCGGGGATCGTCGCGGCCAGCGTGCCGGAGAAGGAGTTCGATGAGACCGAGCACAAGGCCATGGCGCTGCGCCGGGCGATCGAGGAGGCCGTCGAGCCGCCTGCCATCCGCGCGACGGCAGCGGCCGGCCCCGCAGCGAGCGAGGCCGAGGCGTCGGGCGAGGCCCAGGCCTCCGCCGAGGGCCGCCGATGATTCTCGTGATCGACAACTACGACAGCTTCACCTTCAACCTCGTGCAGGCGCTCCAGGCGGCCGGGGCGGACGTCCGCGTCGTCCGGAACGACGCGATTGATCGAGCAGGGATCGAGGCCCTCGAGGCAGACGAAGCGGCCGATCTCAACGGCATCGTCATCTCGCCCGGCCCTGGCGACCCCGACCACGCCGGCGTCTCGATCGACGCCGTCCGTGTCGCGATCGACCGACGGGTCCCGTTGCTCGGCGTGTGCCTCGGCATGCAGTCCATGGCCGCGGCGTACGGTGCATCGATCGTCAGGGCGCCGACGCTCGTTCACGGCGAGGCGGCCGAGGTGACGCACGACGGCGCGGGCCTGCTCGAGGGCATGCCGCCGGCGTTCATGGCCGCGCGCTACCACTCGCTCTGCGTGGACGCGGCGACGCTGCCCGACGAGCTGCGCGTGACCGCGATGAGCGAGGAGGACCAGGTCGTGATGGGCCTGCGCCACGTCTCGCTGCCGCTCGAGGGCGTCCAGTTCCATCCCGAGAGCGTCCTGACGCCGCAGGGACCGCATCTCCTGGCGAACTTCCTGCGCCAGGCCGGCGAGGGCGAGGCCGGGCTGCTCGACGCCGCGAGCGGCACGTTCGCGACGGCCGGCATGGCCGAGCGCCCTGTCGCCGAGCCCGCCGGAGCCATCGACCCCGCCGGGGCCGCTGAGGCGGCCGGCAGATGAGCAACCACGTTCGTGCCGCCCTGGCGACGATCGTCGAGGGCCGCACGCTCGACCTCGATGAAGCCCGCCTCGCCATGGGCGCGGTGATGGATGGCGAGGCCACGCCAGCCCAACTGGCGGCGCTGCTGGTCGCGCTCCGGATGCGCGGCGAGACGGTCGAGGAGCTAGCCGGATTCGCGTCGGCCATGCGCGAGCGGGTCCTCCGGGTCGAGGCGCCCGAGGACACGATCGACGTCGTCGGGACCGGCGGCGACGGCTCGGGCACGTTCAACATCTCGACCGCCGCGGCCTTGCTCGTGGCCTCGACGGGCGTCCCTGTCGCCAAGCACGGTAACCGCGCGATCACGTCCCGCAGCGGCTCCGCCGACGTGCTCGAAGCGCTCGCAATCCGGATCGACCACAACGCCGAGTCGGCCGCGATCAGCCTCCGAGAGCTCGGGTTCGCGTTCCTCTTCGCCCCGAGCTTCCATCCGGCAATGCGCCACGCCGGTCCGACCCGCCGCGAGATCGGGATCCGGACGTCATTCAACCTGATCGGCCCGCTGACGAATCCAGCCGGCGCGCGCCGGGCGCTGATCGGGGTAGGGGACCCGGCCGCTGCCGGTCGGATCGCGGAGGTCGCGGCCCTGCTCGGGACCGAGCGGACGCTGGTCGTCCACGGGGTGGGCGTCGACGAGCTGCCGCTCGACGGGAGCGGGGTCATGCACGACGTTCGATCGGGCGAGATCGCCACGACCGAGGTCGACGCTCGAAGCCTGGGCCTCGGTGGCGCTCCGACGTCCGCGCTTGCCGGCGGGACCGCCGACGACAACGCATCGATCATCGAAGCGGTGTTCGGGGGCGAGATGGGGCCGAGGCGCGACGTTGTGCTGCTCAACGCGGGCGCGGCGCTCCTGGCCGCCGGGGTCGCGGCCGACATCGCTGACGGCGTCGCGCGGGCGCGAGCGGCGCTCGACGCAGGACGCCCGGCCGAGCTGCTCGATCGGCTTCGGGTGGAAAAGGTCGAGGCCTCGACGGCGGCCGCCAATTTGGTCGACGCCGAGTCGAACACACCGGCCGGGAGCCCGGCATGACCGTCGCGTCTCGACCGCCAGCCCGCGCAATGAGCCAGACCGTCGCCAGCCCGCCCGCGGCGAACGGGCGCGACCGTCGAGGGGTCGTCGGCGAGATCGCGGCTCGGCGCCTGTCCGACCTGCGCCCGATGCTCGAGGAGCTCGATCGCGCGCAGCTCCGGCGCCGGGTGGCCGCCGCGCCGGCCCCGCGGCCATTCGCGGATCGTCTCGCGGCGCCGGGCCTGCACCTCATCGCCGAGATCAAGCGGCGCTCGCCGTCGGCCGGCCGGATCGCCGGCGAGGCCGACGACATCCTGGCCCGCGCTCGTGCCTACCAGGCTGGTGGCGCCGCCGCGATCTCGGTCTTGTGCGAGCCCCACTGGTTCGGCGGCTCGATCGACGATCTGACGCGAGTGCGGGCTGCCGTCACGGCGCCGGTGCTTGCCAAGGAGTTCGTGCTCGACGTGCGCCAGCTCGACCTGTTGCGGGCCGCGGGCGCCGACGCCGTTCTCCTGCTCGCGGTCCTGCATTCACGACGGGCGCTCGCCAGGTTGGTCGACCAGGCCCTTGATCTTGGGCTCGAGCCGCTCGTCGAGGCTCACGAGGAGCGCGAGGTCGATGCCGCGCTCGCCACGCGCGCCCGCGTCATCGGACTCAATAACCGGGACCTGCGGACGTTGACGGTCGATCCTGAGCAGGCGCCCCGACTGCGAGCGTTGGTGCCTGATGACCGCCTCGTCGTCGCCGAATCCGGCGTCCGTGACAGCGTCACGATCCGCGGCTGGCGGGCGCTCGGCTTCGATGGCGTGCTGGTTGGTGAGACACTCGTCCGCGCCCCGGACCCCGAGGGGATCGTTCGGGCCTTCGTTGCCGCCGGTGCGCCACCTGCGGATCCCGTCGAGGCTGCTCGCGCCCCGTTCGTGAAGATCTGCGGAATCACCGATGTTGCCGGAATCCAGGCCGCGCTTCGATCGGGCGCCGACGCGATCGGGCTCAACCTCGTCCCAGGGACGCCTCGCGCACTGACGCTCGACGAGGCCGTCGTGCTCGCGTGGCTCGCGCGCGAGGCCGGGCGCATCGGCCACGCGCCGGCCATCGTCGCCGTGACGGTCGATCGGCCGATCGAGGAGCTCAATGAGATCGGTGCCGCCCTCGACGCGGACGCCGTCCAGCTCAGCGGAGGCGAGACGCCGGAGTTGGTCCAATCCCTCGATCGCCCAGCGTGGAAGGTCCTCCACCTGCCGCCGGCGCTCGACGCCCAGCCCCTCGACGGGCAGCTCGGGAGCGCCGAGCTCACTGCGATTGCAGGGGCCATCGTCGAGCGCGCGCGGACCTTCCTCGGCGCCGGTACGACGCGCATCCTCCTCGATACCTCGGGTGGTCCGCATCCGGGGGGCACGGGTCGCCGAGCGGACCCGGCGCTCGTCGCCGCGATCGCGCGGGAAGTGCCCGTCGTGCTCGCCGGCGGCCTCGATCCCTCGAACGTTGCCGATGCCCTCCGGGGCGCGCCAGCCGTCGGTGTCGATGTCGCCTCAGGTGTCGAAGTGCCCCGCGTCGCCGGAGAGCGACCGCGGAAGGACCCGCTGCGCGTCGCGCTGTTCGCCAAGCGCGCGCGAGCCGCCCGCACGGATCGGCCCAATCTCTCGGCGCGGCCCACGCCCGTCCCCGCTGGCCTACTGGAAGCCGACGAGGGCGGACGATGGGGCCTCGAGCGCCAGTTCGGCGGCCGCTACGTGCCCGAGACGCTCATGGCCGCCCTCGCGCAGCTCGAGACAGCGTACGGCGCGCTGCGCCACGACCCCCGCTTCTGGTCGGAGCTCCGCGAGCTGCTCAACACCTTCGCCGGTCGCCCGACGCCGCTCTACCGCGCGGATCGCCTCGCGGAGCAGATCCTCGAGCGGGCTCGTGCGGCCGGGCGCGCGCCCGCAACCCTGCGGCTCTACCTGAAGCGCGAGGACCTGGCCCACACCGGCGCGCATAAGATCAACAACGCCCTCGGCCAGGCACTGCTCACTCGCCGGCTCGGCAAGACCCGCGTGATCGCCGAAACCGGTGCCGGCCAGCACGGGGTCGCAACCGCGACGGCGTGCGCGCTCCTCGGGCTGCCGTGCGTCGTGTACATGGGCGCCGAGGACATCGAGCGCCAGCAGCCGAACGTGCTGCGGATGCACGCCCTTGGTGCGGAGGTTCGGCCGGTCACCTCCGGATCGTCGACCCTCAAGGACGCGATCAACGAGGCGATGCGCGACTGGGTCACGAACGTCGAGACCACGCACTACGTGCTCGGCTCGGCCATGGGACCCCACCCCTATCCGACGATCGTGCGCGACCTCCAGCGGCGGATCGGCGATGAGGCAGCGGTCCAGCTCAAGGCCGTCGAGGGCCGGCTCCCGGACCTGGCCCTCGCCTGCGTCGGCGGGGGCTCGAACGCGATCGGCCTGCTGAGCCGGTTCATCGGCGAGCCTTCGGTGCGGCTCGCCGTGGCCGAGGCGGCGGGTGACGGCATCGCGACCGGTCGTCATGCCGCGGCACTTGCCGGCGGGGCGCCGGGCATCCTCCACGGGGCGAGGTCGATGATGCTCCAGGACGGCGACGGCCAGGTGGTCGAGGCGGTGTCGGCGTCTGCCGGGCTGGACTACCCGGGCGTCGGGCCGCAGCTGTCGGCGCTGAACGATGCGGGCCGGATCGAGCTCGCGGCGGCGACTGACGACGACGCCTTCGCGGCAATGGCGTACACCGCCGAGAGCGAGGGGATCCTGCCCGCGCTCGAGACGGCCCACGCTATCGCCGTCCTGCCTCGCTTGCTTGCGGGTGTGGAAGGCAGCGGCGCACCGTATCCGGCTGACGCCCTGGTGCTCCTTGGATTCTCGGGACGTGGCGACAAGGATCTCGCGCCGTTCGGGCGGTGGCGGGACCGGCAGGGATGAACGTCTCGCTCCCGTCGGCTGGAACGGCCGGCCGCCCGGGGGCCTTAGCCGTCGGTACGCGGATGACGCGTGGCGCCCGCGCCATCGAGTCTGCCTTCGCCGCGGCGTCGGCAAAGCCTCGCACCGCGCTGATTCCCTACATCGTGGCCGGCTACCCGGACGCCGAGAGCTCGCTCGAGATCGCCCTGGCGACGATCGACGCCGGCGCCGACCTTCTCGAGGTCGGCCTGCCGTATTCCGATCCGCTCGCCGACGGCGCAACGCTCCAGCGAGCGTCGGCTTCGGCGATTCGAGCCGGCGCGACGTTCGACCGCTCGATCGAGCTCGTCAGGCGCATCGCCAACGCCCGGCCCGGAATCCCGATCGTGCCGATGTGCTACGCGAACCAGGTCATCGGCGGTGGCGATGGGCGCGATGCCGCAGAGCGCCTCGCAGACGCAGGCGCGGCCGGGATCATCGTCGCCGATCTCACACCCGACGAGGGTGCGGCATTCGAGGCTGTCGCCCGCGACGCCGGGCTTGCCGTCGTCTACCTCGTCGCACCGACCACCCCACCCGAGCGCCGCAAGGAGATCGCCAACCGCTCGGGAGGCTTCCTGTACTGCGTTTCGCTCGTCGGCGTGACGGGCGCGCGGGCGAGCCTGCCCGGGCATGTGGCCCGGCTTGTGCGCGAGGTTCGGGCGGTCTCGCCGGTCCCGGTGGCGGTGGGGTTCGGGGTCAGCCGGCCGGTCCACGTCCGAGCGTTGGCCAGGGCCGGCGCTGACGGCGTGATCGTCGCCTCTGCTCTCGTCGACGCTCTCGGGCCTGAGGGCCGCGACATCCCCGCGCTCGTGCGGCTCGTCACCTCCCTGCGGGAGGCCGGCGCTACTCTCCCGGCGTGACCACGGCAGCCAGCGGACGCGAACCTCTCGCCGTTGCGCTCGAGGGCACGGCCAAGAAGGTCTTCGCCTCCGCGCTCGATTGGCCCGGCTGGTCGAGGTCCGCGAAGACTGACGAGACGGCTATCGGGGCGCTGCTCGACTATGCGCCGCGCTATGCGGCGGTCGCCCGAGCGGCGGCACTCGATTTTCCATCGACATTCGATGTCGACATCGTCGAGCGTCTTGATGGCAGCTCAGGCACAGAGTTCGGCGTCCCGAGCCAACCCACCGAGGCGGACGCCCGCCCGATCGACGCGGCCGAGGCTCAGCGGCTCGCCGGCATCGTCGAGGCGGCCTGGGCGACGTTCGATCGCATTGCCGCTGGCGCGCCCGCCGAGCTCCGCAAGGGCCCGCGAGGCGGCGGTCGGGATCGCGACAAGATGACCGGCCACGTCACCGAGTCCGACTGGTACTACGCCCGGGAGATCGGCATCACTGCGCTGCAGCCGGCCCCGGGACATCGCGTCGCGATCGAGGCCCTCCGCGGGCAGATCCTGAGCGTCCTTCGGCAGCCCTCGGATGGCCGACCGCTCGCCGACCGCCGGTGGCCCGCCCGGTACGCCGCCCGCCGGATCGCGTGGCACGCCCTTGATCACGCGTGGGAGATGGAGGACCGCTCGACATGACTCACGCTCTCAGGCGACGAGGGCAGCGGCCTCTTCGAAGGAGAGCGAGCGGGACGACGACAGGATTCCCGCACGGTAGGCGGCCTCGCCGAACAGGGCATCCCTGGTTGCGCCCGCGTCCAGGAGGTCGCCGATCGCGGTCGCGCCGTCAGCCTTGCTGAGCTTTGTCCCGTCCGGGTGGCGGACGAGTGGGTGGTGGGCAAACGTCGGTGGCGCCTGGCGCCGGAGCAGGCGGCGAAGCCGAATCTGGGCGGCCGTTGCTTCGAGGAGGTCCTCGCCGCGAACGACGAGGTCGACGCCATGGCGCAGGTCATCGACGACGACGCACAGCGGGTAGGTCCAATTCCCGTTCCGGTCGCGCACGAGCAGGTCGCCGGCGGTCGTGACAGGCCCATCTAGTGGACCAAGCAGCCGATCCTCCCAGGCTTCCTGCCCATCGCCGAGCGTGACCCGGATCCCGACGAGGCCGGAGCCGCCGCGCTCCCGCAGGAGGACGTCTCCGATCGGCAATTTCCGTGACAGACATTTCCCGGGGCAGCCACCGCCCGACCAGTCCCGGCCGTTCGCCGCGCGCCATGCATCGAACGTCGAACGGCTGCAGTCGCAGGCGTAGACGAGGTCCCGAGCCTGGAGCGCCTCGAAGGCCGAGGTGTAAGCGGCCTGCGAGTCGCTCTGGCGGTAGGGCGAGGGGCCGCGCCGCAGCTCGTCGGTCGTGGGCTTATCGGGCGCGAGCCCCAGTCGGTCGAGGTCGTCAAGTAACGCGGTCTCGTACTCGGGACGGCAGCGCTGCCGATCGTGGTCCTCGATGCGCAGCAGGACGCGGCCGCCCACCCGGCGGGCGAGGCCCCAGACGTAGATCGCGTTGGCCAGGTGGCCAAGGTGGAGCCGGCCGGTTGGCGCCGGCGCGAAGCGCGTCGTCGGGCTGAGCTTTGCCATGACGATTGCTGAACCGTCCCGCGCCAACGCGCCTGCGGACGTTGGCCTCACGCTCCGGGCGGCTCCGGTGGGCCGTCATCTTCCCCGCGGCGCAGTCGCTCGCGCTCGGCGCCTTCGAGGGAGCGGGCCGAGGCGATGAGCCGGCGATAGATCGCCAGGAGATCGGCCTGCGGCACCGGTCCCGTGTTCGCCATCGTGATCCGGAGCAGCACCTCGCGCTCCCGCTCGCGGTCGCGGATCGCCCGGCGACCGATCGCGGCCTTCTCGTGCCCGACGGCGCGCGTCAGCTCGGCGCGTTCGTTGAGCAAGCCCACGATCCGCCGATCGAGCTCGTCGATCTCGGCCCGAAGGCGGGCCAGCTCGGCACTCCCGCGAGGCGGGTGCCGCGCGCCGCCGCCGGTACCGCCGCCGCCACGACGCAGGCCATCCTCGCTCATGAACCGTCGCCCAGCTGCCGCGCGAGGGTCTCGAGGGCCATGGAGTACCCGGCGGCCCCGTGCCCGACGATCGACTCCAGCGCGATGTCAGCCAGGAAGTTCACCGATCGGAATGGCTCGCGCTTCGATGGGTCGGTCAGGTGGACCTCGACGAACGGCCGGCGGACGGCCAGCAGCGCATCTCGCAGCGAGACCGAGGTGTGGGTCAGGCCGCCGGCGTTCACGATCGCGGCCTCGAAGTCGCGCTCGTGCAGCCGGTCGATGAGCGCGCCCTCGTGGTTTGACTGGAAGAACACGACCTCCAACCCGAGGTCGATCGCCTTCCGCCCGATGTGGCCGTGGATCTGGTCGAGGGTCTCCGAGCCGTAGATCTCGGACTCGCGCGTCCCCAGCAGGTTCAGGTTCGGGCCCTGCAGGACGAGGACGCGGGTCATGGCCGACCGGCGGAAGCGGGCGCCGTCGCGTGGGCCGAGTTTGGCGAAGCGTTGCGCGCCCCCGTCGACCCTCCGCCCGCAAGCACCCCCGCCGCGACCTCACGCATGAGATCTTCCGTGACCTGGCCGTCGACCTGGTAGCCGTCGGCCGTCGGCAGCACCCAGCGGAGGGTCCCGGCGGCGTGCTTCTTGTCGGTCGCCATGGAGTCGAGGACCGCGTCGAGGTCGAGCCTGGTCGGGGCCGTCCCGAGGTCGAGCGCGTCGAGGAGCCGCTCGATCCGCTCGGCCCGCTCCGGGGGCGTTACCCCACGCGCAACGCCGATCCGCAACGCGGCCCGCAGGCCGTAGGCGACCGCCTCGCCGTGGAGCAGGTCGCTGAAGCCGGCCGCCGCCTCGATCGCGTGACCGAGGGAATGGCCCAGGTTGAGCGAGATCCGGCGGTCGGCTTCGCGCTCGTCGGCGACGACGACCTCGACCTTGGCCCAGGCCGCCCGCTCCACGACCTCGGCCAGGGCGCCCGATTCGACGGCCTCACGATCGCCCGCCGTGATCGCCACCCCCGACCCCTCGAGCGTCTCGAGCAGCCGCTCGTCGCCGAGCGCCGCCATCTTCACCGCCTCCGCAAGGGCCGCCCGGCGCTGCCGGACGTCGATCGAGGCCAGGACCGCGATGTCCGTCACAATCGCCGCTGGTTGGTGGAACGCGCCGACGAGGTTCTTGCCCTCGGGCAGGTTAACCCCGGTCTTGCCGCCAATCGATGAATCGAGCTGCGCCACGAGCGTCGTCGGAACCTGGATGAACGGCACGCCGCGAAGGTACGTCGCGGCCAGGAAGCCGGCGGCGTCGCCGAGCGTCCCGCCGCCGACCGCGACCAGCGGCTCGCGGCGTTCGACCCGCAGCCGCGCCAGTTCGCGCGCGGCCCCCTCGATCACCGCCAGCTGCTTCGCCGCTTCGCCCTGGGGCAGGAGCACGCGCTCGCTCGACCAGCCGGCCGCCTCGAGCTCCTTGGACAGCCGCTCACCCACCGCCGCCCACGCGCCCGGCTCGGAGATGAGAATCGCGCGCCGTGCCCCGAGGTCTCGAAGCGCAACGTCGAGCTCCCGGACGAGGATGCCCTCACCGATGACCAGACGACCCAGCCGGGTCTCCGCCCTCAGGATGACGGTGCCGGGCGAGGCCGGGGCAGCGAGGACCGCGTCGACCGCGGTCACGACGGCCGTGATCTCGGCCGTGCCGCCGATCCGGGACCCGGCGCCGTAGAACCGGGCGCGGGAGGCGGCGAGCTCCCGGATCGCCCCGAGCGGGTCGCGCCCGGCGATGAGCGGTCGGACGGTCGGGCTCCGCCGGAGCCGCTGGGCGATCACCTCGATGCGGACGTCCAGCCACACCACGCGACGGCCGCGGAACAGCCGCCAGCGGCTGCGCGGGTCGACGATCGCGCCGCCGCCAGGCGCGATCACGCGGGTGAGCTTCGGGCCGGTGTCGGCAGGGCCGAGGGCCTTGATCGCTGCCCGCTCGCGACGCCGGAAGCCTGCCTCGCCCTCGCTCGCAAAAAGCTCCGGGATTCGCTCGCCCGCCGCTCGCTCGATCTCCTCGTCGAGGTCGACGAACGTCGCCCCGTGGCGCGCGGCAACCCGGCGTCCGACGGCGGTCTTGCCGCTCCCGGGCAAGCCCACCACTACGAGCTCCACGGCTCAGTCGTCCCCGCCAGAACCGAACTCGGCCGCGGTTCGAGCCACCTGGGCGCCAGCACCCATCGGTTGGGCCAAACGCGTCCGCCAGCGGGCCATCGATTCGCGGACCTCGTCCATCGAGTCGCCGCCCGTCTTCTCGAGCACGGCCGCGGCCAGCGTCAGCAGCACCATCGCCTCGCCGACGACGCCCGCCGCGGGGACGACGCTGATATCGCTGCGCTCGTAGTGGGCCTTCTCGACGGGCCCGCCGGTCAGCAGATCGGCCGACGGCAGTGGGCGGGCGAGGGTCGAGATCGGCTTGACCGCCCCGCGCACGACGATCGGCTCACCGTTCGATACGCCGGCCGTCAGACCGCCCGCATTGTTTGAGCGATGGATCCAGCGGCCGGCCTCGCCGCGGCCCTCGATGACGTCATGCACCTCGGACCCGAACCGCCGGGTCTGCTCGAAGCCCAGCCCCAGCTCGACGCCCTTCACGATGTTGATGCTCATGATCGCCGCGGCAAGGGCGGCGTCGAGTCGCCGGTCCCACTGGACGTATGAGCCGAGCCCGATCGGGACGCCCGTCGCGACGACCTCGAACACGCCGCCGACTGTGTCGCCGGCCGTCTGCGCCTCGTCGATGCGGGCGATCATCGCGGCCTCGGCGTCGGGATCCGGGCAGCGCAGCGGCGACGCATCCGCCTCCTCACGCGAGCGCGTCGCTCGCGCCGGATCGACCGCGACCCCGCCGACCTCGGCTGTGAAGGACCAGACGTCGAGGCCGAGCTCGCGCAGGAACACGCGAGCGACGCCGCCGGCCGCGACCCGTGCCGCGGTCTCGCGCGCCGACGCCCGCTCCAGCACGTTGCGGACGTCATCGTGGCCGTACTTGAGCGCGCCCGCGAGATCGCCGTGGCCCGGTCGGACGCGCGTCACCGGGGTGGAGCGTTTGTCGCCGCCCTCCGCGGCCGCGGTCAGGGCCGCCGCTTCCTCATCGGTGAGCGGCTCGACCTGCATCACCTTCGTCCAGTTCTCCCAGTCGCGGTTGGCAACCAGCAGGAGGATCGGCGAGCCGATCGTCCTGCCATGGCGGACCCCGGCGACGATCTCGGCTCGATCGTGCTCGATCTGCTGGCGAGCGCCGCGACCGTAGCCACGCTGGCGCCGGGCAAGGTCCACCTGGAGGTCCGCCTCGGTCAGCGCGAGCCCGGCCGGCACGCCCTCGACGATCGCGCCGAGCGTTCGACCGTGCGATTCGCCCGCGGTCAGGAAGCGGAACGGGGCGGTCATGTCAAAAGCGTCCCGTTGGCGCGAGCCGTCAGCCGGCCGGCGACGCGACCTCCGGGATAACCGCTTCGACATCGCCGGTGTCACCGGCCGGCTCGCCGTTCGCGGAGCGCACGCCCTCGGCGCGCGCGTCGGCGAGCGCCCGGCTCATGACGTCCAGCGGAGCCGGCTGGCCGGTCCACAGCGCGAACGCGGCGGCACCCTGGTGGAGCAGCATCGTCTCGCCGTCCATCGCCTGTGCGCCGGCGGCCTCGGCGTCGCGGAGCAGACGTGTCCGGTTGTAGATGAGGTCGAGCACCAGCAGGTCGCCCGAGAGCACCTCGCTCGGAATCGGCGAGACGTCCGACGTCAGCCCGATCGAGGTCGCGTTGATGAGGATCTTCGTCTTTGCGAGCTCCGACTCGATGATCGACTCGTGCCACGGCATCGCCTTGAGCTCCATGTGGGAGGCGCTCCGTCCAAAGTGGCGAACGAGGCCCTCGGCCCGATGGAGGTGGCGGTTGAACACGACGATCCGCAGGAACCCGGCCCGGATAAGGCCGTACACCACGGCTCGTGCGCCGCCGCCGGCCCCGAGCACGACGGCCTGGCGCGGCATCTTCTGCCGCCCGACGAGCTTGTCGAGCGCCGCGGCGAAGCCCGGGACGTCGGTGTTGTGGCCGACGAGCCGACGGCCCTCGCGCGTGAGTGTGTTGACCGCGCCGGTGGCCTGGGCCTCCTCGGTGAGCCGATCAATCAGCGGGACGACCCGCTCCTTGTGCGGGATGGTGACGTTGACGCCCAGGAAGTCGTCGCCGCGAACCTCTGCGATCGAGTCCGGGAGGGCCATCGGGGTGCGGTCCCAGAGCTCGTACCGCGCGTCGATCTTCTGCGCGTCGAACGCCGCCTGCTGCATCGCCCCCGAGAGCGAGTGGGCAACCGGGTGGCCGATGAGGACAACCCGCTTGGTCATGATCGGATCCTTTCGAGATCGGCGAAGAACGTGGGATAGGAGACGGCGACGCTTTCGGCACCGATGATCGAGGTCCGTCCGGCGGCCACGAGCCCGGCGATCGCGAACGTCAAGGCCAGCCGGTGATCGCCGAGGCTGTCGACCGCCTCGCCCCGCAATGGCGTCGGCCCTTCGATGACGATGTCGTCGTCCTGCGCATCGATCCGGGCACCGAGCGCCCGAAGGCCCTCGACGATCCCCGCGATCCGATCGGATTCCTTGTGCCTCAGCTCCCCGGCGCCGCGGATGACCGTGCGCCCCCGGGCCTGCGTGGCGGCGAGGCACAGGACCGGGATCTCGTCGATGGCGACCGCCGTCTCCGCTGGGCCCAGCTCGATGGCTCGGAGGTCCGACGATCGAACCACGAGGTCGGCGATCGGCTCGCCGGTGTCGCCGCTGTCGGCATCGGCGCTGCCGGTGGTCGTCCCGTCGAGCGGTCGATCGTCGGTTAGGGACTCGTCGATCACGGCGCCCATCCGGCGAAGGAGGTCGATGATCGCCCGTCGGGTCGGATTGACCCCGACACCATGCAGGCGGAGCTCGGCGGCGGGATGGATCGCGCCCGCGACCAGCCAGAAGGCCGCCGCCGAGGGATCGCCCGGGACCCGCCCATCCACCGCCCGCATCGAACTCCCTCCGTCGATCTCGATCACCGCGCCGCCGTCGGCGCCCCGGCTCGACCGCACTGCCACGCCGCGAGCCCGAAGCATGCGCTCGGTGTGATCACGGGTCGCGACCGCCTCGCGAACCGTCGTCATGCCCTCCGCGCGCACGCCCGCCAGGAGGATCGCCGACTTCACCTGGGCCGACGGGATCGGCGTCGACCAGTCGATGGCCTGGAGCGGCCTCCGGCCCGAGACGGTCAGGGGAGGAAACGAATCCTGGCGGCTGCCCTCGACACTCGCGCCCATCGAACGCAGCGGCTCGATGATACGAGCCATCGGCCGGCTCCGAAGCGACGCATCGCCGTCGAGCGTCGCCCGGATGGGATGGCCCGCGAGGATTCCTGCGAAGAGCCGGATGCTCGTGCCGGAGTTGCCACAGTCGAGCGCGCGCCGCGGCTCGCGAATCGCGTCGCCGCCGCCAGATCGGATGCGGTAGTCGATATTCCCGGCCTCCGCGGCGGTCCGCTCGACCTCGGCCCCGAGGGCCCGGACGATCGCCGCGGTCGATCGCACGTCGGCACCGTCGCCAGCGCCCGTGATCGTCGAATCGCCCACTGCCAGCAGTGCCAGCATCAGCGCCCGGTGGCTGATCGACTTGTCGCCGGGCAGCCGGAGGTCGCCGTCGAGGCGGCGCGCCGCGCGCACGTCGACGCTGGTGGACGTCGCGGCCACGGCGCTCAATGCCGCGCCAGCTCGCCCGCAGCGGCGGGCGCCTCGACCGCGACGGCACCGGCCTCCTCGCGGTCGTGGAGGTGGCGGACGTGCTCATGCACCGGCACGAGGTCGCGCATGAGGGCGGCGAAGGCCTCGAGGTCGAGCTGCTGCTCGGCGTCGGACAGGGCCGAGTCCGGATCCGGGTGGACTTCGACCATGACGCCGTCGGCACCGACCGCCACGCCGCCGAGCGCCAGCGGCAGGACGAGCCAGCGCTTGCCGGTGGCGTGACTCGGGTCGACGATCACCGGCAGGTGGGTCAGCTGGTGCAGCACCGGTACCGCCGCGAGGTCCATCGTGTTCCGGGTGTAGGTCTCGAACGTCCGGATGCCGCGCTCGCACAGGATCACGTTCGGGTTGCCAGCGGCCACGATGTACTCCGCCGCCATCAGGAACTCCTCGATCGTCGCGCTGAAGCCGCGCTTGAGCATCACCGGTCGCGCGACCCGCCCGACGGCATTGAGCAGCGAGTAGTTCTGCATGTTCCGCGTGCCGATCTGGAGGATGTCGGCGTATTCGGCGACGATGTCGACCTGGTTCGGCTCCATGACCTCGGTGATCGTTGGCAGCCCGGTTCGGTCGCGGGCCTCCGAGAGGTACCGCAGGGCCTCGATGCCGAGGCCCTGGAAGGCGTACGGTGAGGTCCGTGGTTTGAAGGCGCCGCCGCGAAGGACCGTCGCCCCGGACTCCGCGACAGCTTCGGCGGTCATCATCAGCTGCTCGCGGCTTTCGACCGAGCACGGACCGGCCATCACGGTCAGGCCGCCGTCCCCGATCACCGCGTCCAGCACGCGGATGACCGTGTCCTCGGGATGGAACTCGCGCGACGTGAGCTTGAACGGGCGCGAGATCGGGGTCACTCGTTCGACACCAGCAAGCGCCGCCAGCTGCTCCATCAGCGCATCGCGGCGCGCTCGCACCTCGCCGACGACCGCCAGCACGGTGCCGCCGGCCGCCGCGTGCTCATAGGGCGTGAGGCCCTCGGCGAGGATGCGGCTCTTCACGCCGAGTATCTCGGCCTCACTGGCGCCCTGAGTCATCACGACGAACATTCGGCGGTCTACCTGGCTCGACGGAGGCGGTCGGACGGAAACAAAAAAGCAGAGGTCCTGCCTCTGCCATCGCCCGGCGTGTCCTGGGACCCGGTCACTGACCGGGAGCAAGTCATGCCGGGCTGCGGTACCAGAAATAGGTGGTCATGTGCGTGGCCGGACGGTAGTGCACGCTCGAAGGAGTGTCAATCGAAGCATCGTTCACGAGCCGGGCAACCGGCGATGCTAAGATCGCCGCCGCCTGCGGAGAGGTCGCATAGAGGCCTAGTGCGGCGGTTTGCTAAACCGTTATGGGGTTACACCCATCGGGGGTTCGAATCCCCCCCTCTCCGCCAGATTCAGCCGTCATCAGTGCGCCCGTAGCTCAGCGGATAGAGCGTCAGGTTGCGGACCTGAAGGTCGTGGGTTCGAGTCCCGCCGGGCGCGCCACCTCACTCGCCACCGGATCCCGGCGAGCCAGGTCGCGCAGCATCCAGCCCAGCAGCCCGACCAGCAGCGCGTTGCGCAGGTTGAGGCCGAGGATCGGCAGCGTCTCCTGACGAACAAGAT
>JBBQFS010000029.1:0-22726 GCA_038322255.1 Candidatus Limnocylindrales bacterium | reverse complement strand
CTCGTCCCGGCACCATGGGACGGCCCGGCGATTGCGCTCCAGAGCGTCCTCACGATGATCATGGCCGTGGCCATCCAGCCGACGATTGGCGTCCTCAGCGATCACACGATCAGCAAATGGGGTCGACGGAAGCCCTATATCGCCATCGGCGCGAGCCTCGACATCCTGTTCCTGATCGGAATCGGGACCGCCAACAGCTACCTGGCGCTGATCGCCTTCCTCGTCGCGATCCAGTTCAGCTCGAATTTCGCGCAGGGTCCGTTCCAGGGCCTGATCCCAGACCTCGTTCCACAGCGCCAGGTCGCATTCGCGAGCGCCCTCGTGGGGATCATGCAGACCGGCGGGTTCGTTCTCGGCACGATCGTCATCACCTATGGCGTCACGTCCAACAACTACCTGCTGCCGCTCCTGTTCCTTGGCGGCATCCAGCTCGCCACCGCGATCGGGACCTTGCTCTGGGTGCACGAGCGGAAGGCCCCGACTGACCGGGGCGGCCGATCCTGGCCGGCGATCGCTCGGTCGGCCTGGGGCACGGACATCCTGCGGGAGAAGAGCTTCCTCAACCTGGTGATCTCCCGGCTGCTGTTCCTGGCCGGGATCAACATGCTCCTCGGGTTCTACATCCTGTTCATGGAGCGGTCGCTCCTGATCACCGCCGAGCAGGAGGGCTTCTGGATTCCAGTGACGGCAGGCACGGTCGCGCTCCTCACGCTGCTCTCGACGATCCCGTCGGCACGGCTGTCGGACCGGATCGGACGCAAGCCCGTGATCTACGCGGCCTGCGTGTTCGGGGCGGCGGGCATGGCGATCACCGCCATTGCGCCCTCGATCGAGGTCTTCGTGCTCGGCGTCGTGATGATCGGCGTCGCGTCGGGGACGTTCCTGGCGGTCGACTGGGCCCTCATGACCGATATCATCCCGAAGGCCGCGTCCGGTCGATACATGGGCATCAGCAACATCGCCGTCGTCGTCGGCGGGCCATTTGCGTCGGTGATCGGCGGGATCCTGATCTTCTATTTCGGGGGCGCCGTACGATCGGGCGACGGCCCGCGCGCGGCCTTTGCGGCGGCGATCGGCCTGTTCCTGCTTGCCGCGTTCTTCCTGCGCCGGGTCGACGCCCGGCCCCGCCAGGAACGGCTCGCCGACGAGATCGCGGTTCCGACCGGCACCTGATCGCACGAGCGGCGTGCGGCACGCCGCTCCTCACTCGGGGCTCGGTGCCGTATCCTCTCGCGCAACGTGCCACCCAGCAGAAGCGGCCGCGCCCTGACGGACGGAACGGTCATGGTCATCGGCGGGGCCGAGGACAAGATCCGCGACCGGGTCATCCTCAACCGGTTCACGGCCCTCGCCGGCGGGGCCGAGGGTGTGGTCGTCGTCATCTCGACCGCGTCGTCGCTCGGCTTCGAGGCCGGAGAGCGCTATCGCGAGGTCCTGACGGGCCTCGGGATCGGCACGGTCCGCCCGCTGCACGCCATGACCCGCCAGCAGGCCAACGACGAGTCCTTTGCGCGCCAGCTCCACGATGCGACGGGCGTCTTCCTGACCGGGGGCAACCAGCTCCGGCTTTCGTCGACGATCGGCGGCACGCTCCTTGCCGAGGCCGTTCTCGAGCGCTTCCGGGCGGGCGCCGTGGTCGCAGGCACGTCCGCCGGGGCCTCGGCAATGTCGAGCCACATGATCGCGTTCGGGGCATCGGGCGGGACGCCGAAGCATCGAATGGCCGCACTGGCCGCGGGCCTCGGCGTGCTGCCGAGCGTGATCGTCGACCAGCACTTCCAGCAGCGGAACCGCTACGGCCGGCTCCTCTCGGTGATCGCCCAGAACCCGAGCCTCCTCGGCCTGGGGGTCGATGAGGACACCGCCGGCGTGGTCGGGCCAGATGGGGTGATGGAGGTGATCGGGCGCGGCAGCGTGACAATCGTCGACGGTGCCGGCGCGGAGACCGACGCGTGGGATGTCCACGGCCACCGGCCGGTCATGATCAGCGGCGTCATCCTGCACGCCCTGCCGGCCGGGTACCGATTCGACCTCCGCCATCGGCGACGCGTGGCCACGACTCCCCTCAAGGCGCTCGAGGGCGGGGCCGCCGCGTCGAGCTGACCGCCTGATCGGCTAGGCTTCGCGCAGCGCTGGATCGAGCGCCCGATGATCGGGCGGGCAGGGGAGAGGATGTTGGCGAAGGTCGCTGCGACGGGAGGCGCGACAGCCGGCAAGACCGGCAAGAAGGGATCGACCGCGAAGGCAGCTTCGAGCGCCGGCATTCGCAAGACCGCGGCGCAAACGAAACGCAACGCGACGCCCGCCCCCGGGCTGCGACCCCTGCCGACGCTCCGGATCCTCGAGACCCGCGTCCTGCGCGGCGCCAACTACTGGTCGCGCCAGCCCGTGGTCAAGATGCTCGTCGACCTCGGCGTCCTGGAGCAGTTCCCGTCCACCAAGATTCCCGGCTTCGTCGATGGCCTCGTCGCCTGGATCCCGTCCCTGGCGGATCACGCCTGCTCGCTGAACCGGCGCGGCGGGTTCATCACCCGACTCAAGGACGGAACCTGGATGGGCCACGTGGCCGAGCACATCGCCCTCGAGCTCCAGAACCTCGCCGGCACCCAGGTGCGGCACGGCAAGACGCGAAGTGCCGGCCAGGAAGGCCAATACAACGTCATCTACGAGTTCGGCGAGGAAGCTGTCGGGCTCCAGGCGGGCAAGCTCGCCGTTCGGATCGTCAATTACCTCGTCGCGCCCGGCGCTCCCGAGCAGGCACTGGACTACATCGCCGAGCTCGAGAACCTCATCCGGCTCGCCGAGCGCCAGGGCTTCGGTCCCTCGACCCAGGCCATCCTCGACGAGGCCGCCTCGCGCGACATCCCGTACCTCCGGCTCGACCGGCATTCGCTCGTCCAGCTCGGGCACGGCGTCCACCAGCAGCGCATCCGGGCCACGATGACCTCCCGAACGTCGGGCATCGCGGTGGACATCGCCAGCGACAAGAACCTCACGAACCGGCTGCTCGACTCGGCCGGCCTGCCGGTGCCCAAATCGGAGGTGGTCAGCACCGCCGATGGCGCCCTCGCGGCGGCGCGCCGGATCGGATTTCCGTGCGTCGTCAAGCCGCTCGATGGCAACCATGGCCGCGGCGTCCACCTCGACCTGCGCTCGGACGACGACGTGAAGCGGGCCTTCGAGGGGGCGCGGCGCGAGAGCCGCAGCGGCGACCTCGTCGTCGAGACGTTCGTCTCCGGTCTCGACTATCGGTGTCTCGTGATCGGCGGCAAGATGGCGGCGATCGCCGAGCGCGTGCCTGCCTCGGTCGTCGGCGACGGCAGGCACAGCATCCGCGAGCTCGTCGACCGGACCAACGCGGATCCGCGACGGGGCATCGGCCACGAGAAGGTCCTGACCAGGATCAAGGTCGATGACGCGGCGGAAGGGCTCGTCCGGGCCCAGGGCTTCAACTTCGAGGCCATCCCGCCCAAGGGCACACGCGTCAAGCTCGCGCTGACCGGCAACATGTCGACCGGCGGCACGTCGATCGATCGGACGATCGAGGCCCATCCCGACAACGTCGAGATCGCCGAGATGGCGGCGCGGGTCGTCGGCCTCGATGTCGCCGGGATCGACTTCATCTGCCCCGATATCACCGTGCCCGTGCGCGAGACCGGCGGCGCGATCGTCGAGGTCAACGCGGCCCCCGGCTTCCGCATGCATACCCATCCGACCGAGGGCGAGCCGCAGTATGTGGCCAAGCCGGTCATCGACCTGCTGTTCGCGCCGGGCGCCCCTGCACGCATCCCGATCCTCGCGGTGACCGGCACCAACGGCAAGACGACGACCGTCCGGATGATCGCCCACGTCCTGAAGTTGATGGGCCGTCGTGTCGGCATGACCTCGACCGACGGCATCGTGGTCGACGGGCGGACGATCCGGCGCGGCGACATGTCGGGCCCGAAGTCCGCCCGGATGATCCTCCAGAACCCGACCGTGGACACCGGCGTCTTCGAGGTTGCCCGCGGCGGCATCCTGCGTGAGGGCCTCGGCTTCGACCGGGCCGACGTCGCGGTCGTGACGAACGTGACCGCCGACCATCTTGGGCTCGGCGGCATCGACACGCTGCGCGAGCTCTCGGACGTCAAGGGCGTGCTCGTCGAGGCCGTGCCCCGCACCGGAACGGCGGTCCTGAACGCCGACGACCCGTATGTGGCGCGGCTCGCCTCGGTGTGCCGCGGGACCGTGATCCTGTTCTCCATGGAAACCGAGAAGGGCGAGCGTGGCTTCGACCGCGTCGATGGGTTCACCGGCCGGGGCGGCGCGGCGTTCGTCATCAAGCACACGCCAGAAGGCGACCAGATCGTCCTTCGCCATGGTCCCCGGACCATGCCCGTGCTGTACACCCACCTCGTCCCGGCAACCTTCGGCGGCCGGGCCCGGATGAACGTGGCCAACGCGCTGGCGGCGGCCGCCGCGTCCTGGGCCGCGGGCGCCCACCTCCATGACATCAGGCAGGGGCTGCGGACATTCACGACCTCGTTCTTCCAGGCCCCCGGGCGGCTCAACTACCTCGAGGTCGCCGGCGTGCGCGTGATCATCGACTACTGCCACAACGTCGACGGCATGCGCAACCTCGCCGACTTCGCCCGCCGGATGAGCAGCGACGGCGACGGCACGACCGGCCGCAACGGCCGAACGCTCGGCGTGATTGGCATGCCCGGCGACCGTCGCGACGACGACATGCGGGAATACGGCGCCTACGCAGCGGGCGCCTTCGACGAGATCATCATCCGCGAGGACCGCAATCTCCGGGGCCGCGCGCCCGGCGTCGCGGCGACGCTCGTCGGCGAGGGCGTGCGGCGGGCGCGCGACGACGGCACGGGCCGGACCGTGCGAGTCGACAAGATCCTCGACGAGCTCACCGCCGCGCGAACCGCCCTGCGGCGCGCCAACCCGGGCGACCTCGTCGTCATGTGCGTCGACGACTCGATCGCCGTCTATCGCGAGGCGATGGCCAGCGCGGGCCAGCGCGCCGGTGCGACCGCGTTCGCGGATCCGGGGGAGATGGAGGCGCCCGAGGGCTGACGCCCCGGCGCTGGCCAGTTTCCCGAGCCTAGCCGGCGCCCGCGACCAGCTGCGCCAGCTCGGCGGGGTCCTCGACGGGCCGAAGCCCGCGTTTGCCGAGTAGCTCGAAGACCTCTTCGCGCTCCTCGTGGCACATCAGGAAGATCACGTCCGTGCCCTCGGCCGCGGCGCCGTCGCGGGCCGGATCGGTCCGGTCGAGCTCCCCGGTGACGGCTTCGACCTCGGAGGCATACACCGGAATCTCGGCGCTCCAGCCGCCATCGACGGCGCCCGCGCGAATCTCGCCGAGAACCGATTCGCGGGTCCGGCCCCGGAGGTAGTGGAGCATCTCCTTCTGGACGAAGCGATCGACCCGCTCGGCGACGATCCGGCCGACGCCCCGCAACGTGTCGTCCGGCCGGTCGCCGGCGAGGCCGACGATGGCGGTGATCGGCGCCGGCCGGCCGGCGGCGCCGGTTGCCCGGGCGATCGCCTCGGCCACGTCGAGCAGCACCTGGACGCCGGCCTCGTTGTGGGCGAAGTCGACGACCACGATCCGTCGGGCGTCACGGAACACATTCAAGCGGCCGCGTGAGGCGTCGGTCGTCGGCCGGAACGATCGAAGGCCGCGCTTGATCGCCGCCAGGGGTGCGCCCATCGCGCGGGCCGCCGCGGCACCAGCAAGGGCATTGGCGACGTTGTGGCGCGCGATCCCGCCGAGCGCGATGGGAACGTCCGCTACGGGGACCAGGGGTCGCCACGTCGCACCCTCGGCTTCGCCGAGCCGACCATCGCGGACGAGGTATGCCCGGCCGCCGGCTCGCAGGTGCCGCCGGATCCGGGCGGATCGATCGCCCTCGAGGCTGAAGAAGGCGACGGGCGCGCGGACCCGCCGGCCAATGCCGGCGACGTATCGATCGTCGGCGTTCAGCACGACCCAGCCGTTGGATCGGGTCATCCGGGCGATCGTGCCCTTGACCTCGGCCAGCTCAGGCAGCGTGTGGATGCCCTGCAGGTCGAGGTGATCCGAGGACACGTTCGTGATGACGCTGGCCTCGTTCGACTCGTAGGCCACGCCCCGAAGCAGGATCCCGCCACGGGCCGTCTCGAGCACGGCGATGTCGAGGTCGTCGCGCTCGAGAATGGCCAGTGCCCCGCCGTGGCCCGTCCAGTCGCCCGGCTCGATCATGGTGCTGCCGACGACGATCCCGTCCGAGGTGGTAGCGCCGACCCGCCGCCCGGCCTCGCGGAGGATGTGGGCGATGAGCCGGGTCGTGGTCGTCTTGCCGTTCGTGCCGCTGATCGACACAATCGGCATGCGCCTGTCGGCGTCTCGGATCCATGTCGGGCCTTCGCCGGCTGCCGCGGCGATGCGGGCGGCCCAGCGACTCAGGCGGCGCTCCTGGCGGGGCGTGAGATTCGTGGCGGGCCCGACGGGCATGTCGCGGTCGACCAGGGCCAGCGCGGCCTCGGCGATCGTCCGAGCCCGATCGCCCTGGGCCCACGGCGTGGCGAGGATCCAGTGGCCCGGATCCGATGAGCGGTGGACGGTCACGGGCCCGGACGAACCGTCGGGGTGCTCGTGCCGGAGGCGGCGGACCCAATCGGCGAGGCCGGCCACGCGGGCGGGCTGCGCCGATCGCGGCACGACGGCACCGAGCTGGACCAGCGCATGCCGTTCAGGCTCCCGCCGGCCGTACCAGGTCCGCTGGCGGCCGACCGCGATCTCGAGCTTCAGCGCCGGCTCGAGCCGGTACAGGTTGGGACCGTCGAGGAGGCGGATCTCGATCAGGCGCACGGTCCGGCGAGGATAGCAACGGGTGGCTCGACGGCCCGTCCAGCGCGCGACCCTAGACTGCTGCCGTGACGACCCCCCAGACGCCGGCGACCCCGGTGACCCCAGCGACCGCCCCGGCGACCCCGTCGACCGAGGCTCTCGTCACCGACGCGGAGCTCGCGGCGCTCCGGTCGACGATCGAAGCCGGGCTGCCCGCCTTCCTCGCCGATCTCGAGATGCTGTGCAACGTCGATTGCGGCAGCTACAGTCCGGCCGGCGTCAACGCGATCGCCGACTGGGTGGTGGCCGAGCTCGAGGCTGCGGGCGCGCGGGTCGAGCGCCGCCCTGACCCGACCGGGCGCTACGGCGACACGGTCATCGGCACCGTCGATGGCGCGCCCGGGACCGGTCCGCGCATCCTCCTGATCGGCCACATGGACACGGTCTTCCCGGACGGCACGGTCGCTGAGCGGCCGTTCCGGATCGAGGACGGGATCGCCCGTGGCGCCGGAGTGAGCGACATGAAGGGCGGATTGCTGCTCGGCCTGCGGACGCTCACGGCCCTGCGCCACCTCGGAGCGGCTCGCCTCGCCTCCCTGCCATTCGAATCGATCACGTTCATCGCCAACCCCGACGAGGAGATCGGCTCACCGTCCTCCACCGCCCACATCCAGGCCGCCGCCGCGATCGCGGACGCCTGCTTCGTCCTCGAGGGCGCTCGCGCCAGTGGCGACTTCGTGTCGGCGCGGAAGGGCATCGCGGACCTCCGCTTGGTCGTGCACGGGCGGGCGGCACATGCGGGGGTCGAGCCCGAGAAGGGCCGCAACGCGATCCTCGCCGGCGCCGATCTTGTCAGGGCGATCCACGCGCTCAACGGGCGCTGGCCCGACGTGACGGTCAGCGTCGGCGTGTTCAATGCCGGGACCCGGCCGAACGTCGTGCCCGACCGAGCCGAGCTCCAGGTCGACGTGCGTGCGATGACCGCCTCGACGCTGGACGCCGCGCTCACGGCCGTCGGTGATCTCGCGGCGGCCCCGTCCGTGCCCGACGTCACGGTCGACGTCGAGACGATGGCTGGCTGGGCCCCGATGGAGAAGCTCGAGCGATCCGGTCGGCTCACCAGCCACGTCATCGAGCTCGCGTCGCGGCTCGGGTTCCAGACGACCGACGTGGCGACGGGCGGGGCGTCCGACGCCAACACGACATCGGGCCTGGGCGTGCCCACGATCGACGGTCTCGGCCCGGTCGGCGGGCTCGATCACTCGCCCGGTGAGTACCTCGAGGTCGACTCGATCGTGCCCAGGACGACGTTGCTGGCGTCCCTGCTGCTTGCTGTCGGTCGCGATCCGGTCGTCGCCTCGTGGCGCGCCGCGCGGTGAGGGAACGCCTTGGCGCGTGACGCTCAGGGGAGCGTCGCGAGGCCGGTCGCGCGGAGGACCGCGATCAGCCCGGCCGCAAGGAGCAGCCCGACGAGGAGGCTCCGTCGCATCGCCACGACGAGGACGCACAGCCCGACGACGAGCCACTCGGGACCGACGTGGAACGACGGCCGCCGCGCGACGTCGAGGACGACCATCGTGTTCACGGCCGCGAGCGCCGCGAGCACGGCCGGTTCCACCAACAGCCGCCGGCGGGATTCCCGGAGGCCCATCGTCCCCGCGACTGCCATGCGCGAACCCTAAGGGCGGGCGACGGCGGGGCCACCGCGGGGGCGCGGCGGAGAGTCCGTCGGAGTGCCTAGCGCAGGAACGTCTTGCCGCAGGTCCCGTCGCAGACGACGTAGACGGCGTGGAGATCGCGAGCGTAGCCGGCGGCGTGAAGGATGCCCGGACAGTTGGGGGTCGGGCACTTCCAGGTCCACCAGCGCTCGCGCTCATCGAGCGGGGTCGTCTCGGCGGCGAGCTTGTCGGCGAGCCCTCGCTGGGCCTCGACCACCGCCGCGACGTGCGTTGCGCGCTCGCCCGGGGTCTCGCTCGAGTACGGGTAGTTCTGCCCGACGTTCGAGGTCATGCGCTTCTCCGGTCGGTCGAGAGATGGAAGACCGGTGACGGCTTCGTGTGAGCGCGGCGCGTCACCGGTGCCGCGGAGTATCGCACAGGTTTTCCCCGCGTCCAGCGCCCCGTCAACTCAGTCGAGCGTTGCCGCGGTGCCGGGACCCGCGACGTAGTGCTCGACCCGGCGCAGCTGGCGCAGCGGGATGAACGCCAGGGCCAAGATCACGCCCGTACCGACGAGCAGGCCATCCATGCCATGCCAATCGGCCGCGATGCCGCCGATGAGCGCCCCGCCGATCTGGCCGACGCTGAGAAAGACCGAATAGAGGCCCATGATGGCCCCGCGGTCGCCGGGGAATTGCTCGGAGACGTCGGCCAGCAAGCCGACCGCCGCGGGCGTTGCACCGGCGAGGACGAACAACCCCGCCGCCGCGAGGAGGCCGCTGACGACGATCAGCCCGGCCATGATCGGGTTCTCGCCGGCCGAGAACGCCGCGTGGTTGACGACGATGCCCGCCGCGGCCAGGGCGATGCCGCCGAAGATCCCGTACAGGATGATCGTCGTTCGCCGGAAACGGTCGAAGCGGTTGCCCCACCAGATGATGCCGGCCCCGAATACGACCGCGATCCCGAGCGCACCAAGCGTGATCTGGTTCGCACTGAAGCCCTGGAGCAGCCACTGGCTCGAGCGAAACGGCGAATCGGTTCGCTGGAACTGGAAGAGCGACTGGCTGAACCACAGCCCGATCGCGCCGTTGACGGCGATCCACGTCGGCGCCAGGAGCAGGACGTGGGAATGACGCACGAGCGCCAGGTAGCGGCCAAGGCTGGTGTGCTCGCGCTTGATCGCCGCCTTCTCGCCCGCGGGATCCTTGACGCCAAAGAAATAGATCGCGAACGAACCGCCGTAGAACACGGCGTTCAGCAGGAATGCACTCGGGCCGAGGGTCTCGAAGAGCTTGGGCGCGACGATGAAGCCGAGCCCGATTCCGGCCAGCGTGGCGGCCTCGAAGCGCGACGCGGCGCGGCCCCGCAGCGCCTCGTTCCCCGCCGTGACGATCGCGATGTAGCCGAGGATCGATGGGATCGAGGCGGCCGTCGAGGCGCCCTCGAGCCAGCGCGTCCCGCCGAGGATCACGAGGTTGCCGGTGAAGGCGGTGAGGACAACCGCGACCGCGCCGAACATCGGGCCCCAGAGCATCACGCGGTGGTGGCCGAGGCGGTCGGACAGGACACCGAAGAACGGCGAGAGGATCAGCTCCGCGAGGTAGAAGGTCGCGGCCAGCAGGCCCACCGTCAGGCCCGAGATGGGCGCGGCGTCGGGATGGAAGAGGCTGATCTTGGCGAGGTAGCTCGCGAGCATCGCGCCGGTGAGACCGGTGCTGAATCGGAGGGTGAACGTGCCGACGAGCACGGCCCACAGCGAGCGATCCATCGTTCAGCAGGGTAGCGGGCCGGCCCCGCCCGGCGCCTTTCCGCCCCGTATGATCGCGCGGGGACACGCACGGCAGCGAAGAGGGAGGGCCTGGCCCGTGAGCCGCGTCGCGATCGTCACCGACTCAGCGTCCGATCTCGATCCCGCCCGGGCCGCCTCGCTGGGAATCGCGCTCGTCCCGCTGCTCGTGACGTTCGGGAACGAAACGTACTCCGCGGGGCTCGACCTCACGACTGATCAGTTCTGGGCGCGCATGACGCAGCCCGATGCACCATTTCCGAAGACCGCCGCGTGCAGCCCGGGCACGTTCCAGGCCGTCTACCAGAAGGCCTTCGACGATGGGGCCGAATCGATCGTCTCGGTGCATGTTGCGGACTCGCTCTCGGGCACGCTCAAGGCGGCCCAGGTGGCGCGCAAGATCTTTCGGGATCGCGACATCCTCGTCGTCGACTCGATGTCGGCGTCGATGGGCGAAGGCATCCTCGCCGAGCTTGGCGTCGAGATGGCGAATGCTGGTGCGTCCTGGACCGAGATCGCCGCGGAGCTGACCCGCCGCCGCGATGACATCGGGCTCTACCTCGCGCTCGATACCCTCGACTACCTGAAGCGCGGCGGCCGGATCAGCGGCGCCCAGGCGGCGATCGGCACGCTCCTGTCGGTGAAGCCGATCATCGAGGTCAAGAACGGCTCGGTCGAGACCGCCGAGCGCGTGCGGACGCGCGGCAAGGCTCGGGAGCGGCTCATCGACCTCCTCACCACCCGGCCGATCGAACGGTTGTCGATCCTGCACACGACCGACGCCGGCGTCGAGGAGTTCGCCGAGCAGCTCATCGCGCGCGTTCCCGGCGGCGTCGATCGATCGAAGGTCACGATCGACCTCGTCGGGCCATCGGTCGGCCCGCACGTCGGCCCGGGCTGTGTCGGCGGCGTCGCCCTGTACACGGAGAGCTCGCGCCCCGCGTAGTCGAACACTCCAGGCAACGCACAGGTCTCGAAAAATTCATGCCATAGCGCCGCGAGCCCGGGCTTCGCCATGTTGCCGGACCGTGGCAGAGCAGGCCAAGGGAATTCACGCTCCCACCCGGCCTTGCTTCGTGCCTGAATCAAACACTTGCGTTGGTTTGGCAGAGATGGGTTCGCCTAAGCCTGTCCCGGTGACGGTTTGGCACGTAGCAGGCCCCTCGCCGCCCGGCTTCAGCCGTCGTGGGACAACCCGTACCCGCCGTAGGTGGCAACGTGACCTATGGGCTCAACCGAACTCCCCGGGTTGCGAGTAGGTTGCGGGACGGTAGCGTGCGACGGCGTGAGCCGCCCGTCCCCGGCTATAATCGGCGGCCGGAACCGAGCACGAACCGCCGGAATCCGACGTCAATTGCCAACCATCGCCACCGCGCCAAATGAGGGAATCCCGACCCCATGACTACCGAGAACGTTGCCGCGTCGATCAACCCGTGGCTGGTCGCGCAACAGCAGTTCGACCTCGCGGCCGAGCGGCTCAATCTCGATGACGGGATGCGACGCGTCCTCCGCGAGCCACGCCGTGAGCTGACCGTTCACTTCCCGGTGAAGATGGACGACGGGTCGGTCAGGGTCTTCACGGGCTATCGCGTCCAGCACAACCTAGGGCGCGGTCCCGCGAAGGGCGGCATCCGCTATCACCAGGACGTCAGCCTCGACGAGGTCAAGGCGCTCGCGATGTGGATGACCTGGAAGTGCGCGGTCGTCGGCATCCCCTATGGCGGCGGCAAGGGCGGCGTCATCGTCGACCCGAAGAAGCTCTCGATGAAGGAGCTCGAGGCGCTCACGCGACGGTTCTTCACCGAGATCGAGGTCCTGGTCGGGCCGGAGAAGGACATCCCGGCGCCGGACGTCAACACCAACGCCCAGGTCATGGCCTGGATGATGGACACCTACTCGATGCATGTCGGCTACACGGTCCCGGGCGTCGTGACCGGCAAGCCGATCAGCCTCGGCGGGTCCGAGGGCCGCAACGAAGCCACCGCCCGCGGCACGGTCTTCTGCATCATCGAGGCGGCCCGCCACCTCGGGATTGAGCTCGACAAGGCCCGCGTCGCGATCCAGGGCTTCGGCAACGCCGGGTCGATCGCGGCAACTCTGATCAGCGCCGAGAAGGCGACGGTCGTCGCCGTCTCCGATTCGACCGGCGGCATCCACAACCCGAACGGACTCGAGATCAATCGCGTGATCCAGTGGAAGCAGGAGCACGGCACCGTCCAGGGCTTCCCGGGCGCGAAGGACATCAGCAACGCCCAGGTCCTCGAGGTCGACTGCGAGATCCTCATCCCGGCCGCTCTCGAGAACCAGATCACCGAGCGCAACGCCGGCAACGTCAAGGCGCGATTGATCGCGGAGGCGGCGAACGGCCCCACAACGCCCGAGGCTGACGAGATCCTGTGGAAGGCCAGCAAGTTCATGATCCCGGACATCCTGTGCAACGCCGGTGGCGTGACGGTGTCCTACTTCGAGTGGGTCCAGGACCTGAACCGCGACCACTGGAGCGAGCAGGTCGTCAACGAGAAGCTCAAGGGCATCATGGTCAAGGCCTTCCAGGAGACCCTGGCCATCGCTCGGCGCGAGCAGATCAACATGCGCACCGCCGCCTATCTGCTCGCGGTGAAGCGCGTCGCCGAGGCGACCCAGATGCGCGGCCTCTACCCATAGCCCACCCGGGGCGCTCGATGGACCCGTCCGAGGTCGCCTACGCCCGCAACGGCAGCATCCATCTCGCCTACCAGACCCTCGGGACCGGAGCGCGCGACCTCCTGCTCGCGCAGGGGATCTTCAGCCACCTCGATCACCAGTGGGAGCTGCCGGCATACGCCGCGTTCCTGCGGCGCCTTGGCGGCTTCTCGCGCCTCGTGATGTTCGATCCGCGCGGTTCGGGCCTGTCCGATCGCGCGCTCGAGCTGCCCCCGCTCGAGGAGCAGATGGACGACGTGAGCGCGGTTCTCGACGCGGTCGACGCGAGGCAGCCCGTCCTGTTCGGGGTCTCGCAGAGCGGGTTGATGGCGATCCTGTACGCCGCGACATACCCGCACTCGCGTTTCCGGCCTTGTGCTCTATGCGGCCTATCCCACGGCCCTCCGCGACGCGACCTTTCCCTGGGCTCGCACGGAGGCGTGGCTCGAGGAGTGGGTCCTCGATGAGGGCTGGGGCTCGGGCGCGACGCTCGCGCAAGTCGCGCCGACTCGGCTGGCGGATCCGGCGTTCCGGCGCTGGTGGACCCGCTTCGAGCGGCTCGCGTCCAGCCCCGGAAGTGCGGTCGCGTTCGCGCGGGCCTATGGCCGGATGGACGTCCGTGACGTACTGTCCACGATCCAGGTGCCCACGCTCGTGCTGCAGCGACGCGATGACGTCTACCGCACCGCGGCGATCGGCCGCTACCTCGCCGAGCACATTCCCGGCGCCCGGTACGTGGAGCTCGAGGGGGTCGACCACCCGCCGTATCTCGGCGACAGCGAGAGCGTCTCCGCGGAGGTCGAGGCATTCGTCACCGGCGCTCGTACGGCCCGAGCCACGGACCGCGTCCTCGCGACGGTCCTGTTCACCGATCTCGTCGGATCGACCGAGCGTGCCGCCGCCCTGGGCGACCGCGCCTGGGCGGAGCTTCTGACGAAGCACCACGAGATCGTGCGGCGAGCGATCGCCCAGCACCGGGGTCGAGAGGTCGACACCGCGGGCGACGGCTTCTTTGCCGTCTTCGATGGGCCGGCACGGGCAATTCGGAGCGCGCTCGCCGCACGTGACGAGCTCGCCACCATCGGCCTCACGATCCGGGCCGGCGTCCACAGCGCCGAGGTCGAGCTCGATGGCGACACCGTGCGCGGGCTGGCGGTCCATATCGGGGCGCGGATCGCTGCCGCCGCGAGCGGGGGCGAGGTGCTCGTGTCGAGCACGGTGCGCGACCTGGCCGTCGGCTCTGACATCGCCTTCGTTGATCGTGGCACGCATGCGCTCAAGGGCGTCCCCGGCGAAAGGCGCCTCTACGCGGCCGGGCTCGACTGATCGGGCGGCCGCGCTCCTCATCGCCGACGTAGGTGAGCGCGGGTCCGCACCGCAAGGAACGCGCAAGGCGGAGACTCCGCGCACGGTCGCGCTTCGGTACCGGATCCGGCCATGGTCCTCTTGTGGCGAGTTGCCGCCGCGAACATGAGGTGCAGCAGATGGCATCGCTGGACGAGAAAAAGCGCGACAAGCTCAAGGGCTCGCAGTTCGGGCTGCCGGAGGAGCGGAAGTATCCGATGCCCGACGAGTCGCACGCCCGCAACGCGAAGGCGAGAGCGGCTCAGCAGGTCAAGAAGGGCAACCTCTCCAAGGCCGACGAGCGGAAGATCGACCGGAAGGCTGACCGCGTCCTCGACAAGTAGCCGGCCTCGAGTCACTCCGGCCCGCTGGGCTGCGAATGCCCGGTGCTACGATCGGGAGCATGCTCGACCACGAAGAGAAGTTCCTGTTCAAGGAGGAGATCCTTACGCTCTCGAACTCCCTGGGGGAGCCGGGAGCGCTGGATAACGTCGAGGACCTCCTGACCGACGTCATCACCTCGCCTCGGTTCGACTCCGAGGTCTTCACGCTTGAGCGGAGCCTGCAGGTGATGCTCGGTGCACGGCCGGGAACCACGCTCGTCGGCCTGCTGACGGTCGCGCCGGAGGTCTTCGACGAGGTCGCCGAGGTCCGTATCCCGCCCGAGGTTCACGAGCGACTCGTGGCGTGGCGAGCCCGCTTTGGGCTGGCGATCGACAACGCCCTCAACTTCCTGAACAACCCCGACGGGATCCAGGGCCACAATTTCGCGACCCAGATAGCCCACGTCGAGGAGCGCCGGGTCCTCCAGGGCCGCCTGACGCTGGTCCGCTACAACAACGAGCCCCAGTTCTTCGTCGCCGACGCCGCGGTCTTCCTCGGACTCGTCGCCGATGTCATGGACCGGCTCGGGCCGTATCTCGAGTCGGAGGCCGTCGACGCCGAGACGATCGGGCGGCTACGCGACGGAGTCGCGCTGATCGAGCGCAAGACGACCACCCGCACCTGACCGCCGAACCCTCGCGGCACCGGCCGGTTCGCGCATGAGACAGCTCTATCTCGCCGCTACCGGCCAGAATCGAGGCAAGACCACGGCCGCGCTGGGGCTGTTCGACGGGTTCGTCCGTCTCGGGCTCCACGCCGGGTTCATGAAGCCGGTCGGACAGCGCACAGTCATCGACGACGGCGAGCCGGCGGATGAGGATGCAGTCCTGATGCGCACGACCTTCGGGCTGCCCGAGCCCTACGCAGTCCTTAGCCCCGTCCACATCCCTCGCGGCTTCACGAAGAAGTACATCGCCGGCGAGGTCGTCGAGGACCTCGGTGCCCGGATCGCGGAGGCCCACGCCCGGTTCGCGGACCACGACGTCCTGCTCATCGAAGGTACCGGCCATGCCGGCGTCGGCGCCGTGATCGGGCTCTCGAACGCGACGGTCGCGGCGGGCATCGGGGCGCCGGCGATCATCATCAGCGAAGGCGGCGTGGGGCGTCCGATCGACGAGATCGTGCTTAACGCGTCGCTGTTCAGGAGCCAGGGCGTCGAGGTCGCGGGCGCGATCGTCAACAAGGTCGATGTCAAGGCGCAGCCCGGCATCCAGCGCGTCCTGGAGCGCGGCCTCGCACCCTACGACATCCCCCTGCTCGGGATCCTGCCGGTCCGCCCGCTGCTCTCGAACCCGACCCTTGAGATGATCATGGAGGGGGTTCCCGGCGAGACCCTCCATCCCGGCCCGGACCTCGAGCGCGTGATCGATGGCGTCGCGATCGGCGCGATGGAACCCGGCCACATGCTCGAGCGCGTAGGCCCGGGGACCCTCGTGATCGTCCCGGGCGATCGCGAAGACGTGATCCTGACACTCACGACGGCCCACCTGATGGGCGTCCCACGGACCGCGACCGACGCCGAGATCGCCCGGCCGATGCTGGACCTCCATGACAAGCACGCGGGGGCGGCCATCGGCCTTGTGCTCACCGGCGGCTACCGCCCGCGCCCGGCGGTCATCGCGGCGATCCGGCGCGCCGACCTGTTCGCGACCCTCGTCCCCGACGACACGTACACGGTCGCCTCGGAGGTGCACGACCTGCTCGTGAAGACGCACGCTGCCGACCGCGAGAAGATCGAGCTGATCAAGGAGCTGGTCGCCGCGAATCTCGATATCGACCGGATCCTGGCGGTCGCCACGGAGGCGAGAATCGCCCGTCCAACTCAGGCCGTCGCCCCGGCCGCGTCCTCGAACCGCGCCCGGTCGGACCAGTAGAGGCACATCACCCGCTGGTGCTTTTCCCAGACGATCTCGCGCATCGATTGGTGGACCTTTCCGGCGACGGCCCGTGACGGCTTGTTTTCCGGTACGACCAGCGAACAGGCAGCGTCGTAAGCCTGGTGCTCGAACAGCCAGGCGAGGCTCGCCCGGGCGGCCTCGGTCGCGTAGCCACGGCCCTGCTCCGACGGCACGATGTGGTAGCCGATCTCGGGGATGAGAGAGCCCTCGACGGGCTGGAGCATCGGCCCGCAGTCGCCGAGGAAGCGACCATCGGCCCGACGGGTCACCGCCCACAGGCCGAAGCCATGCTCGCGGTAGCTGGCCTGCGCCCACCCGATCCAGGTCGTTATCCGGTCGCGAGCGAACGGGGCCGGGTAGTAGCGCATCGCCACGGGGTCCGAGAGCACCTGCGCGAGGTCATCGACGTCATCGGTCCGGAGCTCGCGCAGCGTCAGCCGCGCGGTTTCGAAGATGGTCATGGCCGGTGCGCCGGCACGCGTCGGCCCCAAATCAGTCGAGCAGCTCGTTGTCGATCAGGCGGGTCGAGCCGAAGCGGACGGCCATCGACAGCAGCGCCGGACCGTCGACCGACTCGAGCTCCTCGAGCGTCGAGGCGTCGGCGACCGAGACGTAGTCGGGCTCGGCAAGCGATTCTTCGGCCAGCACCTCCCGCATGGTGGCTCGCAGCGCCTCGGCGGAGCGCTCGCCGGCCTCGCGCCGCGTGCGCGCGGCCAACAAGGCTCGGCGGATCACCGGGGCCGCTGCGCGCTGGTTGGGCGAGAGGTGCACGTTCCGCGACGACATCGCCAGGCCGTCAGGTTCACGGACGGTCGGATGGGCCACTACCTCTGTCGGAATCGCGAGATCGGTCGCGATCCGCCGGATCACGAGCAGCTGCTGGGCGTCCTTCTGGCCGAAATAGGCCCGCTCCGCCCCCACGAGGTTGAACAGGATGGCGACGACCGTCGCTACGCCGTCGAAGTGGCCCGGCCGGGCCGCGCCCTCGAGCGGCCGCGACACGGCGCCAACCTGCACGACCGTATCGAAGCCGGCCGGGTAGACCTCGTCGACCGCTGGCGCGAAGACGAGGTCCGCGCCCTGGTCGGCCGAGATCTCAACGTCGCGCGCCTCGTTGCGCGGGTAGCGCTCGAGGTCGGCCGGGTCGCCGAACTGGCGCGGGTTGACGAAGATCGAGACAACGGTGGTGGCGTTCTCGACCCGGGCCCTGGCGATGAGCGCCCGATGCCCGTCGTGGAGCCAGCCCATGGTCGGGACAAGGCCGACTGGCCGGGGCGCCGCATCGAGCGCGCGGCGCAGCTCCGCTCGAGTCCGGACGACCTGGATGCCCACCGCGCGAGGCTACGCCAATCGTTCGGCGGCGGTGGCGGCGCCTCGCGCTAGCATCTGGGCTGGATGTCGATCGACGCGCGAGTTCGCTGCAACTGGGCCGGGACCGACCCGCTCAACGTCGAGCACCACGACGTCGAGTGGGGGGTCCCGTCGAGGGATCGACGCCACCTTTTCGAGCTCCTGACCCTTGAAGGCGCGCAGGCCGGACTGTCGTGGACGACGATCCTTCGCAAGCGGAAAGGCTATCGACGCGCGTTCGAGCGATTCGAGCCGGAGAGGGTGGCGGCGTTCACGCCGGATGTTGTCGAGCGGCTCCTGGCCGACCCCGGGATCATTCGCCAGCGGGCGAAGATCGAGGCGACCGTGAAGAACGCCCGGGCGCTGCTCGAGCTCGAAGGTGGCGGTGTCACCTTCGTGGACCACCTCTGGTCGTTCGTCGGCGGTCGACCGATCGAACGGAAGCGCTCCGGTGAGGCGCCGGCCGAGACGGCCGAGTCGCACGCGATGTCGAAGGATCTGAAGGGTCGCGGGTTCGGCTTCGTCGGCCCGACGATCTGCTATTCGTTCATGCAGTCAGCAGGCCTGGTCAACGACCACGCGCTGGAGTGCTTCCGCCACGCCGAGGTGGCGGCCCTCGCCTGAGGACCCGCCGGGCTAGAGGTCGCGGTCGAGCGGGATCATCGAGCCGACCGACCGATCGACGGCGCCGGGGGCGCGATCGTCGGCCGTGCGACCCAGCGCCTCGTCGAGGATCGCGTCGTCCATGCGAACCGTCTCGGCGGGACCTGGAAAGGCACCCGCGGCGACATCCGCCATCCAGGCACGGGTGGCTTGCGCGATCGTGCCCTGCAGGTCCGCGTAGGCACGGGCATGCTTCGGATGGAAGTCGCCGAGGCCCAGCAGGTCCGGGATGACCTGGACCTGGCCGCTGCAATGCGGGCCGGCGCCGATGCCGATCGTCGGGATGCGCAGGCGGGACGTGATCACCGCGGCGAGCTGCTCCGGCACGAGCTCGAGGACGATCGAGAACGCCCCGGCCTCCTGGATGGCGATCGCGTCCGACAGCAATGACCGGGCCGCGTCGCGCGACTTGCCCTGGACCTTGACCTTGCCGCCGAGGCCGTGCTGCGACTGCGGCGTCCAGCCGATGTGGCCCATGACCGGCACACCCGACTTCACCAACGCCTCGACGATCCGGGCGCTCCGCTGGCCGCCCTCGATCTTGACCGCCTGCGCGCCGCCGTCCTGCAGGAATCGCCCCGCGTTCTCGAGCGCCTCCTCGGTCGTCGAGTACGAGAGGAATGGCATGTCGCCGATGACGAGCGCGCGCCGCGTCCCGCGGACGACCGCGCGGGTGTGGTGGAGCATCTCGTCCATCGTGACCCGCACTGTTGACTCGTAGCCCAGCACGACCTGGCCGAGCGAGTCGCCGACGAGGATCATCGCCATGCCCGCGTCGTCGAGGATCCGGGCCGTCGGAAAGTCGTAGGCGGTCAGCATCGGGATGCGCTCACCGTCGGCGTACATCCGGCCGATGTCCGAGACCGTGAGCCGACGGACTTCCTGGGTTGGCGCGCTCATGCGGGCTGTCCCTCCTGCATGCCGGCAGTCTGCGCCGCGGCATCACGGGCGTCCAACGCGCGCGCCACGCGGTCGAGGATCCGGTCGGCGACCTCTCGTTTCGTCAGCAGCGGCAGCTCCTCCGTCGCACCGCCCCGATCGAGAATGGTCACGCGGTTCGTCTCCGTCCCGAAGCCGGATCCCGGCTCCGTGACGTCGTTGGCGACAAGAAGGTCCACGCCTTTCGCCTGGAGCTTCGCGAGCACTCGATCGAAGCCGCCCGTCTCGGCGGCGAATCCGACGAGGATCGGCGCGCCGGTCCGTGCGGCGGCCTCGCGGCCGAGCGCGCCGATCTCGACGAGCAGGTCGGGAGTGGGGGACAGCTCCAGCGCGAAGCCGTCGCTCCGGGAGATCTTTGTTCCTGAGCGCGACGCCGGCGTGAAATCGCTGACGGCCGCCGCCATCAGCAGGGCATCGGGGTTCGGGCCCGCGGCGGCGCCGCTCGGCCGCATCGCCGCGTGCAGGGCCGCTCGCAGGTCGGCGGTTGTTTCGGCTCGCACGACGTCGGCGGCGCCAGGGAGCGAGACCTCGACGGCCGCGGCGATCAGGGTCACGCCAGCGCCGCGAGCAAGCGCCGCCTCGGCGAGCGCCACGCCCATTCGCCCAGTCGAGCGATTGCCGATGTAGCGCACGGGATCAATCGGCTCACGGGTCCCACCGGCGGTGATGACGAGCCGCCGTCCGAGTAAATCCGCTTCGCGGGGTGCTCCGTCGGCGAGCGGCGGCCGCGCCTCGGCACTGCGCTGGCGGATGGGTCGCCCGGCGACCGCGGCCACGATCGCATCGACGATGGCCGGGAGCTCGGCCAGCCGACCGACCCCCGACTGGCCCGACGCCAGCGGCCCGGAAATGGGTTCGACGACGGTGTAGCCGAACGCGTCTCGAAGCCTGTCCACGTTTGCCACCGTCGCCGGGTGGGTCCACATTTCGCCGTCCATCGCCGGTGCGACGACGACGGGCGCGCTCGTGGCCAGCGCCGCGGCCGTCACAACGTCGCCGGCCAGGCCGTTGGCCATCGACGCCAGCCAGTGCGCGGTCGCCGGCGCGACGACGAGGGCGTCCGCCGAATCGGCGACGACGATGTGGCCGATCCGGCCGTCGGGCAGCAGCTCGAGCACGTCCGATTCCACCGGGTGGCGGGACAGCGCCGCAAACGAGAGTGGCCCGACGAAGCGGGTGGCGCTCGGGGACAGGAGGACGACCACGTCGGCGGCCTCGGCCGTCAGCAACCGCAGCAGCTCGATCGCCTTGTAGGCCGCGATCGAGCCGGTGACGCCGAGCGCGATGAGTCGACCCTGGAGCCGTCGACCTCCCTCAGGCGTCAAGCGTCAAGCTCCGAGGTCGGTCGCGGTGCTCTGCGACGCGATGGGCCCGAGGATGTTGAGCTCGATCCGCTCGCCGCCGGCGACCTCGGCGTGCAGGATCGCGAGGCCCTTGAGGGTCAAGTGGGGATCGATCGCGTCGACGCCCTCGAGCGTGCCCGCCCAGGGCATCCCCGAGATGCCACCTGTCAGGACGACGTGCACGTCCGCTGAGGCGACGTCACCGGCATCGGCGAGCTCGCGCCGGATCCGCGCCAGCAGGCCCGTGACGAGGAATTGGTAGCCCAGCACCGCGCCGCTCTGGATGGCCGACGCCGTGTCGCGCCCGATCGCCCGATCGGGGCTCCGGAGCTCGACGCGGGGGAGCTTCGCCGTCCGCGTGGCGAGTACCTCGAGCCCAAGCTCGATGCCCGGCGCGATCGCGCCGCCGACGAATGCACCATCGCCCGCGACGCAGTCGAACGTCGTCGCCGTCCCGAGGTCGACCACCACGGCGGGCGTGCCATACAGGCGCGCGGCGGCAAGGGCATTCACGAGCCGGTCGGCGCCGACCTCGCCTGGACGGTCGACCCGGATCGGGAGCGGCACCGTGCCCGCCGCGGCGAGGACCAGCGGCCGCTCGCGCCGGGCCGCGACGGCCTCGAGCGCGCTGCTCACCGCCGGCACCACCGAGGCGGCGACGATGGCCGAGACGTCCGCGAACGCCGCATCGTCGAGGCGAAGGAGGCCTTCGACAAGCAGTTCGAGCTCGTCCGCGGTCCCGCCGCGCGGCGTGGCGGCACGGCGAACCGCGACGAGGCTGCCATTCCGGAACGAGCCGACCGTGATATTCGAGTTGCCGATGTCGACGGCGAGGAGCATGGCCGGATCATACGCGGCGAAAATCGGGTGTCCCCGGGGCCGCCGAGCCGCGCTACCATCGCCTCCGTTCCCTCCCGACCCGAGTGCCCCGGAGGAGGAGCTCGCGACCATGCAGCCCCCGGCGAAGTTCTTCGTAAACCAGGGCGTGGTCACGAGCCGCGAGGACATGCTCAATCTGCTGCGGCCGCTCCTCAAGCAGACCGTCTCGTATCGATACCTCCGCGGGCGCGAGGTCGCCGCTCACGGGACGGGCTGGGTCGAGCGGATCGTGGTCGACCAGCCCGACGTCTCGACGTACTTCACCCCGATCGCGATCACCCTCAACGTCGACTCGTTCGAGCATCTCGACTTCACGACCCGTTCCGACCAGCTCATCGTCTACACGCTCGTCCAGGGCGACGAGTCGGTGGTGGTCGAGTTCACCCCCGGCGGCGACGGCACGGGCTCGCCATTCGAGCCGCACCAGCTGGCGTTCGACACGTCGGGCTACGTCCAGATGGAGCTCCAGGGGCTCGACACCTCGACGTCCGAGGAATAGCGCGCGCCTCCGGTGCCGGTCGTTGGGCAACAGTTTCGTCGTTCCGAGGGCCATCGAGCGATCTATCCTGTTCCGGTCCGGTCGGAGGACGCGCCGGCCCACCGGGCCAGCTGCATGACTGCAGACGCGCGATCGCGCCCAGCCAGGTCCCAGCATCGAGGAGGAGCAGACCGATGGTGAGTCGACGGTTGAGGTTCGTGAGCACCCTCGCCGCGGGGTTGTTCGCTGTGTCGGCGTGTTCGGCGACGCCAAGCGGCTCCAGCAGCGGGACCGCAGGCGCGAGCTCCTGCACGTCGGCCTCGGGGACCGGCGTCCAGATCCCCGACGTCGAGGCCGGCAAGTTCAACGTCGCGATGGTCCTCATCGGGCCGCATGACGACGCCGGCTGGAGCCAGGCCCACTACGAGGGCCTCCAGTACGTTTGCGAGCACGTCGCTGGGACCCACGTGGCGTACATCGAGAACGTCCTCGA
>JBBQFS010000028.1:0-23513 GCA_038322255.1 Candidatus Limnocylindrales bacterium | reverse complement strand
TCGGCACGCGCCCTCGGCGAGCTCGATCGGACGGCGCCAAGGCCGGGCAAGGCCGAGGAGCACTACTTCGACTACGAGCGGCTGTTCGCTGACGGCTACCTCGACGTCACTCTCGCGGTCGGCTTCGACGAGAACGGGGCGCACAAGCAGATGCTCACCGAGGTGCGCACCTGGCTGGCCGATCGCGGGTTCAAGGCGATGCCGCCCGAGACCGGCAAGCCCGAGGAGTTCCGGCTACGCCGTGACGTCACGTACCCGACTCGAGCCGGCGACCGCACGACGCGCGAGGTATCGTCCGGATCAACCTCATCCCGCCCGGGCCGGGCGCCGCCGGGCAGTATGGCCGCGGGCTGAGCGATTCCGAGATCTCGATCTACAACGGCCACGCCCGCCGCGGCATCGGCCCGGACTTCGACGAGGACAAGAGTGCCAAGGAGAACTTCGTCATCGGGATCGCCTCGGCTCTCCATGCCGCCGGTCGGGCGGTCGAGCCCAAGAAGATCGAGCAGAGCCACTATGTCGTGAACCGCAAGAACGACCTTGAGCAGATGACGATGAGCGGGGCGTTCGACAAGGAGAAGTACCGGATCTGGCTGTTCGAGGCGTGCACCACGATCGCCTATTTCGACGAGCTGCGGGGCGGCATCCTGCCCGAGGGCGTCGATCGCGCCAACCTCGACCTGATGGGGACGCGCCTGCCGGCGCCGCTCGTGACCGAGATGGCGTCGAGCCTGGCGATGCTCGACGGGATCATCGGCGCGAATACGATCGAGCAGATCGCCGCGGCAATGGACCGCGCGGGCGAGGACCTGGCAAAGGCGATGACCGACATCTCGGAGACCGATCGCCAGGGCCTGATCAAGATGACCAGGAATCTGAACGTTCACGAAGGCGCCGGCGACAACCCGATCGCCCCTTCAACCGCTCCCTAGCGGAGCGGCGGGATCGGAAAAGTAAGAACCCCGGGTGGTCGGGACCCGGGGTTCTACGATGCATGCGAGATTGGTTGCGGGGGAAGGATTCGAACCTCCGACCTTCGGGTTATGAGCCCGACGAGCTGCCGCTGCTCCACCCCGCGAAGGCATTCTACTCTAGCCGAAGCCGGCGATTCGGTCAAAAGCCGAGCGTGCGCCGCGGCTAGAGTCTCCATCGATGCCGCACGCCCGCAACCCACGGCTAAGTCGCGCCGCCAAGTACGGTGCCATCCTCGTCGCGACCGTCCTCGCCGGAGCCGCCTGCGGCGGCGGTTCCAGCACCGGGCCGCCGTCCGCCTCGCCGCCGGCGTCGGGCTCTCCGACAGTGGCGCCCACGGAGCTGCTCGCCCCATCGTCACCCGTCACGCCGGTCATGCCGGAGCCGCGGACCCTCCTGGTTGACACGGACGTCGCGCCCGACGACCTCGTGGCGCTGTCGTTCCTCCTCAGCGCCCCGAACGTGACCATCGTCGCGATCACCGTGGCCGGCACAGGTGAGGCGAACTGCGCCGGCGGCGTCGCCGTGGTGCTGAGCCTGCTGGATCGGCTTCAAGCGCCCGAAATCCCGGTGGCGTGCGGCCGCGCAACGCCCCTTGCCGGGCATCACGCCTTTCCGGACGCGTGGCGAGCTGCCGCGGACCGGGGCTCCGGCCTCACGCTGGAGCCTTCGACGCGAACGGCTGCCGATGGCAACGCCGTCGAGCTCATCCGCGCCGTTGCCGCGAACAACCACGGCCTGTCCGTGCTGACGCTCGGGCCGCTGACGAACCTGGGCGAGGCGCTCGATTCCGATCCGGAGCTCGCCGATCAGCTCGGGCCGGTGTACGTCATGGGCGGCGCGCTGCACGTCCCGGGCAATCTCCTCGGCCCCGGCGCGCCGACGGGCAACGATGTGGCCGAATGGAACGTGCATGTGGATCCCCATGCGGCGCAGATCGTCGTCCAAGCCGGCCTCGATCCCTCGTTCGTCAGCCTCGATGGGACGAGCCAGGTGCCCCTCACGCCCGAGTTCGCCCGGCGCGTGCACGAGGTCGCGGTCCAACCGGCCGGCGTTGTCCTGGCCGAGCTGCTCGATGCCAACCCCTTCATGGCCGACGGCTCGTACTTCCTGTGGGACCCGCTCGCCGCGGAGCTCGCGGCTGGCTACTCGGTCGGGACGTTCAGCGGCGCCGCGATCACGATCGAGGAGGCCGAAGGCGCCGAATCGGGCTTTACCCGGCCAACGAGCGGGCAGCCGAACATCAGGTTCCTGAGCTCGGCCAACCAGTCGGCTGCCGAGGACACGCTGCTCGCGGTCCTGAACCGGCTCTAGCGACGCTTACAACGCGCTGACATGCGCCGGTTTCGTGGCCCACCACCGTGCGCGCAAGGTTCCTGCGCCAAGGCCTGCACCAATCTGACGACACGGAGGACCACGCTCAATGCATATCCCAACCTGGCGCCTCGTCCTGGCGGGCGGCGCGATCACGATCCTGGCCGTTGCCGGCCTCGGCCTGGTGGCGGGCTCGACCATGCAGAAGCTGCCTGCATCGAACGTCGTCGTCGCTGCGCCGGCCGCAAGCGGCGCCCCGGTCGCAAGCGGCAAGCCGGATCGACCGGGGAGCGCGCCGAAGCTCGGCACGGTTGGCGAGCGGCTCGGCGGGGCAAGGCTGCTTCGTCTCGGCCGCCGCCTCGTCCATGCCGAGGTCACGGTCACCGACAAGGACGGCAAGCTGATCCTCCTCCAGCTCGACCACGGGACCGTCCAGACGGTCGGCGACGGCAGCCTGACGATCGCGGAGCAGGGCGGCAAGACCGAGGTCGTCTCGACCGACGATGGCACGATCGTGCGCGTCGGGCGCGAAGCTGGCCACCTCTCGGACGTGACCGTTGGCGCCGATGTGTTCGTGCAGAGCCGGATCGATGGCGGCAGCCCGCTGGCGAAGCGCATCCTGATCGTCCCCGCGGCCGCCAGTTGACGAGGCGCGGTCCGCGCCGCGGCTTCGGGGGGATTCGGCGGGCGGGCTCACGGAGCTCGCCCGTCGCTATGCTCGGGCCGTGCGGCCGTACTCGCCAGATTCCCCCTGGGATCTCGACCCCTCGATCGCGTTCCTGAACCACGGCTCGTACGGCGCCTGCCCGCGTCCGGTGCTCGAGGCCCAGCGGGCGCTCGTCGCCTACCTCGAGTCCGACCCGGTTCGGTTCCTGTCCCGCGAGTTCGAAGCGCGTCTCGATGCGGCGCGCGAATCCGTTGCCGCGTTCCTGGGGGCCGACCCGGCCGGCCTCGTCGTCGTCCCTAACGCCACGACTGGCGTCGCCACGGTCCTCGCCTCCCTCCGGCTACGGCCGGGCGACGAGCTGCTGACCACGGACCACGAATACAACGCGACGCTGAACGCCATCGCGTCGGTCGGCGAGCGAGCCCGGGCTCGCGTCGTCCGCAGCGAGATCCCGCTGCCGATCCGGCACCCTGAGCAGGCCGTCGAAGCGATCCTCGGGGCGGTGACGCCGCGGACCCGGATCGCCCTCGTCAGCCATATCACCAGCCCGACTGGCCTCGTGTTGCCGATCGACACGATCGTCCGCGAGCTGGATCGGCTCGGGGTCGACACGCTCGTGGATGCGGCCCACGCGCCGGGGATGGTGCCCGTCGACCTTCGCACCCTGGGCGCCGCGTACTGGACCGGCAACGGCCACAAGTGGCTCTGCGGCCCCAAAGGCGCGGGGATGCTCTACGTGCGCGAGGACCGCCGCGACGACGTGCTGCCACTGGTCACGAGCCACGGCCGCAACGACCCGCGCGGCGACCGGCCAAGGCTGTGGAAGGAGTTCGACTGGCAGGGCACCGGCGACCCCACGGCGTTCCTCTCACTGCCGGAATCGATCCGCGTGATCGGAGGCCTGCAGCCGGGGGGCTGGCCGGCGCACATGGCGGCGAATCGCGCGCTTGCGTTGTGGGCCCGCGACCGGCTGGGCGAGGCCCTCGGCCTCGAGCCGCTCGCACCGGATTCGATGATCGGGTCGATGGCCGCCATCGCCATCCCGGCACTCGGGGAAGACCTGTCGTCGGAGGCGTTGGCCGAGACGGACGGCGTCGAGGTCCCGATCGGCGGCTGGCCCGTCCGCGCCGCCCGCGACGATCCCGACGGGCCACCGAAGAGCATCCTCCTGCGCATCTCCGCGCAGCGCTACAACGAGCCCGCCGACATCGAACGACTGATCGAGGCGCTCACCCGGCGGGGCCTCGCGGCCGGTGGCTCGCGAGGTGCCTCCGCTATCGTGGCGGGGTGACCGAGACCGCCGACAGACGAACGAGCGACGACGCGAGCGACCTCGCGCCGACGACTCGCGATGCGGGCGCCGACCAGATCGACCAGCTGCGCTTCCTCCATCGCGTCGCCCGGATGGCCACGACGGCGAGAACGTGGGAGGAGCTCCTCGGGACGGTCGTCGACGAGACACGCGACGCGCTGCGAGCCAGCGTCTCCTCGCTGTACCTGCTCGACCGCGACGCCGAGAACCTCACGCTCGCCGCGACGAACGGCCTCGATCGCTACCAGATCGGGCGCGCGCGGGTGCCGTTCGGCGGCGGCGTCACGGGTCGTGTCGCGGCATCGCGCGAGCCGCTCGTCATCGCAGATATCAGCACGGACGAGCGCTTCCTGTGGGTCCGGGGCATCGATCAGCGCCGGTTCATCGCCTCGATGCTCTCGGTGCCGCTGGCCTGGAACGACCGGATCGTCGGCGTCCTCAATGTCCAGACGGAGCAGCCGCGCGACTTTTCGCCGTCGGACGTGGCCCACCTGCAGGCGATCGCCGATCTCCTCGCCGGAATCGTCGAGAAGGGCCGCATCCAGCGCGAAGCGGAGGCCCGCGCGACGGAGCTCAAGGCGATCGACGAGGCCCGGGCCGAGCTGATCGCGATGGTCACCCACGAGCTGCGTACCCCGTTGGCCGTCGTCCGCGCCTATACCGACCTCCTGGCCGAAGAGCCGCCGCTCGAAGGCCGCGAATCACGCGATATCGAGCGTCGCGATCGACGGGCGGGCTGGTACCGGGCGACGATGGAGCAGGTCGCCCGGCTCGACCGCCTCGTCGATTCGATCCTCGCTTCGGTGCGGGTCGGGCCGGAGCCGCCGGCGGACCTCGTCCCGACCAACGTCGGCGAGGTCGTCATCGAGACCGCGACCGAGCTCGCGCCGCTCCTCGCCCGTCACCGCCTCGAGTTGCGCCAAGGGATCCGGCTGTTCGCCCTGACGGACCCGACACGGCTCCGCCAGATCCTCGAGCACCTCGTGGAAAATGCCGTCAAGTACGCGCCGCCCGAGACGACCATCCGGCTCGACTGGCAGATGGCGGATGGCAGCGTCCGAATCGGCGTCGCCGACGAGGGCCCCGGGATCCCCGAGGAGTGGCGCGAGCGGATCTTCGAGCCGTATGCCCGGCGCGAGACGCACACGGCGCGGGGCTCGGGCATCGGGCTCTACGCGGCGCGGCGGCTCTCGGAATCGGTCGGAGCCCGCCTGTGGTGCGAGCCGGCCGAGGGGCACGGCGCGAGATTCGTGATTGCCCTGCCCGCCGCGGCCGCGGTCTGAAGCACGAGCCGTCCGGCATGGCCATCCCCCGCCCGCCCCGTCCGCTCCGAATCCTCGTGGTCGACGATGATCCCGCGATGGTCGGCGCGATCACGGCGCTGGTCGGGACCGAGGGCCACCAGGTGATCACCGCCTACGACGGGCTGACCGCCGTCAGGCGCTACCGCGAAGAGCGGCCGGACATCGTGCTTCTCGACCTCGCGATGCCTGGGCCCGACGGGTTCACGGTCGCCGGCCGCATCCGGGCGGAGGGCGACGCCCCGATCGTCATCGTCTCCGGCGAGAGCTCGGAGGAGGCGAAGGTTCGGGCCCTCGGCATCGGCGCCGACGACTACCTGGTCAAGCCTTTCGGGCGCGCGGAGCTGCTCGCCAGGATCGCTGCCGTCATGCGCCGCGCGGAGCGCGCCGCCCCGCCAACGGCGCCCGGCGTCGAGGGTGCCGCCAGCACGACGGAGCTCCGCGCCGGCGAGCTCGTGCTCGATACCGCTCGCCACGAGGCCCGCGTCGGCGATCGCCGCCTCGAGCTGACGCCAATCGAATACCGCCTCGCCGAGGCCCTCGTCCGCGCCGGCGGCGACCTCGTGCCGCACCTCCGCCTCGTGCGCGCCGGGTGGCCCGCGGAGGCCGACCCCGACCTCCTCTGGCTGAAGCCCCACGTCGCTCGCCTCCGTCGCAAGATCGACGCCGCCAGCGGCCCCTCGATCCTCGCGATCCGCGGTGTCGGCTACCGCCTGGAAGGCTGAGCCGGACGCCTCAAACCGCTTCGGCGAGGGCTTCGCTGAACTGGCTCTCGTAGAGTTCGGCGTAGAAGCCGCGGCGCGCGATCAGGTCGTCGTGCGACCCCTGCTCGACGATCGAGCCGCGGTCCATGACGAGGATCGTGTCCGCATCGCGGATCGTCGAGAGACGGTTGGCGATCACGAACGCCGTCCGGTTCTTGCGCAGGCGGGCCATCGCCCGCTGGATCAGGACCTCTGTGCGTGTGTCGACCGATGAAGTCGCCTCGTCGAGGATCAGGATCGCCGGGTCCGCCAGGAACGCTCGCGCGATCGTCAGCAGCTGCTTCTCGCCGGCGGACGGCCTCCACGCGCTCGCTCGCCTTTCGCATACTTGCGGGCATGTCCGCGCGGCCGAAGACCATCGTGTTCTTTCCCGAGGGCGCCTTCGGCCCGACGAACAACTGCGTCGGGATCGGCCAGGTCCTCCAGGGACGCGGGCATCGGGTCGTGTTCATCGTCGAGGAATCGTTCGCCGGCACGCTGGAGGCGAAGGGCTTCGAGGAGCGCCGGATGCGGCTCGATCCCCCGCCGGAGCAGGCAGAGGCCCCGGGCCAGTTCTGGATCAGCTTCATCGCCGAGACCGCGCCGGTCTTCCGCCGGTCGACGATCCAACAGCTCCGCGACTTCATCGCGCCGACGTTCCAGGCGCTGATCGATGGCGCGAAGTTCGTTGACGACCGGCTCCGCGAGATCATCGACGAGCTCGACCCGGCGATCATCGTCGAGGACAACGTGGTCGGGTTCCCAGCGCTGCCGGCGTCGGGCCGGCCATGGGTCCGGATCGCGTCGTGCAACCCCGCCGAGCTCAAGGACCCCGCGATCCCACCGTTCTCATCTGGCTACCCAGCCTCCGACCGGTCGCGCTGGCCGGCGTTCCATCGCGAGGTCGAGCGGACGCATCGCGACCTGTGGGCCGACTTCGACGAGTTCTGCCGGTCGCGTGGTGCACCCGGCCTGAGGTGGGACGCCGAGGGCCCCGACTTCATCCACGAATCACCATGGCTGAACCTGTACCTGTATCCCGCCGAGGCGGACTACGAGCGAAAGCGGCCGCTCCCGCCGACGTGGCACCGGCTGGATTCGTCGGTCCGCGCCACCGACGGGGCGTGGGAACTTCCGGCCCATCTCCGGTCGGACGACCCGGCGAGCGGCCTCGTCTACCTCTCGCTCGGGAGCCTCGGGTCGGCGGACGTGGAGTTAATGCAGCGGCTCGTCGACGTCATGGGTGGGACGCGCCATCGGGTCATCGTCTCCAAGGGGCCGCTCGCCGACCAGATTCGCCTGCACGACAACATGACCGGCGAGGCATTCCTGCCCCAGCCGGCGATCCTGCCGCTGGTGGACCTCGTGATCACCCACGGCGGCAACAACACCGTGACCGAGGCGTTCCACCACGGCAAGCCGATGATCGTGCTGCCCATCTTCTGGGATCAGGCCGACAACGCGCAGCGAATCGACGAGCTGGGCTTCGGGACCCGCCTTCCGACGTACACGTTCGAGGACGACGCGCTGACCGGGGCAGTCGATCGGCTGCTCGCGAACTCCAAGCTGGCGGCGCGCCTCGGGCAGATCTCCGAGCGCCTTCAGGCGGCGCGGGGGACCGTCCGAGCCGCTGACCTCATCGAGTCGGTCGCTCGCGCCTGAGATGGCTCGCCGGACCGATCCCGAAACCGTGATCCGCTCGCAGGTGGTGCTCGAGGAGCACGACGTGGCCGCGGACGGGCGCTTCGCCGTCGTCGTCCGCCGCTTCGTGCAGGGCGATCGCTACCGCTCGCACCTGTGGCTCGTCCCCCTGATCGGCAAGGGCACGCCGGTGCAGCTGACATCCGGCCGCGTACGCGATTCGTACCCGCGTTTGTCGCCCGACGGCTCCGCGGTGGCCTTCCGCCGCACCCGTGCGGCGTCGCGGCTCCGCGACACCAGGGGTCGATCGAGCGGACCTGATGGCGAAACGGCGCGGCTTCGCATCCTCCCGCTGCGCGATGGCGGCCTGCCGGGCAGGCCCTTGTCGATCCGCACCCCGCGCGACCGATCCATCGGCGAGATCGCCTGGGCACCGGACGGGCGCCGCCTGGCCTTGACCCTCGACGCCGATCCGCCCCGATCGATCGTCGGGGCACCGCCGGCTGCCGGCGAGTCGCCGATGGCCCGACGGATCACCCGGATCGACTGGCGCCAGGACGAGACCGGGCACCTCGATTACTGGCCGCACCTCCACGTTGTCGAGGCCCGGGCGGGCGCCCGCGCCAGGTCGCTCACCTCGGGCGACTGGGGCGTCTCCGGCATCGCCTGGGCGCCCGACGGTCGGTCGATCGCCTTCACGGCCGACCCGCGAGCCGACGCCGACGTGCGACCCCGAACGTCGATCTGGACCGTGCCCGCCGAGCTGAGTGTCGACGAGCCGAGTGTCGACAAGCCCAGTGCCGCCGAGCCGCGCGAGGTCCTGAGCCTGGGCGGGGCTGCCTACGCACCGGCGTGGTCGCCCAACGGGCGATGGCTTGCGGCCATCGGGATGGTCGATGCCGAAGCGCTCGACGACACCAGCCCGGAGCTCGTCGTCGCACCGGCCGGCGGTGGGCTGGCACGTCGAATCGCCGCGGAGCTTGACCGGCCGATCGGGTCCTGGGTCGACACGGACCTCCTGGGCTGGAGCGCGTCGTCGCGGGTCACGCCGGCCTGGCTGGACGACGGCACGATCGTGGCGATCGTCACGGATCGAGGCCGGGCCGCGCCCTGGCGGTTCGAGATCGACCCGGCGACCGGTGAGCCGGTCGGCGAGCCCGCGCCGCTGGCCTCGGCGGATCTCGCCACCGAGAGCCTCGCGGTCGCTGCCTCCGCGCAGGCGCCCGGCGATGCTCGCGTCACGCTCCTTGCCTGCGTCGGGGACCGGCCGATGGAGCTCGTGACGGTCCGGGCGGACCGCCAGGGCGGTGAGAAACCGCTGTCGAAGCTACGGGTCCGGACGAGCCTCGGAGGGCGATGGGCCGCGGGCCTCAGCTGGCCGGAGATGCGACAGGTCGACGCGCGCGGGCCGGGCGGGCTGATCGAGACGTGGGTGGCTTCGCCGGCCGGCACATCGAACGGACTCCTGCCGACGGTGGTGAACATCCATGGCGGGCCGCTCGGTGGCTGGGCGCCGGCGCCCTCGATCGAGGCAATCCTGCTGTGCGCCCGCGGCTACCGGGTGATCATGCCCAACATCCGTGGCTCGGCTGGTTATGGTCGCGACTGGATCCGCCCGCAGCTGGGGGACTGGGGCGGGGTCGACGCCACCGACGTGCACGCTGCCGTCGATCACGTGGTCTCGCTCGGTCTGGCCGACCCTAGGCGTCTCGGCGTGATGGGCCTGTCATACGGCGGCTTCATGGTCAACTGGCTCGTCGCGACCTCGAGGCGATTCGGGGCCGCCGTGAGCGAGAACGGGGTCGCAAACCAGGTCTCGAGCTGGGCGGCCAGCGACAGCGGCGTCGAGTACAACCGGATGGCGCTGCTGGGGGCGCCGCTCGATGCGGACGGTGTCGAACGCCTCTGGCGCCAGAGCCCGCTGGCCCACGTCGCCGACGTGCAGACGCCGCTGCTGCTGCTCCAGGCAGGGGCCGACATGCGCTGTCCGCCGAGCGACAGCGAGCAGCTGTTCGTCGCCCTCCGGGTCCTCGGGAAGACCGTCGAGTACGTCCTGTATCCCGAGGAATCACACGTGTACATGGCCGCCGGCCGTCCGGATCGGCGGATCGACCGGATGACGCGCGTGCTCGACTGGTTCGACCGCTACCTGAAGGCCTGACCTCGGAGTCAAAGCAGGTCTCGCGGGACGGCCTCGTGCCACGTCTTCTCGAAGAACGGCGCGCCGTCGAGCTCGACGCTGATCCTCACGCGCATGTCGAAGGCGGTCGCGGTCGCGATCGACGTCCCGTCGGCGACGACGGTGATGGCGCGGCCCTCCTGGTCGAGACGGTACTCGCAGGCGTTCTCGAAGCGACCGTCGCCGGGCTCCCGATCGGACGCGGTCATGACCAGGGACTCGCCGACGAACAGCGTCGACACGCCGTCGGGCAGGACGCTCGTCGCCCCTTCCCGCGTGCGGATCGTGAGCGTCCCCGCGACGGCGTCCTCGACGGTTTGCCACAGGCTCGGCTCCGACGTCTCGCCGCCGAACTCGAGGAGCTGCGGGGGCTCCGTGCGGAACGCCGGCGCAGGCACGGCTTCGACGCCCGCGGGCAGCAGCGGCAGCTCCAGGCGCGAGGCCGCGTTCGTGCCGCGATGGATCGATAGCGCGCCGCCCCCCGGCGAGGGCCAGATCACCGGCCAATGCGCGCTGGCGATGCTGAGCTGGAGGCGATGCCCGGGCGGGAAGCGGTAGCCGGCCGCGCGCAGCGGCACGCGGACCTCGTATCGCTGCCCGGACACGAGCGGAGATGGCTCGGCGTGCGAATCGCGATGGGTGAGGTTGAGGATGCCCTCCGAGACCTGCTCGACCGAACCGTCCGGGGAGACGTCGCCGAGCCTGATTACGAGGTGCGCGACGGGCTGCGTCGCCGCGACATCGAGGACCGCGACCGGCACGCCGAGGATGTCGAGCGGCTCTGAGAGTGGCTCGCCCACGTACACGGGACCTACATCGTCCTCGAGCCGCAGGTCAGCCGCCAGGCCATTCGGCGGATGGCCCGCGCCCCAGCACAGCGATCCGCCGCGCGCGCCCGCGGTCGGTCGATGGGCGAACGTGTCGACACCGTTCTCGCCGGCACGGGGTAGGAGGCGTCCTCGCCCGGGCGCCCCGCCGGCGTTGAGCCGAAGCTCGAAGCGCTCGGGATCGGCCGGCGGCCAGCGGGTCAGCGCCCGCCACAAGCCATTGAGCTTGCTCGGGAACCGCTCCGGGGGGGTCGGGTCGCGGTGGAACCAAGTGAGGGCCGGCTCCAGGTCCGCGCCGTTCGCCTCGCCCTTCAACCACCGATCGAACCAGCGAACCGCCTCGTGCAGCCAATCGATGTTCGGCGCCGGCGTGGCGCTGTGCGGCAGGCCGTGGACCCACGGTCCGATGATCGTGCGACGACCGGCGGCGTTCTCGCAGCGCGCCTGCATTCGCAGCGCAGCGTCGACGTACTCGTCCATCCAGCCCGCAATGTGGAGTACGGCCGCCTCGATCCGCTCGTAGGCCGGTGCCAGCGAGCCCTGTCGCCAGTAGGGCCCATCGCGCTGTTCCCGAGCCCACCGGAACAGCCAGACCGGCGTGGACTCGAGGCGAGCGCGCCAGTCCACCAGCCAGCCCGCGCCACGGGTCGACTCGAGCGCCGGCAGGGCATTCATCGCGACCTGGCTGACGGCGTACTGGGCAAGCTCGCTGACGGTCATCGCGCCGCCGACGTAGTGGACGTCGTCCGTGTAGCGGTCATCGGTCGCCTGGACCGGCACGATCGCGCGGAGGTGCGGCGGTCGCGTCGCCGCGACCTGGATCGAGGTGAAGCCGCCATACGACAGGCCCCACATCCCGACCGCACCCGTGCACCACGGTTGGCCCGCGAGCCACTCGACGGCGTCGTGGCCGTCGAGCGTCTCCGCCTCGGTGTACTCGTCCATGGCGACGCCGGCGGAGCTGCCGGTGCCGCGGACGTCGAGGCGGCAGTAGGCGTAGCCGCGCTCCGCGAAGTAGGTCCCGAGCGTCAGGTCCCAGCTCGCCGACCAGTCGTCCTTGCGGTAGGGGTCGGTGTTGAGGATCGCGGGCACCCGCTCCGCCGCGCCCGGGAGGAAGAGGTTGGCCGACAGCTCGAGGCCGTCGCGCGTCGGGATGCGGACGTCACGTCGGGTCTCCACGATCGATCGAGGATACGGACGTCCCCGCCGGACCGTCGGCTATCGTGGCGAGGCGTGAGCAGCTACGACGCGATTGTCATCGGGCTCGGAGGGATCGGCAGCGCCGCCGCGTACCGGCTGGCCGCGACGCCCGGCCGGCGGGTTCTCGGCCTCGAGCAGTTCGAGCTCGGCCACGACCGCGGCGCGTCGCAGGACGTGTCGCGGATCACGCGACTGTCGTACCACCGGCGCGAGTACGTCGAGCTGGCCATCGAGGCCCAGGCGGCGTGGCGCGAGGTCCAGCAGGCCGCGGGCGAGACGATCCTGACCATGACCGGTGGCCTCGACCTCGCGCCGCCGGATGCGGCCGAGTCGATCGACCACTATGCCGCGGCGATGACGGCGGTCGGCGTGGGCTTCGAGTGGCTGGACGCGGCCGAGGTGGCCCGTCGCTGGCCCCAGTGGCGCCTCGACCCCGGCACCCGGGCGGTCTTCCAGGCGGACGCCGGGATCGTCGACGCGGAACGGGGCAACGCCGCCCACCAGCGGCTCGCACGGGCCGCCGGCGCAACCCTGCGCGAGCACGCCCGAGTGATCGCGATCGAGGAGCACGCCGGTGAGCTCGAGGTGGTTACGGAGGACCGCGAATCCTTCACCGCCGGCGCCGTCGTGCTCGCCGCGGACGCCTGGACCAACGTGCTCCTGGCGCCGCTCGCCCACGAGCTGCCGCTCGCGGTGACGCGCGAGCAGGTCACGTGGTTCGGGGCGACGGATCCGGGTGCCTTTGCGCCGGAGCGCTCGCCGGTCTGGATCTGGCTCGACCAGCCGTCCTTCTACGGCCTGCCGGCCTATCGCAGTGCCGGCCCGAAGGTCGGCGAGGACATCGGTGGCCGGCCGACGACCGCGGAGGGCCGGACGTTCCTGACCGACCCCGACTGCCTCGGCCGCGTCGAGGCCTTCCTTGCGAAGCGCATGCCCGGCGCGATCGGGCCCGCGCTGCGCACGAAGACGTGCCTCTACACGCTCACGCCGGACCGCGATTTCGTGCTCGACCGCGTGCCCGATCATCCCGGGATCATCGTCGCGTTGGGCGCGGCGCACGCCTACAAGTTCGCGGCGCTCTTCGGGAGCATCCTCGCCGGGCTCGCGCTGGACCCCGGGCGCCGCGCGCCGGCCCCGGAGCTGGCGCCATTCGCCTTTCTGCGTGAGGCGCTCGGTCGACCGGCTTCGAATATCGCAGCGGTGATCTGACCGCTCGACGGATCGCGTTGCGAACGCGCGGCCAGCATGCGAACCTAGCAGGTACCGCGCGTTCGGGAAGCAGCCTGGGGCCTCGGGCCCGCTCCCTGACGCCGCGGCGGAGGAGGAGCAGATGCGATCGTCTCTCGCCACCGGTGCGCGGCCCCGTCTCGCCACCCGCACGCGAGTCCTGATGGCCGCCCTGTTGCTGGCTGCCCCCATGTTGGTGGGTGCCGGCGGCGCCCGCGCCGCGGGCCCGCTGATCCTGAGGGCCGGGACGACCCAGGACCTCGATTCGCTCAACCCGTATGCCACTGCCCTCGTGGTCGGCTACGAGGCGTACGAGCTCACCTACGACTTCCTCGTTACCTTCGGGCCGAACCTCGAGCCGGCGCCTGGCTTTGCCGAGTCGTGGCAACGAGCCGCGGACGGCCATTCCTGGAGCTTCAAGATCCGCTCGGGGATGAAATGGTCCGATGGGCAGCCGGCGACCTCCGCAGATGCCTGTTTCAGCTTCCAGCTGGCAATCGACGCGGTCCAGGCCGGTGACGTCGTCGGCCTCGGCTACATCGATCCGGCCATCGCGGATGCCGGTGTCACCAAGGCCGAATGCCCCGACGCCACGACCATGATCCTCACGAGCGATGACAGCTCGCAGCGGATCCTCCAGACCTACATCCCGATCCTGCCGAAGCACATCTGGGTCAAGGAGACGTACAAGACCCTCGGCGACGCGAAGTTCGATGCGCCGCTCGTCGGAACAGGACCGTACATGGCGGTCGAATGGAAGAGCGGCCAGTACGTCCACTTCGTCCGGAACCCCAACTACTGGGGCAAGAAGGGCGCGGCCGACGAGGTCTTTATCGTCTTCTTCAAGACCGCCGACTCGATGGTCCAGGCCTTCAAGAACGGCGACCTCGACTACATCCGTGGGGCCACCGCCGACCAGTTCAACCAGCTGAAGACCGACCCGACCATTACGACCGTCGTCGGGACGTCCAACGGCTGGACCGAGTTCGGCTTCAACGCCTACGGCACCGGCACGGGCAAGACGATCAAGGGCGGCGGCCCGTCGACCAAGGCGCTGCTCGATCCAGCCTTCCGCGACGCCATCGGCTATGCGATCGACAAGCAGGCCCTGCTCGACCGGATCCTCGGCGGCTACGGCACGCTCGGCTCCACGCAGGTGCCGCCGGTCCTGGTCCAGTGGCACACCGACCCGGCCACGCCGCGGACGTTCTCGATCGACACGGCCAAGCAGAAGCTCGATGCCGCCGGCTACGTCACCGACGCCACCGGCCAGCGGATGGACAAGCAAGCCAAGCCGATCAAGCTGCGGCTGTACTTTCCCGACTCGGACGACACCTACCCCGATGTCGCACAGTTCATCCACGACTGGCTCGCGCAGCTGGGCATCCCGGTCACGGCCAAGAAGTTCGGCAGCGGCGACCTCACGTCCTTGATGCTGCCGCCGGAGGGCGGCAAGCCCGAGAACAAGGCCGACTACGACCTGTTCATCTGGTCGTGGGCCGGCAACCCTGACCCCAACGCCCTGCTCCAGATCTTCACCTGCGACGCGATCGGGTCGTCATCTGACAGCGAGTACTGCAACCCGCAGTACGACCAGCTGTATGCCGATCAGAACAAGGCGACCTCGCCCGAGGCCCGCAAGGCGATCCTCGACCAGATGCAGACGATCTTCTACAACGACGCCCCGTACCACATCCTTTACTACGATTCAGAGCTCCACGCCTACCGCACGAACAAGTTCGGCGGCTGGCAGAAGCAACCGCTCGAGGCCGGGACTCCGCTGTTCAGCTACAGCACGATCGGCTACTCGTTCCTCACCGACGCGTCCGTCCAGCCGAGCCCGACGGCCGCGGCATCATCGGGCCCCGCGCCCTCCGGTGGCGGCGGCACGGCAACCCCCGCACCATCGGCGACTCCGACGAAACCCGCCTCGGACAGCGGCTCCACGCCACTCATCATCGGCGCCATCCTCCTGATCGTCGTCATCGCGGTCGGGTTCATGCTGCTGCGGCGCCGGCCCGCCAACGTCGAGGACGAGTGATCCGGGCGAGCTGACGGGTGGGCTCGGGGTACCTGCTGCGGAAGGTTTCGTCGGCGATCGTCACGATCGTCTTCATCGTCCTGTTCAACTTCGTTTTGTTCCGGCTCATGCCCGGCTCACCCGACCGGCTACTCAGGAACCCCCATATCACCGAGCAGACCCGGGCCGAGTATCGGGCGCGCTGGGGCCTCGACAAACCGATCCCAGAGCAGCTCGTCAATTACGTCGTGGCCACGGCCAAGGGCGACCTGGGCCTGTCGGTCTATTTCCGGAACCAGCCGGTCGTCGACGTCCTCGCGAACCGGATCCTGCCGACGGTCGTGCTGTTCGGGGCCGGCGAGGTCGTGGCGATCGTTCTCGGCATCGCCCTCGGGGCGTATTCGGGCTGGAGGAGAGGAGGGCCGGTCGACTATGTCGGAAACGGCATCTCGCTGATCCTCTACTCGATGCCGTACTTCGTCATCGGGATGCTGCTGCTCCTGCTGTTCGTGACGGCCCTGCACTGGTTCCCGCCGGCGGGCTTGCAGTCTCTCGGCGTCCGTTACGCCTCGATCTTCGATGAGCTGATCGACTACGGCAGGCATTTCTTCCTGCCGGTCACGACGGTCGCGATCGGGCTCATCGGCCAGTACTCGATCCTCATGCGCTCGTCGATCATCGAGACGCTCGGCGAGGACTACATCACGACCGCCCGCGCAAAGGGGCTGAAGAGCGGGAGGATCCTGCGCGACCACGCCCTGCCGAACGCGATGCTGCCCGCCGTCACGCTCGTCGCGATCAACCTCGGCTACGTCGTGGCCGGGGCCATCACCGTCGAGGTCGTCTTCAACTGGCCGGGCCTCGGGACCTTGACTGTCGACGCCCTCGCGAACCGCGATTACCCCGTCCTCCAGGGAATCTTCCTGCTGCTGTCGATCGCGGTCGTCGTGGCCAACCTCATCGCCGACCTCGTGTACGGCGCGCTTGATCCCCGGGTCCGCACGTGACGGCGACGGCGACGACGCTCGACCCGGGTGCGCTCCGGCGGGAACGCTGGCGGCTCCGCGTCCGCGGTTGGCGCGAGAGCGGGGCGCGCTTCCTGCATCGCCGTGACGGTGTCATCGGCCTGGTCATCATCCTGGCGTTCGCCGTCCTGGCGATCGCGCCAGACCTGCTCGTCGGGCCGCTTCAGACCGTAACGACGGCGACCGGCCATAAGTTCGAGCCGCCCGGCGCCACCCATCCCTTCGGGACCGACAACCTCGGTCGCGACATGCTCAATCTCACTGTCCACGGCACCCGGATCTCGATGGTCATCGGATTGCTCGCGACCGTCATCACGGTCCTCGTGGGGGCCGTGCTCGGGATCATCTCCGGCTACGTCGGCGGCAGCCTCGATGCCGTGATCATGCGCGTGACCGACTTCTTCCTGGTCCTGCCGACGTTCGTCCTCGCCCTGGTGCTGGCCCCGATCATCCTCGACATCGTCGGCCTCGACGCCGCGTTCTTCGGGATCAAGGCGACGCTGTTCGTCATCGTCATCGTGATCGGCGCGACGAGCTGGGCCTCGACCGCGCGGATCATCCGCGCGCAGACGCTCTCGGTGAAGGAACGGGCCTTCGTCGACCGGGCCCGCGCGATCGGCGCGGGCGGTGGCCACATCATGCGTCGCCACATCCTCCCGAACGTCGTGAACCTGATCGTGGCGAACACGGTCCTGGTGTTCGCGGGCTCCGTGCTCACGGAGACGACCCTATCCTTCGTTGGCCTCGGCGATCCGTTCGCGCCGTCGTGGGGCCAGATCCTGAACGCGGCCCAGACGTCGGGGGCACCCGGGCTCGGCATCTGGTGGTACTACGTTCCGCCGGCGACCGCGATCGTCCTCGTCGTGCTCGCGTTCACGCTTATGGGCAGCGCCCTCGATGACGTCCTGAATCCACGCCTCCGGAGCCGGCGATGACCGCGTCGACGGCTGGCCCTGGGCCGGCGGCCGCGGATGCCGTGACCTCGAGGCGCGTCGGCCGGCGGGAATGGCCCCTCCCCAAGCAGGCCGATCCGGACGCGCGCCTCCTCGTCGTCGAGAACCTGAGGACGTACTTCGCGCTCGAGAGCGGGACCGTGCGGGCGGTCGACGGGGTGAGCTTCACGCTCGATTACGGCGAGGCCCTCGGGATCGCCGGCGAGTCGGGCTGCGGCAAGACCACGACGGCCCTTTCGCTGGTCCGGCTCCTGCCGTCAAACGCCAGCACGCGCGGCTCGATCAAGCTCATGGGCATCGAGCTCACGTCGAAGAGCGAGGTCCAGCTCAGGCGATACCGCTGGCGCGAGATCTCGATCGTGTTCCAGGGCGCGATGAACGCCCTCAACCCCGTCCGCCGGGTTCGCGACCAGATCGCGGAGCCGCTCGAGCAGCGGCTGGGCCAGAAGCCGGCCGCCGCCCGGAAGCGCGCCGGAGAGCTGCTGGAGCTCGTCGGCATCCCCAGGCGCCGCGGTGCCGCGTACCCACACGAGCTGTCGGGCGGGATGCGCCAACGAGCGATGATCGCGATGGCCCTCGCCTGCGACCCGGCGATCGTCATCGGCGACGAGCCGACCACGGCCCTCGACGTGATGGTCCAGGCGCAGATCCTCGAGCTCCTCGAGCGCCTTCGGTCCGAGCTCGGCCTGTCGCTGATCCTCATCACCCACGACCTCTCGGTGATCGCCGAGACATGCGATCGGACCCTGATCATGTACGCCGGCAAGGTCGCCGAGGAAGGTTCCGTTGACGTCGTCTTCCGCACGCCCCGCCATCCCTACACCCAGAAGCTGCTCGCCGCCTTCCCGGACATCCAGGCCGACCGCCGAACGCTCGACGTCATCCCAGGCCAGCCGCCGGATCTGCGCGATCCCCCGCCGGGCTGCCGGTTCGCGCCGCGATGCCCGATGGTGATGGAGGTCTGTCGCGAGGTCGTGCCGCCCGAGATCTGGTTCGCCGACGGTGTCCGCGTCGCCTGCCACCTCTACCCCGAGGACAGCGACGGAACGCCGGTCCTGATCCCGGTCGAACCGTTGGTCGGCGCGGGCGCCACGAACGGGAAGGCCACGTGACCGAAGCCCGGGAGCTCATGCGGCTGGAGGACCTCCGGGTCCATTTCCCGATCCGGGGCGGGCTGGTCGATACGCTCCTGCGGCGGACCCACGGCGTCGTCAGGGCCGTCGACGGGATCGACCTCTCGATCCGACGTGGCGAGGTTCTCGGGCTCGTCGGCGAATCGGGCTCGGGTAAGACCACGACCGGTCGGGTCATCGTCAAGCTCACCCGCCAGACCAGCGGTCGGGTGATCTTCGATGGCACGGACGTCTCCGACACGTGGGGCGTCGGGGCGCTGCGCGGCTATCGCCGTCGGATCCAGGTCATCTTCCAGGACCCGTACGAGACGCTCAACCCAAAGCAGACGGTCCACGACTTCGTGGCCGAGCCGCTCGAGGTCAATGGCCTCGCCGGCTCGCAGGCCGAGCGGGACGAGCGGGTGATGGCGGCCCTCGACGACGCCGGCCTGCGCCCGGCGCGCGACTTCGCCTTCCGCTATCCCCACGAGCTGTCCGGTGGCCAGCGCCAGCGCGTCGTCATCGCCGGCGGCATGGTCCTCGGCCCCGAGCTCGTCGTTGCCGACGAGCCGGTGAGCATGCTCGATGTCTCGATCCGCACCGAGATCCTGCGGCTGCTCCTGGAGCTCCGCGCAGCCCACGGCCTGACCTACTTGTTCATCACGCACGACCTGTCACTCGCCTGGGTCATCGCGGACCGGATCGCGGTCATGTACCTGGGTCGGATCATGGAGATCGGACCGGCCGAGCGCGTCATCAAGGCGCCCCGCCACCCGTACACCGCGGCGCTCGTCTCGGTTTCGCCGACGCCGACGCCGCCGAGCGCCGGCGTGCGGGCCAAGCGAACGATCCTCGTGGGCGAGACGCCGGATGCGTCGGCCATCCCCTCAGGCTGCCGATTCAGGACGCGCTGCCCGCTGGCGTTCGATCGATGCGTGACGGAGGAGCCGCCGCTCATCGACCTCGGGGACGGCCATGCCGCCGCGTGCTGGCTGGCCGAGACGGGACAGGCGGCCGGACTGGCGCCTGGCCGGTCGGCAGGTTCCTTGGGCCGGGACTCATCGCCCCGACGCGTGCGCTCAGGCGGCGAGGATCTGGCGTCCGCTCCGATCGTGCCCTGATTCGACGCAGCCCGGCCGGCAGCCCCGGGCGTCCCGCCCGCCCAGGCGCCCGAAGTGGAACCACGGCGCCTCGTCCGCTGTCCCGGACGCCTCGAGCCGGCAGCCGCACGCAGCGCAGGTGACCGGCGCGAGCTGGCCGTCGCGGACGGCCCGCTCCAACTGTGGCAGCGAGTTCATCTCGAGCGACATGGGGGCCTCCCCTTGCATTGGCCCGCCTGATCCGGGTCTTCGCGAGGAGTGTCAGCCTCGGCGGCCACTGGGTCTTTGTCGCGCGGGTTAAGGCTCGGTTGCGATCGGGTTACGCCGCGGCCCGGCACCGACGCCCGGCCATGAGCTGGTTCATGGGCCGAACGCATACTCGTCGATGTCGATCACGGGCTCGTATCCGATCGCCTGGTAAATGCGGTTCGCAGTCGGGTTCGCCAGGTCCGTGAACAGGAAGACGAACTCGCGGCCCGCGTCGAGCTGCCGTTGCGAGACCCCGGCGACGAGATTGCTCGCGTAGCCCCGGCCGCGAAGCTCAGGCGGCGTATAGACCGGGCCAACGCGAATGCCGTGCGGTGTCAGGCCGCCGGCGCCCGTCAGCGACACCGGTCGGCCGTCGTCGACCCACAGCCAGAACTCGCGGCCGACGCCGGAGATCCCGCGATCGGCCATCCGCTTCCAGTCCTGGGCCGGGCCGGTGCGCATCGCCTCGTCGCTGAAGGCGTGCAGCCAGCCGGCGACCACATCGCGATCGGCGGGCGTCGCGCGGACCATCGCGCCCGCAGTTGGCAGCGGCGCGATGACGTCCCGCAGGCGGCAGGACCGTTCATGGGTCGAGATTCGGGGCTCGCCGCCGGCCCGACGCCATGCTTCGGCAAACGCGCCCGCCGAGCGTGATGGTCCCACCACCCCGGGGAGCTCCTCGCCGGCAAGGTCGGCCGCGAGCCGCTCGGCGGGTGCGGGTTCGTCCATGTCCGATACGACGAGGCGCCACGGCGGCGTTCGGATCGCGGCGCCGGCGACCCGATCGCCGTCGAGGACGGTCGCGAGATAGGGCGCTGCCTCGTACTGGCTTGGGTCCGCCTCGATCGAAGAACAGATGCCGAAGATCAGGTTGTTCTCGGCCTCGCGCGCCTCGAGGAACGCACCGGCGACGGCCATGAAGTCGGCGACGGAATCGCTGCGGAGGACCTCCATCGCCCTAGCCGGACCCGCCCGGCGGGCGCCGCTCCGTGATCTCGAAGACGTTGCCCTCTGGATCACGGAAGTAGCACCAGCGGCTGGGACTGTCCGGGCTGCCCTCGATTTTGCTGATCGGCTCGGCACCGGCGGCAATGACGGCCTCGCGCGCGACGTCGATGTCCGCCACGTCGAATCCGACCTGGACGCGACGGGCGTCGTATTGCGGGAGCGCCGAGCGCTCGAGGATCTCCAATGTCCGGCCATCGAGATCGAGCTGGATCCAGTGGCGGCCCGCGCCGAGGCGCGGGATGCCAAGCGCCTCGTAGAACGCCGCCATGCGCTCCATGTCGTCGGCAACGACGCCCATCCATGTCGGCCAGCCAAGTACCGGTGGCATGCAGGCTCCTGCTCGAGCGAGGATCGAGGGCCCGGTGGGATTCGAACCCACGACACGAGGATTAAAAGTCCCCTGCTCTGCCGCTGAGCTACGGGCCCAAGGTGCGTCCAGCTCAGTTACAGCAGGTAACTGGCGAAACTGCCGACTGTATACTTGACCGCTATGCTGTGAGAGCCGATGATTACGGCATATGCGAGAGCCGTAATCAGGAGTCTCGACATGACGCAAGCACCAGCCGGCGCGCACGAGGATATCGCGTCCCCGGACGTCCTCCCCAACCTGGCGAGCTTCGGTCGCCACCTCCGGGCAGGCAACCGCTCGCCGATGACCATCACGACCTACGCCAAGGCCGTCCGCCAGCTCGACGCGTTCCTGGCCGACCGAGGGATGCCCCGGACGGTTGCGGCAATCCGACGCGAGCATGTCGAGGCGTTCATCGCGGACCTGCTCGGCCGACGGCGGCCGGCGACCGCTGCCAATCGCTACCGAAGCGTCCAGCAGTTCTTCCGATGGCTCGTCGAGGAAGGCGAGATGCGGGAGTCGCCGATGGCCAAGATGCACCCGCCTACGGTCCCCGAGGAGCCGCCGGCGGTCATCACCGCCGACGCCCAGGCGGCGCTCCGAAAGGCGACCGCCGGGCAGGGCTTTGAGGAGCGCCGCGACCGGGCGGTCATCGGCCTCCTACTTGACACCGGCATCCGGCGGGCCGAGCTCGCGGGCCTCCGGCTCGAGGACCTCGACCAGGACCACGACACGGCCTACGTCCTGGGCAAGGGTCGCCGACCCCGTGCCGTGCCATTCGACCACAAGACGGCACGCGACCTTGACCGCTACCTCAAGGCTCGGAAGAACCATCCCCAGGCCGACCTGCCGTGGCTGTGGCTCGGCAAGAGGGGCCGGCTGACCGAGACGGGCGTCGCCCAGATGCTCCGTCGTCGTGGTCGGGAAGCCGGGCTCGACGGGCTGCACCCGCACCTGTTCCGGCACACCTTCGCCCACGAGATGCTGTCCCAGGGGATGCAGGAGGGCGACCTGATGCGGCTTGCTGGCTGGAAGTCGCGGCAGATGGTCGGCCGGTATGGCGCGTCGGCCGCGGATGCACGAGCCCTCGACGCATACCGGGCGCTCAAAGATCGCTCTCGATGAAGATTGCTGACCCTCGCACCGACCCCGAAATGCTGCTCCCCTGCTGGCGGTCACGGCTCATGCCAAAGCGGTACGGGGCGAGCGCCGCTGACGAGCTGGCGATCGCGGTATATCGCCGGCTGCGCGAGGAATAGTGTCAATGACGCGATCGAAGGAGGACGTCGCAAAGATCCGTGCGCTCTCGGAATGGTACGACACAGTAATCCGCGACCCTGAGACGCTCCAACGGCCTAAGCTCGGAGCCCGACGGGAACGGATCGAGGCTGCTCGCAGTGGCCTCCCCCCGGCCTTCCGAGCGGCGTTCGGCCTCTATGCGACCGTGCTCACGGACTGGTACGACGCCATCGAGGACAACGACGTTGAGGGTCTCGCGAACGCCTTCAAGCTTCTGAGGTCGGGTCCGAAGTGGTTGCGTAAGCCGGCAGACCTTCCCGAGATCATGTCCTACATCGAAGTCCGGGACGACCCGCCAATCGAGGTGGTGATTGCTTGGCACCTCGTGCCGAGGCACCTGCGGGCTGCCACCGAGTCGCTCGCGTCGACGATCGTTGACGCCGGGAATGGCTACTTCCAGCCCAGGGGGCCAGATCGAAAGAAGAGGCTGTCGAAAAGACGGGCGACCCTCAAATAGGCCACCGGGCGTTAGTTCAATGCGTGCGTGTTAACCGCTAAGCAGCGAGTCCTTCGATCTCGGATCGGCGCGTATACGACGAATGCCCGTCACGATGGGCGCGCGATCACCGCAGCCGCACGGGCCGCCTATTTCACCAGCTTTCTCGATGGGCACGCCTGTCGAGTTTGCCCGCCCATTGAGCTGCCATCGGACCTTTCGCCCGCCGAGCGTGAGCGCCGGGCTGCGCTACTCCGGCGAGTGCACTTCACGAGACTTGCCCTGAAGTCAAGTCGCGCACGAAAGAGGGCCGGCCCCGATCATGACTCCGGGCCGGCCGCACGAGCGGAGGCCACCGACGATGGCCAACGACCCGCGACCTAAGTCTACCGGCAGGGGCACCGCCAGCCTCGACGGTTACGCCCGAGACGCGATCGCGGAACGCGCCCGCTTGGCGATGGTCGATCCCGAAGGCGAGCGCGAGGCGGTCGTCCGGCTCGATGGCGTCATGGCCCGCCAGCTGCTGCTCGGCTTCGCGGAGCGCGAGCGGTGGGTCCCACGGCGCCCACCCTCAGCATC
>JBBQFS010000027.1:0-23780 GCA_038322255.1 Candidatus Limnocylindrales bacterium | reverse complement strand
CGCGACCGCCGCTGACCTCGCCGCGCGCGCCCGGATCGACCAGCGATATGCCCGCGAGTGGCTTGAGCAACAGGCCGCCACGGGGATCCTCGAGGTCGATGACGTTGCGGCGGCGGAGGAGGAGCGTCGCTACCGACTCCCGGATGCCTACGTCGAGCCTTTGCTGAACCTCGACAGCCCGTATTCGATTGCCCCGCTCACCCGGTCAATCGTGGCGTGCGCAAAGGTCATGCCTGAGCTCATCGAGGCCTACCGGACGGGCGGCGGAGTTGCATGGTCCGACTACGGGCCCGACATGATCGAGGCGCAGGGTGACTTCAACCGGCCCTGGCTCCTCGGCTCGTTCGGCACCGAAATGTTGCCGGCGATCCCTGGCATCCACGAACGGCTCCTGGCAGACCCGCCGGCGCGTGTCGCGGACGTTGCCTGTGGTGTCGGCTGGGCCGCGATCGCCATCGCACGTGCCTACCCGAGTGTTCGCGTGGACGGCTTCGATCTAGACGAATCCTCAATCGCGCTTGCGCGCCAGAACGCCCGCGATTCGGGCGTGAGCGACCGGGTGACCTTCGAGACCCGCGATGTCGCCGAGGCCGAGGCCGGCCAATACGACCTCGTCGTGATCGTCGAGGCAGTCCACGACATGACGCGGCCGGTCGACGTCCTCTCCTCGGTCCGCCGCATGCTCCGGGCCGACGGCGTGGCGCTGATCGCCGACGAGAAGACCGAGGACGCGTTCACGGCTCCAGGCGGCGCGAGCGAGCGGCTCTATTACGGGTTCAGCATCTTCACCTGCCTGCCGGCGGCGATGACGGAGCGACCGACCGCGGCAACCGGGACGCTGATGCGCGCCGGCATGATGTCGGATCTCGGGTCCCAGGCGGGCTTCCAGAGGGTCGAACGCCTCGACGAGCCGGAGCTCGACATGCTCCGCTTCTACCGGTTGACGCCGTAGCGCGAGGACCGAACCGTGCGGCGGTCCCGGGACGGCATCGACGGAACCCTGCGCTGGGCGTTACGAGCCGCGGTCGCGCCAGCCGCGCCCGAATCGGGCGATCGTGACGCCCGCTCCCCCGAGGACGCCCGCGAGGCCGACGACCGCGACCGGCAGCGCGACGGCGCCGAGCAACACGCCGACCGCCGCCGGTGAGGCGAGCAGACTCGCGGCCCTGAACGCGCCCGACATCGACAGGGCGTCGCCCTGCTCGTGCTCGGCGGCGGCGATGCTCACGAGTGCGGGGGCGAGGGTCGTGGTGGATCCTCCGGCGGCCCCGCCGAGCAGGAGGAGCACCACGTAGGCGGCGGGGACCGGCGGTACCAGGGCGATGGCCGCGAGGGCCGCGAGGGCGCCCAGGGCGGTTACCAGCACCGTCGGTTGCAGCCAGTGAGTGGGCAGCCGCCGGAGGGCCAGGATCGCCGCCGTGCCCGCGCCCTCGGAGGCGCTCACGAGGAGCCCGATCTGGCTTGGGCCGAGCGCCGCTTCGACCAGGATCACCGGCACGTACGAGCCGATCATCGACCACCAGGTGCCGCCCACGACATTGGCCCAGCAGGCCAGCCCGACGTCCGGGCGCCGCAGGAGCGCGGCGGTCCCGATTGAGTCACGACGGTCGTAGGGCGGGAATCGCCGCAGGAGGCCCGCCCCGCTCGCCGAGCAGGCGGCGACCACCGCCGCCGCGGCCAGGGCCAGGGGCAGGCTCACCGCCGCGAGCGCCCCGCCCAATGCCGGCCCGGTCAGCCCGCCGAGGTTTCCGGCCAGGTTGAGATCGACGAGCCGCCGCACGGGCCGGCCGCCCGACCGCACCGCGTGGGTCTGGCTGGCGGTCCAGACGATCGCGCGTGCTGTGCCCTGAAACGCCTGCGCGATGAGGAAGATGACGAGGCTGGTCGACACCACCAGGAGGCCAAGGCCCGCCACCATCGAGATGCCGGCCACGGCGATCAGGGTCCGGTCGGCGAATCGGCCCAGCAGGCGCGGCAGCAGGAGCCGAAGCGCGAGCTGTGCCCCGGCGGAGGTCGCGACAAGGAAGCCAACCGCGGCGGCGTCGTAGCCAGCGGAGAGGGCGAGCAGCGGCACCGCGACCGTTGCGATGCCAAGCGCCACCGAGAACAGGAAGACGACGCCGAGGGCGGCCCAACGGTCCGACGGTACGCTGGGTGAGACCATCCGGCGAGGTTAGCGAGCCGCGACGGCGCTCGCGAAGGATTGCGCCCGCGCGCGCAGAGCCGGCGGGTAGCAGGCGCCGCCGGGTGGCCGGCGCCCGCGGAAGTACGCGCCTGCCTGCGGCGCCCGACCGCGACGGTCAGGCCGGGACGGCGACCTTCGCTTCCTTCTCGATCGGAACGCCGACGAGGCTCCCGTACTCGGTCCAGGAGCCATCGTAGTTGCGGACCCGGTCGAAGCCGAGCAGCTCGTGGAGCACGAACCAGGTGTGGCTCGAGCGTTCGCCGATGCGGCAGTAGGCGATCACGTCCTTGTCGGCCGTGATGCCCTTGGCGCCGTACAGCTCGCGCAGCTCGACGGCGTCCCTGAACGTGCCGTCCTCCCGGACGGCCGTGCCCCACGGGATCGAGGCCGCGCCGGGCACGTGGCCCGCGCGCTGCGCGCCCTCCTGGGGAATGGCTGCGGGAGCGAGGAGCTCGCCGCTGAACTCCGCCGGCGAACGCACGTCGACGAGCGCTGCCCCGCTCTTCCCGATGTGCTCGAGCACGTCGTCCCGGAAGGCGCGGTGGCTGAGGTCGACGAGCGGGAGCTGGTACCCGGTGGGCTCGTAGCTCGGCGTCTCGCTCGTGGTCGGCAGGCCCTGGGCGAGCCAGTACTTGCGCCCGCCGTTGAGGATCTTGACGTTCTCCTGGCCGAACAGCTTGAGCTGCCAGTAGGCCCACGCCGCGAACCAGTTGTTGTTGTCGCCGTACAGCACGATCGTCGTGTCCGGCCCGATGCCGGAATCGCTCAGCAGCTCGCCGAGGTCCTCGCGGCTGACGATGTCGCGGCGGACGCCGTCCGATAGCTGGCTCGTCCAGTTCCAGGCGACGGCGCCCGGGATGTGGCCCTCGTCGTACGCCGACGTGTCGACGTCGACCTCGACGAAGCGGATGTTCGGGTCGTCGATCCTGGCGTTGGCCCATTCGGCGTCCACCAGGACGTTCTTGGCGTATCCGGGGACGGTCATCGATTGGCTCCCTTCGTGAGCGCGGGTTTCCGGGTGGTGGGCATGAGCACCGGGTTCATCCGGCCTCCGGGGCGCTCACGCCGGCGAGACGATCGAACAGGCGCGGCGCATACCACCGCAGTCCGTAGAGGCGGCACCCGAGACAGTACCCCGTGACCGCGAGAACGGTCTGCAGGGCCGCAACGGCCCCGGTCACGAGCCACCCAGCGCCGGGCTGCCCGATGAGCAGCAGGACCGTGCCGAGCCCCAGCCCGACGGTACCCAGCAGCTGCGCGAAGCGCGGCGGGAACTCCGATTCGAGCTCTGCCGGGGGGCCCAGCCGTAGGAGCCGCCGAACGGTCGGCCAGGGCCGGCCGAGCGCCGAGTAGCGAGTGCCGAAGAGGGCGCTCACCCCTTGGGCCAAGCCGACGGCGGGCACCACGAGCGGGACCTGGGCGAGGAATCCCAGCCCCAGGATCACCACGGACAGGCCGGCGCCGAATCGGTGGCCGCGCGGATCGATCTGCCGCGGCGAACCAGTGGCGGCGCGGGGGAGTCCGACGGCGGAATATGGACTGGCTGACTGGAAAGCGGGCATGTGGACCGACCTCGAGCGACGGGGACGTCGCGAGACGGTCGTTTGAACGGGGCGTCGTCGGTGGGTTCTTCAGGCCGCTCGCGGGAGAGGCGGGATCAGCGAGGCCGGCCCGGTCAGGAGTTGCGGAGCGTCCTCAGACGTGCCCGAACCCAGCCGCAGCCGACGCTCGCCGGCTACACGCGCAGGTCATGGGCAGGAGGTGCTCACGCATCAGGGCCGAACTGTAGCCGGGCGCGGCGATCTCGTCCACGAGCGATGACGTTGTGGGCGAGGGTCACTTTGGGACCAGGGCGGCGCGGTCAGGCTCCGGAGCCGGTCGGCGGCTGCGGCCCGCGATAGATCGTGGGCGTCTCGCGCCAGATCCCGATCGGCGTCTGCTCATCGCTCTGCCCCAGCGGGTTGTCATCGAAGCTGCGCTCGAGCAGGCGGACGCGATCCTTCGGCAGCGTGCTCGCCACGCACCACGCCGGGTTGATGTCGTTGATGTCGCAGATCGCGATGTCGTACCCGGTCGCGGCTTTGAGCGCCCGGGCGGTGCCGGGTGGATCCGCTGGGGCAGGGATGCAGCATTCGTAGAACTCCGCGATGCCCATGGTGTGCTCGGCATCCATCATCCGGGCGTTGAGGCCGGCGACGAGGTAGAACCAGCCTTTCTTGCCCAGCAGCCGTCCGACGAGGTGGGCGCCGCCGGCGAGGAGGATCCGAAGAACCCCGGTCAGCTCGATCGCGTACTGCATCGCATAGGGGCTGCGGAGCCCAGTGCCCCAGGTCGTCTTGGTCACCCGCTCCGCGAGGATCCGGGCGAGCCGGCCCGGGTGGATCGTTCGCCAGTCGCGCGCCCGGCCCTGCATGATCGCGACCGCCGACTCGGATATGACGACCGTGTCGCCCGGCTGCAGATGCGGTCCCGCGTGGTCGCGGATCACGCCCGGGATGTCGTCGCCCGGCATCAGCACCGGCGTTCGGAGCGGGACGCGCTCGAACGTCCGGCCGTCGACGACGACGCTGCGCGGGGCCGGTCCGGGATGGGTCATCGAGCCGATGGTACCGGGGGCGAGCGTCGGGTCGGTGATTGCGGGCGGGCACCGGCCACCCTACAGTCCGCATCCGATGAAGCCCCTGCCTCGCGTGGCCGCGCTCGTCCGCCTGGCCACGATCGCTGGGGGCCTTGCGCTGCTCGTCACCCTCGCCATCCGTCCCACCGTCGACCCGACCGGGGTCCGGGCGATGGGTCCGCTGCCGGCCTGCCGCTACGACGACATCCTGACGACACCTCGCGGCTACGGCGACTGGTCGACGACGCTCGTCGACACGATCCTGCGCGTGCCCAAGACCTACGTCCCGCCCGATCTCGTCCCCGTCTCGCGGGCGGGGATCGCGGGGAACGGCCAGGTCCGGGCCCTCCTGATCGATGACCTGCGCGCCATGGGCGAGGCTGCGGCCACGGCCAATGCCGCGATCGGGGTCGTCAGCGCCTACCGCTCGTACGCGACCCAGCAGGCCGTCTTCGACAAGTGGGTGCGCCTTTATGGCCGTTCCTTGGCCCTCAGGATCTCGGCCCGGCCGGGCCACTCGGAGCACCAGCTCGGCCTCGCGATCGACTTTCGCAGCGATCCCGGCGGCTCGACGCTGCCCAAGACCTGGGGCGCAACCCCGGCCGGCAAGTGGATGCTGGCCCATGCCTGGGAATACGGGTTCGTGCTCAGCTACCCGAGGGGCAGGACGGGTGTGACCTGCTACGACTACGAGCCGTGGCACTACCGCTACGAGGGGCGCGAACTCGCCGCGCGGATCCACGCCTCGGGTCTCACGACGCGTGAGTACCTCTGGGGCCACTTCACGACGACGGTCGTGCCGCCGCCCACGGCGAGGCCGCCCGTGACGCCCAGGCCGAGCCACTCCCCGACCCCTGCACAGAGCACGTCGCCGAGCTTCGATCCTGCGGCGAGCGCGGCGGGGAGCACCGCACCGAGCCCCGCGGCGGGCCCGACGCCGGCAGGGCCGGGGGCCTCGGACACCCCCCTCCCGACCGCCGCCGGACCGTCGCCGAATGCTTCACCGCCGCCGCTTGCCCAGCCGACCGCCGCCGGTGTCGAGCCCGGAGTCCTCGCCGGCGCGGGGCTGGTGATCGGGACGATCGTCCTGGGCGGGGCATTGATTGCGTTACGTCGGGGGCGGTCGCACGTAGGACTGTAGGGCCAGGGACGATGCCCGAACCCCTTCATAGCATGCGGTTGCAACGCCAGATCGCGGCGTTCAGCGCTTTGCATGGCCCGGTCGTCGCCACCGCCGGCAGGGTCGCCAGACGAGCCTTGAGGGAAGTCCGCATGCACCGTGCCCACCGCTCGTGGCTGCCACTCGTCGTAGCGGCCCTCGCTGTCCTCGTCGTCCTCCCGAGCGTCGCTCAGACGACCGACGCCGCAACCGCCAAGTGGACCGCGAACTGCTCGGTGAAGGTCCGCACGTCGGCCCGGACCACCGCGACCACCAGGATGATCATCCCGACCAACACCATCGTCACCACGTCTGGCGTGGTCGCCGGCGGCTCCTGGTCCGCCACCTGCAAGACCGCCGTGAAGGGCAGCACGTGGCTGAGGATCGTCGCGATCAACGGCCGCAGCACCACGTCGCTGTTCGGGCTCAGCACCGTCTACGCCGCGAGCGGGCTGTTCAGGTCGGGGCCCAACCCGACGGTTGCCCCGACCCCGAAGCCGACCGCCGTCCCCACCGCGAAGCCCACCGCCCCCCCCACGGCCGCCCCGACCGCGGTTCCGGCACCTGCAACCACGGACTACCTCTCGAACTGCTCGGTCCGGCTGCGGTCATCCGCCTCGACCGCGGCGACGACCAAGGCGATCATCGACACGAGCAGCGTCGTGACAGCCGCGGCCAAGGTCACCGGCGGCTCTTGGGCCGCCGACTGCGCGACCAGCGTCTCGGGCACCTCCTGGTACAAGATCACCGCGGTCGGCGGCACGAGCGTTTCCTCGCTCTACGGCGTGAGCGCCGTGTACGCCGCAACCGGTCTGTTCCGAGCCGTCACGTCAGTGACCTCCGGCTACAAGGAGGGCATCGACGTCTCGCACTGGCAGGGCGCCATCGACTGGGCCAGGGTCAAGGCGTCCGGCCGCTCGTTCGCCATCGCCAAGGCGAGCGAGGGCATCAACTTCAAGGACGACACCTACGATCGCAACAAGGCCGGCGCGATGGGCCAGGGGCTGATGTTCGGCGCGTACCACTTCGCGCAGCCCGGAAACGACCCCGTGCAGGAAGCCGACTGGTTCGTCGCCAAGGCGGCGTACCAGCACGGCATGCTCGTGCCGACGCTCGACCTCGAGCGCACCGGCGGCCTGAGCCCCGCCGCGCTGACCACCTGGGTGACGGCCTGGCTGACGCGCGTCGACCAGCGCCTCGGCGTGAAGGCCATGATCTACATGAGCCCGGCTTTCTGGCGAACCTCGATGGCTGACACCCGGTGGTTCGCCGACAATGGCTACGCGATCCTGTGGGTTGCCCACTGGGGTGTCTCGAGCCCGTCCGTCCCGGCTACGAACTGGGGTGGCCGATCTTGGACTTTCTGGCAGTACAGCAGCGACGGCGCGGTGCCGGGCATCGCCGGGCGGGTCGACCTGAACCGCTACCGCTTCCCGTCGTTCGCGGCCGTTACCTACTAGCTCCTGATCCGGCGATTCTTCGCCGCCCGGCGACGCAGGGGCGTGGCTGGGCGGCGCAACCGTTTGCGGGTCATGCCGCGCCTCTCCCGGACCCGATCAGTCGTTCGCGTGTGTGACTCGCGGTCTCGTGAAACGCGAGCATCGCTCACCGGGGTTTCATGCTGCGCAGACTCCCTGGGCGCCCGGCTCTCGGAGTGCTGGGCCAGGATCGCGCCGCCATGGGCCATCAGGATGCCGACGACCGCGTCGACATCGCCTGGCTCAAACCGGCCGGCCAGGACGATGTCGTCGCTCGGGACGTCGTAGCGCGTGCTCCCGAGCGGCCGCAGGGCGAGATCGCCCGGCCCGACCGCCACGCTCGCCCGAATCTCGCCGAGGGCGGCCGATGCCGTCTGGATGTCTGCGAAGCGCGCGCCAATGAAATGCATCCCATGAGACTCGCCTGAATCACCGGGCGAGTCCGCTATGCGAGCCTCGTGATGGCTTTCGGGTTGGTGACAGAGGCATTGCGCCACGGTCGGCGGGCTGGGGGCCTGCGGGTACGATCGCGGCGATGACCATCCGCGGTGCCGGCGACGCCGGCCGCATTCTGGCCCTCGTGCCCGCGCACGACGAAGCCGCCCGGATCGGACGCGTGATCGAGGGCGCGCGCCGGCACCTGCCCGTGCTCGTCGTCGACGACGGCTCGAGCGACGACACCGCCGCGAAGGCCGTCGTAGCCGGCGCGCGCGTGATCCGGCAGGTGCCCAACCAGGGCAAGGGCGCAGCCCTGCGGGCCGGCTTCGGCGCCGCCCTCGCCGAGGGTGCCGAAGCCGTCGTGACGCTCGACGGCGACGGCCAGCACGACCCGGCGGAGATCCCGGCGTTCCTCGGGAAGTACGCGCAGCGGACGGTCGCCGGCGTCCCGACGGAGCTCATCGTCGGACGCCGGAGCTTTCGCCGGATGCCGCCGGTCCGGCGCCTCGCCAACTGGCTCGGGGCGGTCGTCCTGTCGGCTGCCCTCGGACGCTGGATCGCCGACAACCAGTCGGGCTACCGGCTGGTTGGGCGGCGGCTCATGGCGGCGATGGTCGAAAGCCGCGAATCCGGCTTCGCCTTCGAGGTCGAGATGATCGCGGTGTGCCTCCGCGAGGGCTGGCCGATCGCGTGGGTGCCCGTCCGCACGATCTACGCGGGCGAGGCCAGCCACATCCGGCCGGGCAGCCACCTCCGCGAGTTCCTGGCCGTCACCCACCGGGCGCGACGCATCGCTCGCGACCGCTCGAAGGTCAGCGAATGACGCCGAATGCGTCGATGTCGACGCGGGCCACGGGCGTCCCCACCGAGACGACCTTGATCGTGTGCGTGCCGACCGTGCCCCAGGTCTTGGTGAACGCCACGAACCGGTAGGTCGTACTCGACGCGTTGAGGTTGACCGTCGTCTGGAATACGCCGTCGAGGTAGATCCGGGCCGAGCCGCGGCTCGAGCTCTTCGTCGTGATGAACGACAGGCTCCGGGCCGTGGTCGTGTAGCTGGCCGAGGCACCCGCGGCGAGCAGATGGCGCTCCGAGCCGCCCGAATAGCTGGTAGCTGAGCTCGTCGCGGACGAGCCCGCGAAATGGACCGCGCTGCTGGTCTGCTGCGTCAGCGCCGGCCTGACCGTCGGCCCGGCCTTCCACGGCCCGAGGTTGCCGGCCTTGTCACGGGCCCGGACCTCGAACCGGTAGCTGTGGCCCGGCGTCAGCGTCGAGCCATAGGACGTGCCCGTCAGGGACGCGGCGATGAGCTGGAACGCGCGCCCGTCATAGCTCCGGGCCACGTCGTACGAGGCGATGCCGGCGGGCCCGACGTCGATGCCGCTCAATTTCACGCCGGCGCGCAGGGCACCGCCACTGAGGGTCGTGCCGGAGCCAAGGCTGACCGACGGCCCATTGGCGTTGGGCGCCGACCGATCGACCGTGACGGTAATCTTGTTCGATGCCCCGACGGGATTGCCCGCGAGGTCGGTGATGGACCCCGCCGCGATCTGGATCGAGAACGTCCCGTTGCTCGGGCTCGCCTGCTCGGTCGTGAAGGCGTAGAGAGCGTCCTGCCCGAAGATCCGTCGGAGCGACCAGGCCCCGGCGGCCGGGCCGCCGATCACGACGTCGGCCACATCGAAGCCCATGACCGGCTCGTTGAACGTCGCGGTCCAATCGATGAACGCGGCGTTCGTCGCGGACCGGTGCGGCGTCTGGTAGATCACCACGGAGGGAGCCGCAGCGTCGTGGGCATATGTCACCGTCGCGGTCGCCGCGACGCCCGGTCCGACGTTGCCACCGAGATCGGTGACGGAGCTGTCCGCGAGGCTGAGCGTGACCGTGCCCTCATCCGGCGGATCACCTGGCGGCGCCACGACGTTCACCTGGTAGACCGCCGCCTTCCCGGTGATCGTCGTGATCGTCCAGCCCGGCGACGTCCCGCCGACCGTCAGGTCGCCGACCGTCAGGCCGGTCACGGGCTCGCTGAAGATCAGGCCGAACGGCAACGTGGTTGCGCCCGTCGGACTGACCACCATCCGTGCGAACGATTTCAAGCTCGGCGCTGTGTGGTCGTTCGACGACCCCGTGGTCGCCGCGATCCGGTTGGCGACGGCCTGGCGAAGCGCCGGGAAGGTCGCGTAGAAGGCGTTCCCCGGGCAGGCCGTCTGGTTCACGTTGCGATGGCCAGAGATATTGTTCAGGTACTTGGAGTTGCCGAGCTGGGGGTTGGTGTACGTGCTCGCCCCGAGCGGGTTGAGGCCGTGGCGCTCCAGCTTCCAGGCGAGGAGCTTCTCCAGCGACGTGCGCTGGGCTGCCGCGGGCTGGACGCTGGTGAAGTTGCCGAGGAGGGCGATTCCCACCGTGCCGTCGTTGTAGTCCCTGGCGTGGGCGCCGCGCACGACGTTACCCGCCAGGTCCTCGCCCGTGATCGGCCCGCCGCCGTAGTCGCGAGAGTGGCGTCCCTCGTAGATCCGGCCCTGCCAGTCGATCAGGAAGTTGTAGTCGATGTCACCCCAGTGCCTGCCGATCGCCTGCATGTAGTAGATCGCCCGGATCGTGGCTTCCGGGTTCGGGTCATTGTTCCGGCCTGCGGTGTGATGGACGATCACCTTCTGGAGAGGGAAATAGCCGGGTGGAAAGAGCTCGTGCCCGCCGCTGTCGAAGCGGTACGACTCATTGGCCCCCCAGCCGGCCCGGCTGATGATCGCGGGCTGACCGACCGCGGCGCTCGCGATTGGCGGCGCGATATGAAGGCCGGGCCGCCGATCGGTGCTGTCGATCGCCGTGATCCTGAGCTTCCCGATCGGCCGATCGGTCGTCACCCGGGCGAACCGGGCGCCGCCGGTCCAGAGGACCGGGCTGTCGATCTCTTCACCGTCGGCCGCGACCTCGGCATCGAGCTCGATGGGGACCTCCTCGCCGAGCTCGTTCGGGCTCTGGCCGAAGGCCACGGTCATCTGTGCCCCCGGTGCGCCTGTCCAGCTGAGCACGACGTGCGAGGCCTCGATCGGCAGCGAAATCAGCTTCTGATGGTCCAAGGCGGTGTCGACGTTTTGGGCGTGGACGATCACAGGACCCTGTGCGACTGGGGGCAAGGCGGGCACGAGCGCGGCCAGGAGCGCGGCGAGGGCAAAGCCCGCCGAAAGCTGGCGGACGGCGCGTCGTCGGGGAGGTCGCATGGGTCACAGGCCTCGGCTGGGATGCCGCGGCCCTCGCCCGCAGCCGGGCAAGCCTAGTCGAGGGTGTCCGCGCTGGACAGTAGCGAAGCGGACCCATGGCTCGGTGGGACTAACGGCCGGGTCCAGGCCGCGACGCGGGACGTCAGCCGGCGGCGAGATTCGTCGCGGCGCTCGGCGCGCCGAGCTTGAGCTTTGGCAGTACCTCGCGCCCGAACACCTCGATGAACTCGGCCTGGTTCCGTCCGACGTTGTGCAGGTGGATCTCGTCGAAGCCCATGTCGACGTAGTGCTGGACGTGCGCGAGATGCCTCTCCAGATCGGCGCTGATGAGGACGCGGTTCTTGAAGTCCTCGGGCCGGACCAGCTTGGCCATCGCCGCGAAGTCCTCGGGATTCTTGATGTCCTGCTTCGGGAACGACATGCCGCCGTTGGGCCACTCGCGCATGGCGTTCTTCAGCGCCTCCTCCTCGGTCGGCGCCCAGCTGAGATGGAGCTGGAGGAGCTTGGGAATCTTGGCCTTGCCCGCCTCCGCGCAGCCCTCGTCGCAGGCCATCCACAGCAGCTTGACCTTCTCGTCGGCCGCGCCGACGGTGATCATGCCCTGGGCGAACCTGCCGGTCTTCTTCGCGTTGATCGGGCCCGAGGTCGCGACGTAGATCGGGACGGGCTCCTCCGGCCGGGTATAGAGCTTCGCGCTCTCGAGCTTGAAATGTGGTCCGCGGTGCTTCACGACCTGGCCCGTGAACAGCTTCGAGATGACCTCGATCGCCTCGAACATCATCGCCGAGCGCACCCCGATCTCCGGCCACTCCCCCCCGACGACGTGCTCGTTGAGGGCCTCACCCGCACCCAGGCCGAGCCAGAACCGGCCCGGGAACATCGCCCCCAGGGTCGACGCGGCGTGGGCGATCACCGCGGGGTGGTAGCGCATCCCGGGGAACGTGACGGCCGTCCCGAACCGGAGCGACGTCCGCAGCCCGAGTGCGCCCATGAAGCTCCACGCGAACGCCGCCTGGCCCTGCTGCGGGGTCCACGGATGGAAGTGCTCCGACACCATGAATCCCGCTTCGAAGCCAGCCGCCTCCGCCTGGGCGCACCAGTCCAGCAGGTCGTTCGGGTGAAATTGCTCGAGCATCGCCGCATAGCCGATGGTCGCCATCGGCACATGGTACGAGCCGAGTGCCTCCCGGAGCGCGCCGGCGCTCCGTCGGGCATGTCACGATGAGACTCGATGGACATCGAGCTCTTCGTTGCCCCCGGGCTGGGTGATGCCTCCTACCTCCTCGCCAGCAACCGCGAGGCGGTCCTCGTCGATCCCCAGCGCGACGCGTGGCGCTTCCTCGAGGTCGCCGCGCGACGCGGCTGGCGCGTCCGCCACGTCCTGGAGACGCACGTCCACAACGACTACCTCTCGGGCGCGCTCGAGACGCGGGCGGCGACGGGCGCGGAGATCGTCGCCCCGGCCCGCGGCGGCTACGAGTTCGAGCACCTCGGGGCCGACGAGGGCGACGCGATCGAGATCGGCGGGCTTTGGCTGACGGCCATGGCGACGCCCGGCCACACCCCCGAGCACCTCGCTTGGCTGGTCACGGACGCCGGGGCGAGCCCTGGCGACGTCGCAACGTCGGGCGCGGTCGCGGTCTTCACCGGCGGCAGCCTGCTCGTCGGAACGGCAGGGCGCACCGACCTCCTGGGCCCCGCGCTGACCGAGGCCCTGACGAACGACCAGCAACGGAGCCTGCGTCGGCTCGCCGAGCTGCCTGATGCCGTCCAGGTGCTGCCGACCCACGGCGCGGGCAGCTTCTGCAGCGCGGGCCCCACGAGCGCGAGCCGGGTATCGACGATCGGCGCCGAGCGATTCGCGAACCCGGTCTTCGCCCTGGCGGATGCGCCGCCGGCGGCGTTCCGGGCGGAGGCCCTTGGCGAGCTCGGACGCGTGCCGGACTACTACGCGCACATGGCCCGGCTGAATCGGCGCGGCCCGCGGATTTTGGGCCGTCTGATCTTGCCGCCGGCCCTCGACCCAGCGACGTTCGAGGCTGCGGTCGCGAGCGGCGCGACGGTCGTCGACGGCCGCGACCGCGAGGCCTTCGCGGCCGGTCACGTCCAGGGCGCGATCAACGTCGAGCTCGATCACACCTTCGCGGGCTACGTCGGCTGGCTCGTGCCGTTCGGCGCACCGGTCCTGCTGATCCTGCCCGAGGCGCCGGGCGCCCTGGCCGACGCGACCACCGAGCTCCTGAGAATCGGCTACGAGCGAGTCCCGGGCTGGCTCGAGGGCGGCGTCGCTGCGTGGGCCGATTCAGGCCGCGCGTTGCAGGGCTACGGGACGACGACGATGCGGGCGCTGCATCGCTCCCGCGCTGCCGGCGACGACACGGGCGTGCTGCTCGACGTCCGCCAGCCGATCGAGTGGGAGTCGGACGGCGTCGTGCCGGGCGCAGAGCGGATCTTCGTGGCCGACCTGCCGGCTCGCCTCGCGGAGCTGCCGGCGGGGAGCCCGGTGACGGTCTTCTGCAAGTCCGGCTCGCGCGCCACGATCGCTGCGAGCCTGCTCGACCGGGCCGGGGTCGACGTTCGCCTCGTCGCGGTTGGTGGGGCCGAGCGATGGCCCGAGCCACTGGTGCGCATCACCTCGGCGGAGGCCGAACCGTCCGCGGTCGCGCCTTCGCGCGGCGCTTCGCGCCGGCCATAGCCCAGGCGAGCGCGCCCGCGTTGGTCCAGATGCGACGGCTGCTTGCCCGTGCGACCGCCGGGCCCGACTACCCGCCCGACGCCGCGGATCTCAGCGACACGCGGGTCGCGGGTCTCGCCCTGCCGCGCCGGGCGTCCTTGGCGGTCCTCGTGACGACGGCGCTCATCCTGGTCGACCAGCTGCGACTCGTGCTTCCTGCGAACGCGTCGAACGTTGGTGCCCTGCACCCGCTCACCGTCGAACGGCTCGGGCTGTTCCTCATCGTGCCGCTGGCCGTGATCCTGCTGGGCTTCCGGGATCGGCCGGGCCGCTACGGCCTCAGGCTCGGCGACTGGCGCTGGGGCGTGGTATTGCTCTTCGCGGGGCTCGCGGTCATGACCCCGATCATCCTCGGGCTGTCCGGCCTCGAATCATTCCGGGCCTACTACGGCGGGGCGACCGAGCCCCTGGGCGAGCGGCTCCTCAATCACCTGGCCGAGCTCATCCCGGCCGAGTTCCTGCTTCGGGGCTTCCTCATGTTCGCGCTGTGGCGGCGCATCGGGCCGCTGGCCCTGGTCATCGTGCAGGTGCCGTTCATCCTCACGCACATCGGCAAGCCCGACCTCGAGCTCTGGTCGACGTTCGTTGGCGGAACGATCTTCGCCTGGCTCGACTGGCGAACCGGCTCGATCCTGTGGAGCGCCCTCGGACACGTGTACGTGCTGACGCTGATGGTGGTCGCCGTCGGCGGGGCGACGCTCTAGGCCGGCGGGCGGGAGGGCGCGCCGTAGCGACGGACCTCGGCTTCGAGGTCGAGCGGCATGACGGTGCCGCGCTTCTCATACTCGCCCCACGACTCCTTCGGGACGCGCCACATGATCTCGAACTCGTTGCCGTCAGGATCCTGGCCGTAGAGCGATTTCGAGACGCCGTGGTCGCTGGCGCCGCCGAGCGCGCCGGAGGTCGAAAGCTCCTGCGCGGCGGTGGCAAGATCCTCGATCGTCGGGACCTCCCAGGCGAGGTGGTACAAGCCGGTTGAGCCGCGCGGCGGCCTCGGGGCGTCCGGCCCGACCGAGAACAAGCCGAGGTCGTGGTGGTTCTCGCCGCCGCCGGCACGCATGAACACGGCCCGACCGCCGAACTCCTTCGACACGATCTCGAACCCGAAGAGGCGGCCATAGAACTCGGCCGATGCCTCGGCATCGCGGACATACAGGACAGCGTGATTGAGCCTGGCGACGGGAATCATCTGGGTGCTCCTTGGGAATCGACCGATGCGCGCTCGGGCCGGCCCGCGCCGCAATCCTAGTCGCGGCCGTAATTCACGGGGCGGCCCGCATCCCCGCTAGACTTCGGCGCGGCGCGGCCCCGTGCTCGATCGGCGGCCCGCCTGAGGAGCCCAAGCCCACGTGAACCTCGAATGAAGGTCGGAGTCGCCAGAGAGACCGCGCCCGGCGAACGCCGCGTCGCGCTGGTCCCCGACGCCCTCGCCAAGCTCACGGCTGCGGGGCTCGAGATCCTGGTTGAGGCCGGCGCCGGGACGGGCGCGATGATCCCCGATTCCGCGTTCGAGGCGGCGGGTGCCAGGATCGTGAAGACCGCTGAGCTGTACGACGCCGCCGACGTCATCCTCCGGGTCCAGAAGCCGTCTGGCGACGAGGTGAAGCACCTGAAGAACGGCCAGGCCGTGATCGGGACGCTCCAGCCGCTGCTCGATCCGCAGCTGATGGCGAAGCTGGCCGAGGCCGGCGTCTCGGCGATCAGCCTCGACGCGATCCCGCGGACGCTGTCACGGGCCCAGACGATGGACGCGCTGTCGTCGCAGGCCAATGTCGGCGGCTACAAAGCTGTGCTCCTGGCGGCGAATGCGTTCGGGCGCTACTTTCCGCTGCTGACTACCGCCGCCGGTACGGCCAAGCCGGCGAACGTCCTCATCCTGGGCATCGGCGTGGCCGGGTTGCAGGCGATCGGTACGGCACGTCGGCTCGGCGCGGTTGTCAAGGCCTACGACGTTCGGCCCGAGACCCGCGAGCAGGCGCAGTCCCTTGGGGCCCAGTTCGTGACGCTCAACACCCAGATCGACGCGACCGGCGCGGGCGGCTATGCCCGCGAGCTGACGCCCGAGGAACGGGCCGCCCAGCAGGCCGAGCTCAACGAGGTCATCGGCGGCATGGACATCGTGATCACGACCGCCCAGGTGCCGGGCCGCAAGCCGCCCGTTCTCGTGACCGTGGAGGCGGTGGCCAAGATGAAGCCGGGCTCGGTCCTGGTCGACATGGCCGCATCCGCGCTCGGCGGCAACGTCGAGCTGTCGAAGGCCGGCGACACGGTCGTGACCGACAACCTCGTCACGATTCTCGCGCCCGAGAACCTGCCCGCCTCGATGCCGATCGGGGCCTCGCAGTTCTACGCCCGCAACATCTCGGCGTTGCTGCTCCAGCTCGTCAAGGACGGGGCGCTCGACCTCGACCCGGCGGACGAGATCGCCGGCCCGGTCACGATCACCCACGGAGGCGAGATCCGGTCCGACGCCGTAAGGAAGCTGCTGGCCCCCGCGGAGGCCAAGGCATGAGCCCCGAGCTGCTCGCGGCCCTGACCGTCTTCGTCCTCGCCATCCTGTGCGGCTTCGCGGTCATCTCGAAGGTCCCGGCGACCCTGCATACCCCGCTGATGTCGGGGGCCAACTCGATCCACGGCATCGTCCTCGTCGGCTCGATGTTCATCGCGGCGACGGCGACCGACCTCCTGAGCCAGATCCTGAGCTTCGTCGCCGTGGCCTTCGCGACCATGAACGTTGTCGGCGGCTACGTCGTCACGGACCGCATGCTCCAGATGTTCCGTCGCCGCCCGACGACACCCAAGGTTGAATCCGGGGCATCCGTGGCCGCCGTTGAAAGCCCGAAGACCTGACGATGGATCCCGTCCAAGCGATCGTCCGCCTCACCTGGCTGATCGGTGCCGCCGGGTTCGTGTTCGGCCTGATGCGGATGAACTCTCCGGCGACGGCTCGCAACGGAAACCTCATCTCTGCCGGCGGGATGGCCCTCGCGATCGGCGGCACGGCGGTCCTGCTGGCCAACGAAGGCATGATCAACCTGACGGGCTGGATCATCATTGCCGCCGGGATCGCTCTGGGCGGCGGGCTCGGCCTGTACACCGCGCGGACTGTGAAGATGACCGCGATGCCGCAGCTGGTGTCGCTGTTCAATGCTGTCGGCGGCGGCGCCGCGGCGCTGATCGCCATCGACGACTACATCCGCCTCGCCGGCGCCCAGACCGTCGCCGCCGCGGGCGCGATCCCGCTCGAGGTCGGGGTCCCGACCGTGCTCGACATCGTAATCGGCGGGATCACCTTCACCGGCTCGCTGGTCGCGTCGGGCAAGTTGATGGGGCTCATCCCGGGCAAGCCAATCCGCGTGCCCGGGGGCCAGCTGGTGACCCTCGCGCTGGCCGTGGTCACGGCGATCGCGGCGGTCTACCTGTGGGCCGGTAATGTCAGCGTCCCGGTTCTGTTCGTGATCATCGCCGCGTCCGTGATCTTCGGGGTCACGATGGTCCTGCCCATCGGCGGGGCCGACATGCCGGTCGTCATCAGCCTCCTGAACTCGTTCACCGGCACGGCCGTGGCGATGGCCGGGTTCGTGCTCAGGAATGACGTCCTGATCATCGCCGGCGCGCTCGTCGGCGCATCGGGCGCGATCCTCACCAAGCTGATGGCGGACGCCATGAATCGCTCCGTCCTGAATATCATGATCGGGGGATTCGGTGGCGGCGAAGGCACGGTCGCGGCCGGTGAGCCGGAGGGCGGCAGCGTTCGCTCGCTGGGCATGGACGACGCGGCGATCCAGCTGGCCTACGCCTCGAACGTGATCATCGTGCCCGGCTACGGGCTCGCGGTCGCCCAGGCCCAGCACGCGGTCCGGGAGCTGGCCGAGCTCCTCGAGAGCCGGGGGGTCAACGTCAACTACGCGATCCACCCGGTCGCCGGCCGGATGCCCGGCCACATGAACGTCCTCCTCGCAGAGGCGAACGTGCCCTACCCGCAACTCCGCGAGATGGAGGACATCAACCCCGAGTTCGACCGGGCCGACGTCGCGCTCGTCGTCGGAGCGAACGATGTCACGAACCCGGCCGCACGCCGGGCCGGCACGCCGGTGAGCGGCATGCCGATCCTCGACGTGGACCACGCGAAATCCATCATCGTCATCAAGCGCTCGATGGGTCGTGGCTACGCCGGCATAGACAACGAGCTCTACATCAATCCCAAGACCGGCATGCTTTTCGCCGACGCGAAGCAGGGCCTAGCCGACCTGGTCGCGGCGGTGAAGGCGCTCTAGCCCGAGGCGCCATGCGCTCGGGGGCGAATCACCATGACAAGCCTCGTCTGGAAAGGGCGCTCGACGTGAGTCGGGGCGGCTGATGATCGTGCGCAGCCTCAAGATGCAGCAACTCGTCCTGCTGCTCGCAAGCGCCGTGGCCGCAGCCTGCACGCCGCCTGCCGGATCGCCCAGCGCGGCACCGATCCCAACCACGACCCCTGCCGCGACCCCGCGGCTGCCGACGCCCGTCCCCACGATCCCGAAGCCGTCGGAGATCCCCGGGACCCAGGATCCGCTGGGCGCATCGGCGACGCTGGTCATCCGGCTGACCTCGTGCAGTGACGCCTGCGGGCCCGTCGCAGGGACCGTGATCCTGGACGACGGGCGGATCATCTGGCAGGACCAGGAAGGCGGCCGCGTGCAGGAGGCGCAGCTGACGCCTGCCGGGCTGGCGACGGTCCGCGAGCGGATCGCCCAGATCGACGCGCTCGGTGCGGACGCGAACTACGGGGCGGAGCTGCGTCCCGGCAAGGAGCCGTTGCCGCGCGGCACCACCAGCTACCGGTTCGTGGTACCACACAACGGCCGGATCGTCGTCGTGACGTCGGGCGAGCCGGCCGACTTCGCCACCGAACGGGACCTGTGGATCATCCCGCCCGAGATGACCGCCCTCGCGGCATTCGCGGCCCAGCTCAACGCCCGTTGGGCCTGGCTGGGAGCGGATGCCGTGGCGGTGGCCGCGCACCCGTACGCCCCGGCGCGCTACCTCGTGACGGTCGGCCTGGTCCCGGGGATCGGGGTGCCGAAGGAGTTCACCACCGAGGTTGATGACGTCCATTGGCCGTTCGGCAACCCGATCGAGAGCGTCGGCGCGGCCGTCGGCACCTCTGACGACGGGCCGCCACCGCGCTGCCTCATCGTCGATGCGAAGACCGCGGCTGCGACAGCGTCCGCAGAAGCCGCCAAGGGCGGCAAGCGTGACCTTCGCGAGTGGTCCAACACTCGCGAATACGGCTGGCGGCGGGCCAATGGCTTCGTCCAGGTCACGCTTCGCCAGCTCCTGCCGCACCAGTCCGGCTCGTGCGCAGAGCTGGCCCTTGCGGCGAGCTAGAGGACCCGCCAGAGGAACCGCCGCCCGGCAGCCTGCGTCCAGCGCAAGTTCAGCCCCGAAAACCGGGGTCGCTTCCGAGGATCTGATGCCCCTAGCCCGATTCCTCACGGTGTCCTTCGCGGCCGCGTTGCTGGCCGCCTGTTCGGGCGCCGCGCCCACACCCTCCCCTGACCCGAGCGCGCCGCCCGACGCGAAGGTGCGCCTGCGGGTCTCGCTGGTCCAGTCGCTCCCGCCATCGGCCACGTTCGGCTGGTTGCCGTCAGCGCTCATCAGCCTCGACGGCCGCGTCCTGTCCGGCGGAGCGGTCCCGGCGATCTATCCCGGCCCACTCGTCATCCCCATCGTCGAGCGGCGCATCACCCCGAATGGTTGGGCCAGGATCGTCGGCGCGGCTCGCGACGCGGGCCTCCTGGCCGGCGTTCGCGACTTCACCGGCGGGAGCGTCGCGCCGGGTTCGATGGTCGCCCGACTCGAGATCCTGGCGGACGGCCGCGTCTACGACGTGACTGGCGATCCGAGCCGGATCATGGTCTGCGTGACGACCCCATGCAACCCACGGCCCGGCACGCCCGAGGCCTTCGGTGGGTTCGTGAGCCGCTTGAGTGACCTCGCCTCGTGGCTCGGCGCCGACCTCGGGCCGGAGGCGCTGCACGTCCCGGCGGGCTATGCCGTGGTCATCGGGCCGCCCCCGGCCAACGAGCAGGGGCTGGCGCAGCCGCCGATGGCATGGCCGCTCGCGGGTGGCTTCGGGGGCTTCGGCAAGCCGCTCGCCGACGGGAGCGACGGTCGCTGCGGCACGTTGACGGGCGGGGATCTCGCGGCGCTGCGACCTGCGCTGCAAGCGGCGAACCAGCTCACGAAATGGCGCGATCCCGCTGACGACACGTTCCACGGCCTCGTGGTCCGGCCGCTCCTGCCGGGCGACGGCGATCTCTGCGAGGGCCTCGTTTAGCGCAGGCGGGCATGCCAGGACCGCGCCGAACCAACTTCGCCACAGCCTTCAGGCTGGGTCCGGAACCGAGACGTCGACCACGGTTGCGTCCAACGCGTCGACGAGGTCGGCAGGTGCGAGGTGAAGATTCACGCCCCTCGCGCCGCCACCGATCGCGACGACGGGTTGCTCGAGGATCGTGGCGTCGGCAAGCACCGGCCAGGCCTGGGTCGAGCCGAACGGCGTGATGGTGTAGCGGACGTAGCCGGTCGCCCGCTGGGCCTCGTCGGCATCGGGCAGCGAGAGCCGGCTGACGCCGAGATCGGCCCTGAGCTTCGGCCAGTCGAAGCGGCGTCCGGCCGGTACCAGGACGAAGAGGTAGTCATCCTCGCCGCGACGGACGACGATCGTGCGGATGAGGGCCCCAAGCGGGACGCCCTGCATCGTGGCGCTCTCCTCGGCGCTGCCCGCAGCCTCGGTCCGGACCACCCGGTGGGCGATGCCGGCCGCCTGGATGGCACTGGTCGCAGGCGTCTCTTCCATGGCCATCGATGGTGTCACGGCGGCCCGGATGCCGGTCCGCCCTGGGCAGGCCATGGAGTGGAGGCCCGGATTCCAGCGACGGATCGGGCGCCGTCGGCGTGTTGTCGCGGAGTTGCACCTGCGAAATGCCGCTGGGCGACCGAAGGTCCGGTGCGCGGCCGCATCGGGATAAGCCGCAGATAAGCGCCCACCGGTACGTTCGTACCAGGCCTCGAGGGGTCGTCCGGGGCGATCGGGGAGCGATTGGTGCGGTCGTCGTTCCAAAAACCGGCGCCAATGGTCCTGGCCGGACCCCTGACTATCGTCGCATCGACTCCTTGCAGGCCCGTACCTACGTTTGGCGTCCTCGCTAGTCGAGGTCCCAAGGCACGTTGCGAGGAGATTGAAATCATGGCCCATCGTGTTCGCCGGGCATTCGACCTGGCCCTGGCGCTGACGCCGATCTGGGCAGTCACGCTGTTCTTCGGCATGGCAGTCAACATGCGGCGCTGGTAGCGCCACCACCAAACAAATCCCAGGCCGGTCGGTCCCTTCCTCCCGATCAGGCCAGACGCTTCGAACAGGACCCGGAATCCTCCTCCGGGTCTTGTTCTCTTTTCCGGCGAGTTTCGGGGCCTCAGCCCGCAGCCAGCACCGGGCGCGCCGCCAGTGGCGTCGGGACGAGCTCCAGGCGGATGGCGACCATCGCGGCCTCGACTCGGCCGGATGCGCCGAGCTTGGACAGGATGTTCCCGACGTGGACGCCGACCGTCTTCTGGCTGATAAAGAGCCGCTCCCCGATCTCGCGGTTGGTCCGACCCTCGGCGATGAGCGCGAGGACCTCGCGCTCGCGGCGTGAGAGGCCGAACGCCTCCTTCGGTCGTTTGGCCAGGTCGTCCGGCGCGAACGCGGCGGCGATGCCCGACGCCGAACCGGCTCCGATGTGGTCCCGGGGTTCTTCGAGGGGGGTGCGCGAGGCGATCGGCTCGCCCTGGGCGAAGGAGCCGCGGGTCGCGATCGTCGGCCGCTGGCGCGAGCCGTCGGCCGTTGCCGTGCCCACGGTCGCGATCCGGCCGTCGCCGGATTCCGCGGGCTCCGCGTCAGGGAGCGTGATCAGGGCCCGGCTGGCCAGGCTGGTCAGCTCGCGCAGCAAGGGCCGGGCGCCGAGCTCTCGCGCGATGCGCGTCGCCTCGAGAAGCGGCCCGCGAGCAGCGGCGCGGCCGATCCGGGCATCACGGCCCGGGAGCGCAGCCTCGGCCTGACGCCAGCGCGCCCGCGCAACCTGGTACGGCTCGCCGGCCCGCTCCCAACCCTGTGCCGCGGCATCCCAGAGGACCGGATCGTCGCGGCCGTCGAGCCGAGCAGCGAACGCCCGGGCGGTGGCGAGATTCGCGTCGGCCTCGAGGCGGCTCGGCGCCCCGGGGCCGACACCGCTGGAACGAAGGACGGTCTCGGCCTCGGCCAGGACCCGCAGGCCGCGCTGGCGAGCGCCGCTCATCTCCGGCAGCGCGTGACGATCCCGGGCGTCGGACGCCACGGCGGCCTGGACCTCCAGGTAGGTCGATGCCATGCGAGCCGCCAGGGCCCAGTCCTCGGCCCGCCGGACGAGTGCCCAGCCCCGCTCGACGGCGCGTCGGGCATCGGCCACGTCGCCGCGCCACAGGGCGAACGACGCGGCGGCGCGCGTCGCCGGGACCTCGAGCTGCGGATCGGGTGCGTGGTCGATCTCGAGCGGGCGCCAGCCGAGGAGGCTCGCGGCGCGCTCGTCGACGCTCGTCTCGACCTCGAGCATCGCGGCCGTGACCGAGGCGTCGGCAAACGCCACCGCGTCGGGGCTCCACTCCAGGGCGGTTCGAATCGTGGTCCGGGCCTCGTCCCACCGCCCCGCGTTGAACAGGGCCTCGGCGATGTTGCCACGCAGGGAGTTGCCGTAGGCGACCTCGAGGCCGTCGGCGCGAGCCCGCTCGATCGCCTCTCGGGTGACGTCGATCGCCTCGTCGCGCCGGCCGAACAGGGCCAGCGCCGTGGTGAGATTCAGCGAGGCCCGGAAGGCCACGTCGGGGTCGTCGAGCTCGCGCGCGAGGCGGAGCGCCTCCTCGAGCTGGGCGATGCCTTCGCTGCCCGCGGCGCCCCAGGCGTTGGCCACGCCCAACGTGCACAGGGCGTGGGCCTCGATCGCGCGGGCCTCCTCGCCTACGGCCCGGGCGATGTCGATCGCCTCCTGGCCGACGCGGGTCGCCTCCACGAAATGCCCGAGGAGCATCAGCGTCTGGGCCAGGGAGGCGAGCACCCAGGCGCGCTGGTGCGAGGGGTCGCCGGGCAGGATCGACGCAGCCCGGCGATGCTCCGCCAGGGCCCGGTCGTGGTCGCCCAGCGAGCGCGAGACGCGCCCGAGCATCTCGTAGATCGAGGCCGCGACCTCCGCGTCCTCGCGCTCGCCGAACCGGCCGGCGGCGGTCTCGAGGTAGGCCAGCGCCCGATCCGGCCGACCTGCGGCGAGCGCGACCTGGGCGGTCTCGAACAGCAGCCGGCCATCGGCCGCGCGCGCGCCGCTCGCGGCACCGAGCTCGAGGGCCAGCTCCCGCGCCCCAAGGGCATCGGCGGCGGAGTCGAGCCGCTCCGCGGTGGCCGCCGTCGTCAACGCGGCCGCCCGGGCACGTGCCGGCTCGTAGGCCGCGAGCCAGTGCGTGAGCGCCGAGGCCGGGTCGTGGGCGAGCGCCGCCGCGAGCGCGAGGTGATGACGGCGCCGCTGGACTGGCAGGAGGTCGGCCTCGATGGCCTGCGCGATGAGCTCGTGCCGGACCTCGAGCCGCCGATCCGTGCGCTCCACGATGAAGCCGTGCTCGAGCGCCTCGTCGACCCCCGCCCGAAGATCAGGGTCCAGCACGCCATCACCGCGGCGGGGTCGGGTCGATGAGCGTGGCGGAAGGCCTTCGACGAGCTCTTCGAAGGTGGTCGCGACCGTGGCCAGCTCGGCCCGGTCGAGCGGCCGGCCCGCCGGCGCAAGGAGGCGGAGCACCCGCCGGCACTCCGGGCCGCGGCGGGCCAGGCGGGCGAGCACGAGCTAGTCGAGGGTCGAGCCGAGCGAGAGCCCAGGCAACTCGCGCCGGGCCGCAAGGACC
>JBBQFS010000026.1:0-24422 GCA_038322255.1 Candidatus Limnocylindrales bacterium | reverse complement strand
GGATTGGTGGGCGATGCTGGATTCGAACCAGCGACCCCGCGGATGTGAACCGCGTGCTCTAACCACTGAGCCAATCGCCCCGAGGGCCGCCCTCTCGAGGAGGCGCGGGGCGGCCATCATACCGTGAGGCCCGGCGAGGACCACCTGAGCTCGGCCGGCCTGCCTGCGGGGCGCGGGGCATGCGCGGAGGGCGAGGTGGACCGCCTACGGTGCCCGCGATGCGGCGGTGGGTCGGCTCAGCCAACCGCTCGCAGGATGGCACCGATGACCAGGATCACGATCAGCGGTGAAAAGTCGAACATCCCTGTCTTCGGCAGGAGTTTGCGGATCGGCGCGAGGATTGGTTCGGTCGTCTGGATGACGAAAGCCGAGAAGGGACGGCGGCCAGCGGGATCGATGAACGACAGAAGCACCCGGACCAGCACGACCAGCTCGATCCCGACCAACACGAAGCGCGCGAAGTTGAGGAGGAACGCAGCGCCCATCGATGAAGTCTAGCCCGCGCTCGGGCGCTCTCCGAAGATCAATCGGCCGATCCGGACGAGGCTCGCGCCCTCCTCCACCGCGATCTCGTAGTCGTCGCTCATGCCCATCGATAGCGTCGGCCCGAGGCCGGGGAAGCGGCCTCGCAGTTGCTCGGAGATCGAGCGGAGGGCGACGAACGTCGGACGAGCGTCCTCGGGTCGGTTCACCAGCCGGCCCACCGTCATGAGGCCGTCGACCGCGAGCGAGGGCAGGTCGAGGATCGCGGGCAGCTCGCGTTCGAGCGATCCCGGGTCGAAGCCAGCCTTGGCGACATCGGCATCGACGTTGACCTGGAGGAGCACCGGCACGGGGCGCTCGGGTCGGAGCTCAGCGGCCAGCCGGCCGAGGCGCTGCGCGAGCTCGAGCGAATCAACCGTCTCGATGACATCGAACAACTCGATCGCCCGCCGGGCCTTGTTCGACTGGAGCGGTCCCACGAGGTGCCACTTGACTAAAGCGGCGCCACGCCCGGACCGCCCGGGATGGTCGAGCGCATCGAGCTCGGCGGCCTTGGACTGGCGCTCCTGGACCCGGTTCTCGCCGAATGTCGTGAAGCCCGCTGCGATCGCGGCTGGGATCCTCTCAGCCGCGATCGCCTTGCTGACCGCGACGATCTCGATCGACGCTGGGTCCCGACCGGCGCGCGTCGCAGCCTCGGCGATTCGCGAGAGGACTCGTTCGCCCGCGCGCGTAAGGCGTTCGACCTCGCGGGGGTCGTTGGGACGGATCGTTTGCGCGGCGGGGCTAGCGCGAGCGGCGGAGGAAGCTCGGAATCTCCAGGTCGTCCGCGTCGTAGGCCGGACGGCGGACCCCGACCGGCTCGTCCCCGCGCGACCCGTTGCTGTGGCCATTCGCCGATTCGTCGGTGCGCCCGGCGGGCGCATCGGGCACGCCGCTGTCGTTCATCTGGCTCCGCTGGCGCTCGAGCTCCTCGAGGAAGTCGCGAGGGGCGCGCGCGTTGGCATCGCTGCTCGAGCCGACGACGGCGCGCTGGGCGTTCCCGAGGTGCTTGCCATCGAAGCCGGTTGCGATCACGGTGATCATGACCTCCTCGCCGAGGCGGTCGTTGAAGCTCGTGCCGAAGATGATGTTCGCCTCGGGGTCAGCCGCGGCGCGGATCTCCTCGGCGGCCTCGGTCACCTCGTAGAGCGAGAGGTTGTTACCGCCGGTGACGTTGAACAGGATCCCCTGGGCGCCGGCGATGTCGACCTCGAGCAGCGGGCTCGCGATGGCCTGGCGCGCCGCCTCGACGGCGCGGTTCTCGCCCGCACCCCGGCCGATGCCCATGAGGGCCGACCCGGCGTCCTTCATGATCGCCCGCACGTCGGCGAAGTCCAGGTTGATGAGCCCGGGCACGGTGATGATGTCGCTGATGCCCTGCACGCCCTGGCGGAGCACGTCGTCGACGACCCGGAAGGCGTCGAGGATCGACGTGTTCTTCTGGACGACGTCGCGCAGCCGATCGTTGGGGATGGTGATGACGGTGTCGAGCTTGCCCTTCAGGGCCTCTGCCGCCTTCTCCGCGGTCAGCTTGCGCTTCGCGCCCTCGAACGAGAACGGCTTCGTTACGACGGCGATCGTGAGCGCGCCCTGCTCCTTGGCGATCTCGGCCACGACCGGCGCCGCGCCCGAGCCCGTTCCGCCACCGAGGCCGGCGGTGATGAACACCATGTCCGAGCCTTCGAGGGCCTGGGCGATCTTCTCGGTGTCCTCTTCCGCCGCGCGCTCGCCGATGGACGGGTCGCCGCCGGCGCCGAGGCCGCGCGTCAGCTTGTCGCCGATGCGAATCTTATGAGGCGCATCCGACTGGAGGAGCGCTTGCGCGTCGGTGTTGAGGGCGATGAACTCCACGCCCATCATCTCCGCCCGGATCATCCGATTGACGGCGTTGCTGCCACCGCCGCCCACCCAGATGACCCTGATCAGGGCGAAATTCTCCGAGTCCGAGCGCAGGCCCATTGCTACTCCTCCGGGCGGCTTTCAAAGGCCGCGATATGGGGGTCGAAGAGGCCGGGCACCGGCGCGCTCGCTCGCCGCGTCTCCCTCCCGCAGGTCGTCGCCGAGTCTACCATCGAGCCTGCTCCCGGCGCGTGTCGAATCGGTACCCAAGCCGAGAAAAACGTCGATCGATGCCTAGGGCAGCATGCTCTTGACCGCATTTCGCAGGCGGCCGAGGGCGCCCGCGGCGGGCGCCGACTCGTAGCGCGTCGGCTCGCCGTCGTCGAGCATTGAGGCGCCCCATTGCAGGAGCCCGATGCTCGTGGCGTAGGCCGGGGTCAGGATCGAATCGGTCAGGCCGCCGACGCCCGACGGACCGACGACCCGGACCGGCATCTGGAGCACCTCACGGCCCAGCTCGGCGACGCCCGCGAGCTCCGCCCCGCCACCAGTCAGGATCAGGCCCGCCGGCAGCATGCCGGCACCGCCGGCGTGGATCTCGGCGCCGATGAGCTCGAAGGTCTCGCGCATGCGCGATTCGATGATCCGGCAGAGCTCGATGCGGCTGATCGTGCGCCCGGCCTCCTCGCCGAGCACCGTGACCGCGATCTCCTCCTCGTCGGCGATGCCGCGCAGGTCGCAGGTGCCGTGCTTGATCTTGAGCTCCTCCGCCGCAGGCAGGGACATCTTGATTCCGATCGCGATGTCATTCGTGACGAAGTTGCCGCCGACCGGCAGGACGCTCGTGCGAAAGGGCGAGCCCTCGTTGAACATCGCCAGGTCGATCGTGCCAGCGCCGAGGTCCGCGACAGCCACGCCAAGCTCGCGCTCGGTCTCGTTGGCGACGGCCTCGGCCGAGGCGAGGGCGTTTACCACCAGCTCGTCGATCTTGACGCCGGCCTGGGCGACGCATTTCATCAGATTCTGGACCGCGGTCTGGGGCGCCGTGACGATGTGGGTCTCGACCTCGAGCCGGAGCGCGCTCATCCCGAGCGGGTCCTTTACACCCTCCTGACCGTCGACGGTGAAGCCCCGTCGCTCCACATGGAGGACCTCGCGGTTCGACGGAATCGGGATCGTCCGGGCCTGCTCCACGGCGCGACGGATGTCGTCCCGGCCGACTTCGCGAGTGTGGGCCGCAACGGATACCTGGCCGGTGGAGTTGAGGCTCTCGACCTGGGCCCCACCGACCCCGACGAAGGCCTTGTCGATCTTCCAGCCCGACAGCCTCTCGGCGCGCTCGACCGCGTCCCGGATCGAGCGGACGGTCTGCTCGATGTTGACGACCGCGCCGCGCTTGAGGCCCGACGAGGGGACGGTGCCGTGACCGATGACGGTCAGCCGGCCGTCGCGGCCGATCTCGCCGATCAGCGCGCAGACCTTGCTCGTCCCGACATCGAGCGCGACCAGGACCCCTTCTACCACGCCAACCTCAGATGTAGTGCCGCCGGATAAGAGCGACGTTGTTGAAGATCCTCAACCCAAAGGTGATCAGCGCCACCAGGTACAGATCCAGGCTCAGCCGGTCGCCGATGAAGGTAAGGATGACTGCCACGATCGCATTGGTCACGAAGCCCGAGATGAAGATCCGGTTGTTGTAGACGCCATCGAGCTCGGCCCGCACCGCTCCGAGGACCGAATCGAGCGCGGCGAGGATCGCCACGGCCGAATAGCGGCAGAGATCGAATCCCACCTGGACGTTGAGGACGAGCCCGAGCAGGACGCCCACCAGCAGGCCTGCCAGGGGGAGGAGCAACGGAGCCGTCCTCGCTGCGGTGCGTTCCGGGGAAGGCTATCACCGCGTGGTGGGCTTCGGGGTGGGTACCGGGACATAGGTGCCGTCCGTTTCGGAGGCCAGGATGATCCGCGAGGCGGTCGCCTCCCGACCGTCGAGGAGGCTGCGCAGCAGGCGGACCTGGCCGGGGATGATGTCGGTCGCGCGCGTGGCCGGGCTGTAGAAGCCGAACACCGCCGTCCAGGCACCTGGCGCGATGACGACGAAGCCGTCACTCTCGGTCGCAGCCACCGAAAGGTGCGCGGCGCTGCTGCCGACGTCCGCCGGCGTGAGGCTGCCGAGGCGGGTCGCGACGTCCAGGTCGACGGCGTCGATGCGGCCGCCGATGACGAGGAGGTTGGCGCTGCCCTGGCGGCGGTCCTCGACCACGGCCACGCCCGCCGCCAACGCGGCTTTCACCTCGACCGAGGCGAAGACGACGCCCTCGCGATCGACGAGGAACCGTCGGTCCGCGACCTGCCACGCGAGGACCGGCCGGCGCTCCTCGATGCGGACGACCACGGCCGCGTCGGGCAGGCTGACCGAAACGTCAGCCGAGGCGACCGCCGGCAGCGTCCCAAGCGCCGCCTCGAGGGGCACGGTGTCGAGCCCGAAGACGTTGCTGCCGGCGATCAGGGCCAGCTTGTCGCGCACGAGCTGCGGCTGGGTCCAGGTGAGGTTGGGCACCTCGGTCCGCGACAGCCCGAACACCGTCGGGCCGGTCACGAAGGAAAAGAGGAAGCCGGAGGCGAGCATCCCGAGGAGCGCGGCCGCGCGGGCGGGCGTGACGATCCTGCCTTGGGCCCGGAGCCGGGCCGCCGCGGCACGCGCCCGGTTGCCGTCACTCCGGCGGGACGGACCGACGAGCCCGCGGGTCTGACGGCCCAGTGCGGCATCGGCAGACCGGACGGGGGTGCTCGAGCGGGCGGACTTCGTCGGGCGCGCGCCCGGCGCCCGGCGCGGGCCTGAGCGGAAGCGCTTCATGGCGATGTCATCTCGGCAGGTCGCCTGGCGTGAGCCGGCGGCGGGCCCGGACCGCGTGCCGCTCGACCGCCAGGTCGAGGATCCGAAGGCACACCGCCGTGAAGTCGAGGCCGGCCTCGGCGGGCAGCGTCGGGAACAGGCTGATCGGCGTGAAGCCCGGGATGGTGTTGATCTCGGACAGGTAGATCGCGTCGTCGCGGACGAGGAAGTCGATGCGCGCGAAGCCCTCCGTCCCGAGCGCCCGGTAGGCATCGCGCGCCAGCTTCTTCATGAGCTCCCGAGTCCCGTCCGCGAGCTCGGCCCGGGTCGAGGTCTCCGACAGGCCCGGCGTGTACTTGGCCGCGTAGTCGTAGAACTCGTGGCCGGCCACGATCTCGCCGGGACCATGGACGCCGAGCGGCGCCTCCGTCCCGATCACCGAGATCTCGAGGTCACGCGCGCCGGCGAGGTAACGCTCGACGATGGAAAGGTCGTCGTAGCGGAACGCCAGGTCGAGCGCGCCGGCGCGCTCTTCCGCGGTGTGCGCGAGGGTCATCCCGACTGACGAGCCGAGCCGCGCGGGCTTGACCATGAGCCGCGCATCGGCCGGGGCGGCGCCCGCGGCGAAAGCTTCGAGCTGGGCCAGCACGGCGGCGCGACTCGACACCCAGGCCGCCGCCCGGACCTCGACCCAGTCCACGACCGGCAGGCCCATCGACCGCCAGATGCGCTTCTGCGCGACCTTGTCCATGCCCAGCGCGGACGACAGGACACCCGCGCCGGTATAGGCCAGACCGGCCGCCTCGAGCAGCGCCTGGACCGTGCCGTCTTCGCCGAAGGGGCCGTGCAGCGCGATGAACACCACCGGCTGGGGCTGCGTCGAGGCGAGGCGATCCAGGGCCGCCCCGACCGCGTGCGGGCCATCGGCGCCGAGCGTGGCGGGATCGTCGTAGACCGCCGCCGGCCGACCCTCGCGCCGGTGGTCCTCGGGCAGCCACCACCACCGGCCGTCCAGGTCGATGAGCACCTGTCGCACGGCCAGCCCTTCAGCGCCGAGCGCCTCCGCGATCGCCGTGCCGGACACGATCGAGACATCGTGCTCCGCCGACGGGCCTCCGAGCAGGATGATCACGGGCGGGTACTCGCGCAACCTCTGGCTCACCGGCCCGCGCCTCCATGGGTGGTGGCGGGGGCCGCATCGTCCTCGGGCCATGGCCAGCCCGACCAGTCGCCGACGAACACGATCTCGGGCATGAGATCGACGCCGGTCGAGTCGAGGATGGTTGCCCGGACGCGGTCCATCAGTCGCCGGACGTCGGCCGCGCTGCCGCGCCGGTCGTTGACGATGAAGTTGGCGTGCTTCTCGGAAACCGTTGCCCCGCCGAGCTGGCGGCCCTTCAGCCCCGCGGCCTCGATCAGCTCCCCCGCTGACGGTCCGTCGAGCGGGTTACGGAACACGCTCCCGGCCGAAGGGATGCCGAGCGGCTGGTGGGCCTGCCGCCAGCGGCGGATGTCATCGAGCCGGGCCTTGATCTCGTCCTCGGCCGCGGACTCCACTTGGAAGCGGGCACCGATCACGACCTCGTCGGGGGCGTCCGGCGCCGGACGCTTGAACCGGCTTTCGCGGTACGCCAGATCGAGCTCGCCGGCGGGCAGCCGGACCTCGCTGCTGTCGGCCAGGAGGACGTCGGCCGAGGTGAGGATCGACTTCACGTCCGAGCCGTGGGCGCCGGCGTTGGCCCAGACCGCCCCACCGACCGTGCCCGGGATCGCCAGCCCGAACTCGAGCCCCGTAAGGCCCGCCTTCTGGGTCTCCGTCGCGGCGCGGGCCATTGGCACGCCGGCCTCGGCGATGTAGGACGTGCCCTCGACGCGGCTGCCTTCGGCCTTGACGTGGACGACGAGGCCTCGCACACCCCGGTCGGAGATGACGACGTTGCTGCCTCGCCCCAGCAGCGTGACCGGCAGCTCGCGCGACCGCGCGAACCGCACGAGGGCGCGGAGCTCGAAGGCGTTGTGGGCGGTCGCAAGGAGGTCGGCCGGGCCGCCGACGCGCATCGTCGTGAACCTCGCCAGCGGGGCGGCTCGCTCCGCCTTGACGCCAACTCGTCGCGCGATGTCGGCGCCGAGGGCAAGGAGGTTGGAAGGCGTGGCCGCGGCGTTCATCGAAGGATCATCAGGCCGCACCCGCCGCACCCGCCGCACCCGCCGCACCCGCCGCACCCGCCGCACCCGACGCACCCGACGCACCGGCCGCACCGGCCGCGATCCGGGCCACCGCGACGGCGTCGGGCAGGGGTCGTCGCTGGGCGAGGGCCAGCAGGATCGCGGCGACGGCGTCGGCAGCGCCCGGCCGCGCCAGCGATCGGGCCGCCGCGGTCATCGCGACGTGCCGCGCCGGGTCCTCGAGCAGGCCGGCCGCGGCCAGGAGCGCGGCGGCATCCAGGGCCGCGTCCTCGATGAGGATTGCGGCGCCGGCATCGGCCAGCACTGCGGCGTTCGCCCGCTGGTGCGCCCCCGCGTATGGGTATGGCACGACGACCATCGGCAGGCCGAACGCGGTGACCTCGGCCAGCGTCGAAGAGCCGGCCCGCCCCACGACGAGGTCGGCGGCTGCAAGCGCGTCGAGCAGCTTTTCGCCCAGGAACGCCTCGGGTCGGTACCTCGGCCGGAGCGCCTCCGGGAGCGCGGCCCGCGCCGCGTTGGCGGCGGCGAGGCCGTCGGGGCCGGCGATGTGGATCACGTCGACTCGCTCGACGAGCCGGGGCAGCGCACCCGCGACGGCGTCGTTCAGCCGCCGAACCGCCTGTGAGCCGCCGAAGATCACGACGAGGCGACGATCCGGTACGATGCCGAGGCGCTCCCGCGCCGCCAGCCGGTCGATGCCACCGACATCGCGGATCGGCGTGCCGGTCACGAAGCAAGCGCCCCGGGCCGGCAGCGAGGCGCACGTCGCCTCGAAGGAGACGGCCAGCACAGAGGTGAGGCGCGCGGTCGCCCGGACGCTCCGGCCGGGGATGACGTTGCCCTCCCAGAGAAGCGTCGGGATTCCGAGGAGCCGGGCGGCGATCAGGACCGGGATCGCGACGTAGCCGCCCGTCGTGAAGATCGCCGCAGGGCGGCGTCGGAGGAGCCACCACAGCGCCTGCGGTACCGACGCCGCGAGCCGCAGCGGGTCCAGCACGAGATGGATGTCGCGCTCGACCGAGCGGAGCGACCGCAGGACCAGGCGCCGCAACGGGATGCCCGCCGGCGGGACGAGCCGGTCCTCGAGCCCGCGCCGGCCGCCCACCCAGTCGATCTCAGGCGGGTCGGGTCGGCGACGGAGCGACGTCGCGACGGCCAGCGCCGGGTAGATGTGTCCCCCGGTGCCCCCGCCCGCGATCAGCAGCCTCATCGGTCCTCCGCGTTTCGGCCTTCCGGTTGTCCTTCTCCCGCTTGCTGGCCTCGGGCTTGCCGGCCCGGGCCGCGCCGGAATCGAGCGTCTCGCGCGAGATCGCCAGCAGCACCCCGGCCGCGGCGAAGCTCACGAGCAGCGACGAGCCACCGGCACTGATGAACGGGAGCGTGATCCCGGTGACCGGCAGCAGCGCGACGACGACGGCGATATTGATGAACGCCTGGAAGCACAGCCAGGCGGTGATCCCGGCCGCGAGCAGCGCACCGAAAGTGTCCGGCGCGCGAAGCGCGGTTCGGATGCCGGCGTACGCGAGCAGCACGAAGAGCCCGATCACGAGGCCGGCGCCGGCGAACCCGAACTCCTCGCCGATGATCGCGAAGATGAAGTCGTTCCAGGCGTTGGGCAGGTACAGGCCTCCCGCGAGCTTGCTCTCGCCGAGGCCCGTCCCGAGGATCCCTCCGAGGCCCAGCGCCAGGAGTCCCTGGATGGTGTGGAAGCCCGTGCCGAGCGGGTCGGCCCACGGGTCGAGAAATGAGCGGATTCGCTCGAGCTGGTAGCCCCGAAGGCCAACGAGCAGCACGCCGACGAAACCGACCGCGCCCATCGCGCCAAGCTGCCTCAGGCTCGCCCCGGCGACGAAGAACATCGTGAACGCGGTGAGCGTGATCACGACCGTCGTCCCGAGGTCGGGTTCCTTGAAGACCAGGGCGATCACGGGGATGGCAATGATCAGGAACGGCACCGTACCGGACCTGAACTTCGCGACGAGCGGCCCGCGGTTGGCGAGCCAGTGCGCGAGGTACACGATCAGCGCGAGCTTCGCGATCTCGGCCGGGTGGACTGCGGGCAGCGGGCCGACGATGAGCCAGCGCGCGGAGCCGCCGACGACCCGCCCAAACGACGGGACGAACACGAGGACGAGAAGGATGATCGCCAGGAGGTAGGCAGGCACCGACGCGAGCCGCAGCCAGCGGTAGTCGACGCGCATCACGCCGACCATGACCAGCAGGCCCAGTGCGCCCCAGAAGATCTGGGGGCCCACGATCGCAAGCGTGTCGTCACGGTCGATGTAGGCCCGCATCGCCGAGGACGAGTAGACCATCAGGATCCCGATCGCGGCGAGGGCGACGACCGCCAGCAGGATCGAGTAGTCGGCCTGGTGATGCTCGCGCCGCAGGACATCGGAGCCCGCGCGCGCCGCCGGACGTGCGGTCGACGCCGCGATCGCGGCCGACGAGCGTCGCTCGCGGGCTGCCTGGGTGACGGGCATCGCGCCGCGGCTCCGCTTTGGGTAGCCCGCCGACTTCGGGAGCGCCCGGCCACGCCCGCCGGGCGATCTGCCTCGCGATGGCAGCGACCAGCGACCGACGAAATCCATCAGGCCCGATCCTCGAGGAGGCGGGCGACGGCGGCCTTGAACGCCCGGCCCCGGGCCTCGTAGTCCTCGAACATGTCGAAGCTCGCGGCCGCCGGGCTGAGCAGCACCGTCGCGGTCGGGCGGCTCGGGGCGCCACCCGCGAGGGTTGCGCCTGCCGGACGGGCCACGGCGACGACGCGGGCCTGGAGAGTCTCGCGGGCCAGCGCGTCCGCATGCGCGACGGCCGCCTCAAGCGAGTCCGCCCGCTCGGTCGCTGCCAGGCCCGCGGCGCGGAAGAGCCGCTCGAGCTCCGGCCCGCTTTCCCCGATCAGCACGGCAGCCGTGGCTCGCTTGGCGACCTCGGTGGCCAGCTCCGAGAGGTCCACACCCTTGTCGCGCCCGCCGGCGATGAGCACGATCGGCCCGTCGAATGCCCGCAGCGCGGCGATCACCGCGTCGGGCTGCGTCCCCTGCGAGTCGTTGACAAACCGGACGCCGTCAAGCTCCGCGACGCGCTCGAGCCGGTGCTCGACGCCGGTAAATGCGGCGGCGGCGCGACGGATCGCCCCAGGCTCGATGCCCATCAGGAGTGCGACGGCCGTTGCGGCCAGCGCGTTCGAGACGTTGTGCGCACCGGGCACCCCGAGCTCGGCGGCCGGCATGATCCGGCCACCCGCGAATCCCCATCGGGCGACGTCGCCGGCGATCGCCAGCGGATCGATCGCGCCGGCCACGATCCAGCCGTGGGCCACCCCGAGCCCGCCCGGCGGCAGCTCGCCGCGGCGGTACCGGACGACCCGCGCCGAGCTCGCCGAGCCGTAGTCCGCGACGACGGGGTCGTCGAGATTGAGCACGAGCGCCCCAGCCGGATCGACCAGCTCGGCCAGGCGGCGCTTCGCGCGCCGGTACGCCTCGACGCTGCCGTGGCGGTCGAGATGATCGGCGGTCACGTTGGTGTAGGCCGCGACGGTCGTCCCGCGCGACAGTGTCGGCAGCTGGAGTTCGGAGAGCTCGAGGACGACGCGATGCTCAGGCGTGAGCTCCGGCAATCGCTCGACGAGGGGCACGCCGATGTTGCCGCCCAGGACAGCCGGGTGAGTCAGGTCGGTTGCGAGCAGGGCATGGGTCAGCGCCGAGGTCGTCGTCTTGCCCTTGGTGCCAGTGATCCCCACAGTTGGTGCGGGACACAGCCGCAGGAACAGGTCGACCTCGGAGACGAGCGGGGGTGCGGTCCGGTCGCCGCCGGCGCGTCGCGCCACCAGCTCGGCCAGGGCCGCCCGCAATCGAGGCTCGGTGGTCGGGTAGTCGGGATTGATCGAAGGCGAGGTGGCCACGAGGCTCGCGCCCGCGAGGGCATCGGCCGGATCGATGTCCGGACCGAGAAGCAGCCGGACCGGCCGGCCATCGAGGGCCGCGACGGCCCGTTCGAGCTGCGTCGCAGGTCGCGCGTCGTAGACGCTGACGCGCGCCCCGGCGTCGGAAAGGAATCGCGCCAGCGCAATGCCCGAACGGGCAAAGCCCAGGACGGTCACCTCGCGGCCGCGGAACACGCCGTCCGTCAGGGCCCGTGGCCCGAGGCGAGCGAGCTCGATCGGCCCGGCCATCGCGGGGTCCGGCATGCCCGAATCGGAACTGGATTGGTCGGCCGTCACGACGCTCACTGCAGCCGATCGACCGAGGCCAGGAAGAGCGTCACGCCGATGAGCCCGGCGATGATGCTCACGATCCAGAACCGGAGCGTGATCTTCTCCTCGTCCCAGCCCATCAGCTCGTAGTGGTAATGGAGCGGGCTCATCCGGAAGATCCGTCGACCTCGCGTCGCCTTGAAGTAAGCGACCTGGATGACGACCGACAGCGTCTCGATCACGAAGACGAGGCCCACCAGCGGCAGGATCAGGATCTGGCCCGTGATCAGCGCGGTCACCGCCAGCGTCGCACCGAGCGCCAGCGAGCCGGAATCACCCATGAAGATCTGGGCCGGGTGAACGTTGAACCACAGGAAGCCGAGCAGCCCGCCGACGATCAGGGCGCAAAGCGTCGCGAGGTTCGGCTGGGTCGGCTCGTTGAGGAGCGCCACCAGGACGAAGGCCACGAACGCGAAGACGAGCGTGCCGCCCGCCAGTCCGTCCAACCCGTCGGTGATGTTGACGCCATTCGCCGCGGCGATGATCGCGAAGGCCGCAAACGCGATGTAGACCCACGGGTCGATCAGGACGAAGCCGATGAATGGCACGGCGATCCGGTCGATCGCGTAGGTCGTCTGGATCTGGTAGGCCGCCGCGACGGCGAAGACGACGAGCCAGATCATCTTCTGCCGGGCGGTGATGCCTTCGCCCGTCTTGGCGTTGAGGTAGTCGTCGAACGCTCCCAGCCCACCGACGAGGAGCAGGGTCGCGAGCGGCGCGATGATCCCGCCAGGGGGAAGCCCGGACTTCAGGAAGAAGAACAGTGCGAGCACGACGCCGATGAGGAGGAGGCCGCCCATCGTCGGCGTGCCTTCCTTGACCTGGTGGGTCTCGGGCCCCTCGAGCAGGATCCGCTTGCCCATGCCGATGAACCGCAGAAGCCGGATGTAGGCCGGCATCAGGATGACCATGACCGCGAAGGCGAGCAGGACGGCCTGGATGAGCTCGACGCTCATGTCCCCATCACCGCGGGTTCCGAGCCAGCTCGGCGCGCAGCTCGTCCACGAGGCGGAACAGCTCGACGCCGTTCGAGGCCTTGATCAGCACGACGTCGCCGTCGCGCAGTCGGTCGCGCAGGAGGTCCAGGGCCGCGTCGCGATCGCGCGCCTCGACCACGCGCGACGCGTCGAGCCCGGCGGCCTTCGCTCCGGCGGCAATCGCGCTCGCGCCGGCGCCGACGACGATCAGCAGGTCGCAGGTGGCCGCGGCGGCGGTGCCCACCTCGCGATGACCCGATACCGAGCCCTTGCCGAGCTCGCGCATCTCGCCGAGGACCGCGATTCGCCGGCCGGGCAGGCCCGCCAGCAGGTCGAGGGCCGCCGCGACCGACGGCGGCGAGGCGTTGTAGGCGTCGTCGATGAGCGTCACCCGGCCCAGCCGGACGACCTGGCCCCGGTGCGGGGCCGACCAGCCGCCCGCGAGGGCGTGGACGATGACCGCAGGCTCGATGCCCGCCGCGTGGCCGACCGCCGCTCCGGCCAGCGCGTTGTGGACCGATAGCCTGCCCAGGCCGGGGATCCGCGCGGTCATGCGCGTCGGGCGGCCACCACGGGCTGGCGGCAGCCGAAGCGTGAAGCGCATCCCGTCGAGGCCCGCCGACACGACCTCCTCCGCGCCGACGTCGGCCTCGGCGCCGAGGCCGTACGAAAGCACCCGCGCCGCGGTGCGGCCGCTCATCCGGCGCACCCGTGGATCGTCCTGGTTGAGGACCGCCACGCCGTCGGATGGCAGGGCCTCCACGAGCTCGCCCTTGGCCTTCTCGATCGCCGACAGCGAGCCGAGCCGGCTCAGGTGGACCCCATGGACCGCGGTGACGACGCCGATCCGTGGCCTCGCCATGCGGGCCAGGTCGGCGATCTCGCCGCCGGCGTACATGCCCATCTCGAGCACCGCCGCGCGGTGATCCCGTCCCAGGCGCAGCAGCGTCAAGGGCAGCCCGATCTCGTTGTTCTGGTTGCCCTCGGTTCGAAGCGTCCGGAAGGTGGCCCCGAGGACCGCCGCGATCGCCTCCTTGGTCGAGGTCTTGGCGATGCTGCCGGTGACGCCGACGACCAGCGGGTCGAAGCGCGAGCGCCAACCCGCGGCCAGGGCGCCGAGAGCCACGAGGGCATCGGGCGCGGCCACGATGGTCACGTCGCCAAGTGCGTCGAGGGCCGCCTCCGGGACCGGCCGCGAGACGACGAGTCCGGCAGCGCCGGCCGCGACCGCCTCGCCCAGGAATCGATGGCCGTCGGTTCGCTCGCCCGGAAGGGCGACGAAGACCTGGCTCGGGCTGACGAGCCGCGAGTCGACCGCGGCACCCCGGATCGGGCGCCCGCTGGTACGCAACAGGCGGCCGCCGGTGAGGCGCCGCAGATCGTCGGCCGAGAACGATGGAGGCTCGGATTCCGGAGGATGGGCGCCGGCGCTCGGCGGCTGCGGCCCCTCGACGGTCACGGGCGGAAGTGTCGCACAGGCTCCGGCTCGGGCTCGGACTGGTGCCGGCGCTGCGTTCCCGACCGCGATCACCGGTCAGACCGCGCCGTCGAGGTGTCGACCGGCGGGAGGATCGGCAGCAGGCCCGGCGTCGTCACGGCGTCGGTCGCGACGCGCCGGAACGTCTCGGTCGAGGTCACCGGCAGGATCAGCTGGCCCTGGGCGTTGCGGTTGGGGTGCGCCTCCTGGATGCGGACCGCGATGACGAGATCCGGGTGACCGGTCCGACGGCCGATGTAGCCGACGCACGAGAAGTTGTAGGTGTTCGAGAACCACCGGTGATGCTCGGCGTCCCAGACCTGGGCGGTGCCGGTCTTGCCACCCACCCAGAAGCCTGGCGTCCGCGACTGGTCCGCGTACCACGGGCTGGCGAGGACGTGGTTCATGAGGTTCGAGAGCTGCGGCGAGAGGCTCGGGTCGAGGACCCGGCCGGTGGACGTCTTCACGATCGGCTGGGCGCCGACACCGGCGACCACGTGGGGCTGCACGAGGACACCGCCATTGACCAGGGCGGCGAACGCGGTGGCCAGCTGGATCTGCGTGACGGCGACGCCCTGGCCGAAGGAGCCGTTCGCCAGGTCGATCTGGCGCCACGCCGTAATCGCCGGGTCATTGACGATGCCCCGGTTCTCTCCGGCGACGTCGATCCCGGTCGTGTGTCCGAACCCGAGCCGCATCCAGACCTCGTGGAGGATGGTCGAGGCGCGATCCGTCGTGGGCGCGAGGCCGAGTGCGACCTGGGCCGCGATGATGTTGCGCGAGTACGCGATCCCGTCCTCGAGCTTCATGTCGCCCATGCCCTTGTTATCCGCGTCCGTGATCCGAGCCCGGCCGTTGTCGAGCGCGAGGCTGCGGCTGTCGCGGTAGACCTTCGTCATGGAGGTCGTGCCCTGCTCGAGGCCGGCCAGGACGGCCAGCATCTTGAAGACCGAGCCCGGCTCGTATACGTGCGACACGACGGGATCGATAAACCGCGAGGGATCGTCCGCGGCGATCGCGGAGTAGTCGTTCGCGTCGTACGACGGGTACGACGCCTCGCCATAGATCTCGCCGGTCCAGGGGTCGAGCACGACCGCGGAGACGGATTTCGCGCCATCCGCGATTCGGGCGGCCATGACCTCCTGCTCCAGCGCAAGCTGCAGCCCGGAATCGATGGTGAGCCGGATGTCCGACCCGGGGACGCCGGGCTCGACCGTCCGCTGCGTCTCGGCCACGGGCTTGCCGCTGGCGTCCCGATCCGCTTCGACGACCTTCGGCTGACCCGCGAGGAGATCCTGGTAGAACTGCTCCACGCCGTACTGGCCGGTGCCATCGCGGTTCACGAACCCCACGAGCTGTGCCGCAAGCGTGCTGTTGGGGCTGCCACCGGCCTGCGGATAGTCGCGAGCCGAGTCGGACTCGATGGTGATGCCGCCGATCCCGGCGGTCGCGGCCGCGGCCTCGATCGCCTGCGACTGCTCCGGCAGGAGGTCGCGGGCCAGGACGAGGTAGGGCTTGGCGGTTTCGAGCCTGGCCAGCATTGCGGCCGCGGCCGGGCTGTCGAGGCTCAATTGGAGAGTCAGGAAGTCGGCCATCTGGGTCCGCTGGGCGGCGGTCATCCGCTCGGCCGAGACGATCAGGCGATCGCGCGTCACGCTCGCGCCGAGGACGACTGTCCCGCTCCGGTCGAAGATCTGGCCACGCCGGCTCGGGACCTCGGCGCGGAAATAGATCTGCCGGCGGGCGCTCTCGACCAAGGTGTCGCGCTGTGAGAGCTGCCAGTACCCGAGCCGCGTGACGAGCGCGGACGCGGCGACGACGAAGACGATCAGGACCAGGAGCAGGCGGCGCCCCGAATCGGTTCGACCCTTCATCGTGAGTTTCTCGCGCTAGCGGGCGGGGATGACGAGCGGCGCGCCGAGCTGGCCGAGGCCGGCATCGAGCGCCTGCTTGCGAATCGCGGGCTCGCTTCGCAACCGCTCCACGTCGGAGCGGAGGTCGACGCGGATGGCTTCGAGCCGGTCGCGCTCGGAGACGAGGCGAACGATGTCGTAGCCCGTGGCCGCGACGCGGACGCTCTGGCTGAGCGACAGGAAGGCGGCGCTGAAGACGATCACGATCGCCGCGAGGGCGACCCCGATCGACGATGGTCGGGTGCGCCGGCGCCCGGCGCGGGCCGATCGACGGGCGCCCGTCCTGTCGACGGCCCGGCTGGCGCTCGGGCGTGGACGGGCCGCGGCGGGCCCGTGGTTCGCAACGTCCCGCCGTCCGCCATGGCCGGTCAGGGCGTCGAGGCCGAGCGGCAGCGGAGCTCGCCGGCGGGCGCCCTGGTAGACAGCCATCAGTCGGCGAAGCCGAAGGGCGGCTCGGCCGAGGGGCTGTCCATGTACGAGACAGGATCGAGTCCCGGCTCGTTCCCGCCGCGCCAGGTGCGGTCGGCGCGGCTGCGCTCGGTCCGGCGATCCACGCGCTCGTGGAGCTCGTGTTGCCGGCGCCCGTAGGTCCTGCGACGACTGTTGGTGTGGCGCTTGCTCATCGCTTGCTCCTCCCTTCCTGGATCTCGACCGGCTGAATCCTGTCCCCGGTCGGGCGGTTGCTGCGGCGGGGTACAGGGCGACTAGGCAGCGATCCGTTCGGCCGCGCGAAGCCGGGCGCTCCGGGCGCGGGGATTGGCGCTGACCTCGGCGGCGCTGGGGACGAGGCCCTTGGGCGAGAGCAGGCGGAGCCGTGGCTGCCGGCCGCACACGCAGACGGGAGCCTCTGGCGGGCAAGTGCAGCCGCGCCGCTCGGCCTGGAGGAAGCGCTTGACGATCCGGTCCTCGAGTGAGTGATAGCTGAGGACCACGAGCCGGCCGCCCGGCCGGAGCAGGTCGACGGCCGCGGCCAGCCCGGCCTGAAGCGCGTCGAGCTCCTCGTTGACCGCGATCCGGAGGGCCTGGAAGACGCGGGTCGCTGGGTGGATCCGGCGGCGGCCGGGTGCGCGGCCCGGCGTTACCCGAGCGACGAGTGCCGCCAGCTCCTCGGCCGTGCGGATCGGCGTGGTCCGGCGCGTCTCGACGATGGAGCGCGCGATCCGGCCCGAGAACGGCTCCTCGCCGTAGCGGCTGAAGAGCGCGGTCAGCTCGTCCTGGTCGAGCGTCGCGATGAGCTCGGAGGCCGGCACGCCTCGATCGGTATCGAACCGCATGTCGAGCGGGCCGCCGGTCCGGAACCCGAACCCGCGGTCGATATCGGCCAGCTGGAAGCTCGAGAGCCCCAGGTCGAACAGGCAGCCATCGACGTCCTCGAAGCCTTCCTCGGGCGCCACGATGGGGAGCTCCCGGAAGTTGGCCTGGCGCAGCCGCAGTCGGTCGCCGAAGCGCGGCGCCAACCGGGCCCAGACTCTGGCGATGGCGACCCCATCGGCGTCGAGACCGAGGAGGCGGCCATCAGGATCGCTGGCGCCGAGGATTCGCTCGGCGTGGCCGCCGCCGCCGAGGGTCGCGTCGACATGCCGGCTGCCGGCCGCGGGTGCGAGCATCTCGACGACCTCGTCGACCATCACCGGGATGTGCGCGGTCGGCGCGGTGAGGGGCTCGATCGTCATCGGTCAGATCCCGAGTCCGCGGATGGCTTCGGCAAACTTCGCGGGGTCGGTCATGTCGCGGCGGTAGGCGTTCCAGCGGTCCGGCGCCCAGATCTCGCCGTGGTCGCGAACGCCGATGACCAGGGCCTCACCGGCGATGCCCATCTCCTCGCGCAGGTAGGCGGGCACCAGGACGCGTCCCTGGCGATCCATCTCGACCTCGGCGGCGCCGGCAAAGATCTGGCGTTCGAAGATCCGCCCGGCCGGATCGGTCACCGGCACGCCCGCGGCCTTGGCCGCGAGCGTCTCCCACCCGCTCCTCGTATGGATGGCGAGGCAGCCATCGATCCAGCGAGACAGGACGACGCCGCCCTCGAGCTGGGCGCGAAATCTCACGGGGATCGCGAGACGTCCCTTGTCGTCCACGGCATGTCGGTACTCGCCGGTGAACACCCGTCCCACTCCAGCTCGGAAGAGTTCGACGGACCCGCGGGGACCGCGGGTCCGTCATCGAGTCGCGGATCCGGAGTGCCCGTCCGGAGACCGCTGGCGGCGGAGTGGCTGGAGATCCTGGGACTCGCGTGGATCCCCACATTTCCCCACTTCTCACCACTTGCTCGGTATCTTAGGCCGCGGGGGGGCGGCGTCAATCCCCAATTTCACGTGGAGTGCCGCCCGAGCCCGATCGGCTGACAGCGGATGGGCCCCGGCGCCGCCACTCGTGGACCGCGCCTGGCTCTCGCCGGTAGGCGATCTGGCAGGGACGGCGTGCCTGGCTAGGCGGGCTCTGGCAGCCGGATGACCTGGCCCGAGTACACGGCGTTGGGGTCCTTGATCGCCGGATTGGCGTCGAGGATGGCCCGAACCGTTAGGCCGAAGCGGTCGGCGATGCTCGCGAGGCCGTCGCCGGGGATGACGGTGTACAGCCAGCACGGCTGGCCGTCGGGGCAGCGCTCGAGGCGAAGGAAGGGGCTCCGTCCGAGGTACAACGTCTGTCCGACGACGATGGTGCCCGGATCGCTCAGCTCCGGATTGAGTGCCCGCACCGTGCTCACCGGGATTCGGTAGCGCGAAGCGACGCCCGAGAGGCTGTCGCCGCGCTGGACCCGGTAGAGGAAGCAGGCCAGCTGGTCGGGGCAGCGTGGCAAGGCCCGCAGCGGGTCGCCGGGAGCAACGGATTCCCAGGGTCGCGTGGTCGGCGCGGCGGTCGGCGCGGGGGTCGGGTTCGCGGACGGCGGCGCGGCGGTTGACGGCGGGAGCGTGATCAGCGGAGCCGTGGGAACCGCGCCCGCGGTGGGACCCGGGGTGGCGGCTGCCGTGAGCGACGCGCCCGGCGAGGTTGGCGTTGATGCCCCCGCCGAGGCATCTGCTGCGGCCACCGGCATCTGGAGACCGCCGCGCGCGGCCACGAAGCTGATGGCGAAGACGGCGCACCCGGCGAGGAACACCACCGAGGCCAGGACGGCCGGCGTGACCGTCCGTCGATCGCCCGGCACGCTCGGTTCCTGCACGTCCCTCCCTCGAACATCGGTTCGGCTGGCGCCGGACTCTAGTACCTTTTCACCCTGGCCGCGCCATACCGGGGGTGCTAGGCTGCGCCGACTTCATTCGTCGGCGCCCTGTCGATGAAGGAGTCCGATGGGGACGCTCAACCCGCCGATGGCCTTGCCGCTCCCGGTCGAAGCCCTCCTGCTGCCCGATCCGTCGCATCTCGCGCCCCATCGGATCCGTCGGTGCACGTTCCGTCGGCTCATTCGCGTCGATCCGCGTGGCGAGCGCCGCTACGACGTGGAGTGCCTCTACCCCGATCGGAAGCTGGCGATCCCCCTGGGGGATCTCGACGCCGCGATCCCGATCTGCAACGGCTGCACCGCGGCCCATATTTTCCGGCCGGACGAGGACTAGGCGCGCTCGTCGCTGGAGCGCGTGCCCTCGACGCGACGCGGCTCCCGTCAGGTATCGGCCGAGATCGGCGTGGACGGGGCGTCGGGCAGGATCGAGCCGGCCGGATCCGCCATCGCGATCTTCTCGTCGCAGGTCGTGCACTGGAAGATCCGCGCACCCTTGAGCCAGGCCCGCTCCGGGTCGTGCGCCGCCGAGTCGTGCTCCCGCACCTCGGTCATGGGCACCCAGTCGCCCTCGCCGTGCTCATGCAGGATCTTGACCGTCTCGTAGTGAAACATGGGCTGCCATACCTCGCCAGCGCCGAGTTGAGGTCCGCAGCGTAGCAAGCGGGCTCCGAGTGAACGACGGGATTTGTCAGCGAGGCGGCCTGTAAGCCGAGTTCTGTGCCGCACCTAGCGGTGCGGCGATGGCCATCCATCTCGGGCCGTCGGTCGCCCGACGGCTCATGCGGCCGACCCGAGGGCTGTGCAGCGCACGTATTCCCGGCGAACCGGGAGTCGCCCTCCTATTTGGCCTTGCTCCGGGTAGAGCTTGCCGCGTTTCACTCCGGCGACGAATCGCCGGCATCGTCACTGTGGCGCTGGTCCTCGCCTCGCGGCGGATGGGTGTTACCCACTACCCTGCGCTGGGGAGCTCGGACTTTCCTCACGCCGATCGGGTTGCCCCGACGACGCGCGGCCATCCGGCCGTCTCGCTGACGACGTGATTCTAACCTGCGCTCTGCGTCCGCCCGACCTGGGCCAGCCCCACGTCGTCGTGATTCACGTATGACGCGATCCGCCAGGCCTCGCGGCCGGCGAGCTGGTACGACGTCCCGAAGTCACGAACGAGGGCGCCTTTCGCGGTCCGGACATTCCAATGCACAGTCGCGTGCAGAGCCGCGTCGCCGCGAACAGCGCATCGAGATCGGGCGCCATTAGGCCGCCTCCGTCACGGGGCCAGGACCGGATCCGAGGGCGCGACCCGGCAGGTGTGGACGATCCTACACAATGGCTGTGGGCGGTCAGCCCCGGCCGACGGACGATCCAGGTCCACTCGGCGGCTCATGTTCGAAAGACCGCAGGACACCCGCCCCTCCGCGCATCGGCCTACGGCGCGGGGCGGCGGACCACCGATTCGGCGCCGCCGGCCATCACGCGGTCGATCGCGTCGTTGCACATCGCGTCGGCGAGCGAGTTCTGGGCGCGGGGCACGTGGGACGCGGTCCAGCCCTCGGGCAGCGTGCGGAGCATTCGAAGCGCCTCGGCCCACAGCGGACGGAGCTTCGCGTCCTTGACGCGCCAGCGGCCGGCCAGCTGCTCGACGATGAGCTTCGAGTCGAGGAGGAGTTCCAGCCGGCCGGCGCCCAGCTCGAGCGCCAGCGCGATCGCTCGAACGACCGCCGTGTACTCGGCGACGTTGTTGGTCTGGACGCCGAGGTAGTCCGAGATCGACGCGTCGGGAACGGCGCGCGGGTCGTGGGCGTCTGATCGCGCCAGCGAGATCAGGACGGCCCCCGCGGACGCCGGACCTGGGTTGCCGCGCGCCGCGCCGTCGGTCCGCACGACGAAGCCGGAGATGCTCGACGCGGCGGCCGGTCTGGCCGGGCTCGAAGCCGGGCTCAGTCGACCCTTCGGGCGGTCCTCGTCCTCGGCCGGACCCTCGTCGTCCTCCTCGAAGCCGAGCGTCAGCGGTGGCTCACGCACGCGCGCGAGGTCAGCCTTCCGAGGGCGTCTCGTCGCCCGCGTCCGACGGCCGTGCCGGCTGCTTCGGCTCGGGCGCCGTCCGGGCCGGGGGCGTCGGGAGTGCTCCCTTTGCCCCCGCCATCGGTTTCGCGGCCGACGCGGCCCCGTGTTGGAGCACCGGCAGCGATGCCCGCGTGGTGGTGGCGTCGGAGCGCCCGCGGAGCTTCCGCCAGGCCCACTGGATCGGGTCGTAGAACTCGTCGGCGACGCGCTCCTTGAGCGGGATGATCGCGTTGTCGGTGATCTTGATGTGCTCGGGGCAGACCTCAGTGCAGCACTTCGTGATGTTGCAGTAGCCGATGTTGCCGGTGTCCTTTAGGTAGCCGCGCCGGTCGGCCTGGTCCATCGGGTGCATCTCGAGGCCCGCGGCCCGGACCAGGAATCGCGGGCCCATGAAGGGCTTCTCGGTCTCGTGGTTTCGGAGGACATGGCAGACGTCCTGGCACAGAAAGCACTCGATGCACTTCCGGTACTCCTGGACGCGCTCGATGTCCTCCTGCTGCCAGCGCCAGTCTGCCTGCGCGACGTCGGCCGGCGGGGTGAATGGCTGGATGGACTTGTTGACCTCGTAGTTCCACGAAACGTCGGTCACGAGGTCGCGCACCAGCGGGAACGCCCGCATCGGCTCGACCGTGATCGGCTCGTCGAGGTCGAAGTCCGAGAGGCGCGTCTTGCACGTCAGCCGCGGCCGGCCGTTGACCTCGGCGCTGCACGAGCCGCACTTCGCGGCCTTGCAGTTCCAGCGGACCGCGAGGTCGGGTGCACCGTTGCCCTGGATCCAGTGGAGGGCGTCGAGCACGACCATCCCCTCCTCCACCGGCACGTCGAAGTCGTCGAAGCGCGTTGGGCCGCCGGCATCGCCGCGGAAGACCTTGAGATGCGCGCGGGCGCTCGACCCCTGCTCAGGCGAGGAGGGTGTCGCCTGTGCGGGGCGCAGCTCGACCAGCGATCGGTCTGACATGTCGGTCGTCATGGTCGCATCAATGGGCCCCACCGAGCAGGGCCCGCAGCTCGTCGGGCATCGGCGGCAACGGCGTCGTCGTTACCTCCATGGAGCCGTCGGGGCGGCGCCGGACGACGCTGTTCCGGTCGCCCCAGCCCGCCTGGTCGGTCTCGGGATAGTCGATCCGGCTGTGCGCGCCGCGGCTCTCGTTGCGCTGCAGGGCGCTGCGGGTGATGGCCTCCGAGACCGTGAGCAGGTTGCGCAGCTCGTAGACGAGGTTCCAGCCGGGGTTGAACGCCCGGCCGCCGCCAACGGCGAGCGAGCTCGACCGGCCGCGTAGCCGCGCCAGCTCCGAGATCGCTTCCTGGAGGTCGGCCTCGACCCGGTAGATGCCGACCAGGCGCTGCATCACGTCCTGGAGGTCGCGTTGCAGGACGTAGGGGTCCTCGCCCGCGCCGCGATCGAGCGGCTCGGCAAGCTCGCGCGCGCCCTCGCGCAGCTGCACGGGATCGGCATATGGCACGGCCTTCCGCTCCGATGCGTGGGCCGCTGCAGCCGCGCCGGTCCGAGCTCCGAACACCAGCAGGTCAGACAGCGAGTTGCCACCGAGCCGGTTCGCGCCATGCATGCCGCCGGCCACCTCGCCGGCCGCGAACAGGCCCGGGACGGTGCTCGCCCCCGTCTCTGCATCGACGCGGACGCCGCCCATGACGTAATGCGTCGTCGGTCCGACCTCCATCGGGCCCTTCGTGATGTCGACGTCGGCAAGCTCCTTGAACTGGTCGAACATCGAGGGCAGCTTCCGCCGGACGTGCTCCGCGGGCAGGTAGCTGATGTCCAGGTACACGCCGCCGTGCGGCGTACCCCGGCCCTCGCGTACCTCGGTGTAGATCGCCCGGGAGACGTTGTCGCGGGTCGACAGCTCGGGCGGTCGCCGGGCATCGGTGACCTGGCCCTGCGACTGCGACGTGACCCAGCGGGCCGCCTCCTCGTCGGTCGCCGCGTACTCGTCGCGGCGGTCTTCGGGCAGGTACTTCCACATGAACCGCTCGCCGTCCTTGTTGCGCAGGATGCCGCCCTCGCCGCGGACCGCCTCGGTGACGAGCAGGCCCTTCACCCCTGGCGGCCAGACCATGCCCGTCGGGTGGAACTGCACGAACTCCATATCGATCAGCTCCGCGCCAGCGTCGTACGCGAGGGCGTGGCCGTCGCCGCTGTACTCCCATGAGTTCGACGTGATGGTGTAAGCCTTCCCGATCCCGCCCGTCGCGAGGACTACCGCCTTGGCGGGAAAGACCACCGGCGCTCCGGTCGTGCGCCAGTAGCCGAACGCGCCGGCGACCCCCGCGGAGCCGGTGATGATGCGGGTGATCGTGGCCTCCATGAAGACGTCGACGCTTGAGGCGACGGCCCGGTCCTGAAGCGTCCTGATCATCTCGAGTCCGGTCCGGTCGCCGACGTGGGCGAGGCGCGGGTGGGAGTGGCCGCCGAACGGCCGCTGGAGGATCCGGCCGTCGCGGGTCCGGTCGAAGACCGCGCCCCACAGCTCCAACTCGCGCACCCGGTCCGGCGCTTCCATGGCGTGGAGCTGGGCCATCCGAGGGTTGTTGAGGAGCTTGCCGCCGACCATCGTGTCCCGGAAATGGGTCTGCCACGAGTCATCGGGATCCACGTGAGCGAGGGCCGCCGCGACGCCACCCTCGGCCATCACGGTGTGAGCCTTGCCCAGGAGGGACTTGCAGACGAGCCCGACCTTCGCCCCGGCCGCCTGGGCCTCGATCGCCGCACGCAGGCCGGCGCCGCCGGCGCCGACAACCAGGACGTCGACGGCGTGTGATTCGATCTGGTCGAGTGCGTCTGGAGCCAGCACCATGCGTCGGCGGCGGTCGCTAGAAGCGGATCGCGGGGTCGGTCAGCAGCCCCACGGCGAGCAACCGCACGTACACGTCCGCGAGAGTGACTGTGATCAGGCTCGTCCAGGCCCACCACATGTGGTTTCGATTGAGGTCGGTCAGGCGCTGCCAGAGCGTATAGCGCATCCGGCGGGCTGCGCTGCACGAAAAGCAGTCGATCCGTCCACCGACGAGGTGGCGCAGCGAGTGGCACGACAGCGAGTAGCCCGTGAGGAGCGTCGTGTTCAGCAGGAAGAGGATGCCGCCAAAGCCGATGCGCGGATGCGCGACCCCGAG
>JBBQFS010000025.1:0-24873 GCA_038322255.1 Candidatus Limnocylindrales bacterium | reverse complement strand
GCCCACGACTTCGCCGACGGGATGAACGTCGTGACCCTCGCCCTCGACGCCGCTCGCGGGGAGCGGCTCGCGGTCGGCCTGCTCGTCCTGGACGCCGTCGCGCCCGTTGCCGGCGCCGCGCTCAGCACCCTCGTGAGCATCTCGCCGGCGACGCTCGGGCTCCTGCTCGCGACGTTTGCGGGCGTATTCCTGGCCATCGGGGCCGGCCACCTGTTGCCTGAATCGCAGCACCGTGACCCGCGCCGAGGGCCGGCGCTTGTCGCGCTCTCGGGTGTCGGCGCGGCGATCGTGCTCGTGGTCCGGGCCATCGGCGCCTAGCCTGGCCAACGAGGTAGCCGTCGTGACGAAGGACGAACCCGCCCTCGGGCCGATCATGCAGCTTCTCGTCCCCGTGTCCGACGTGGATCGGGCTGCAACGTTCTATGCCGATGTCCTCGGCCTGCCGCTGCTGTTCCGCTTCCCGGGCAACGCCTTCTTCGATGCCCACGGGGTCCGCATCTACCTCGCCCACCCGACCGAGCCGGGCTACGACGGCCCGGTGACGATCTACTTCCGGGTCGACGACGTGAGCGCGACGTTCGAAGAGCTCGTCGCCCGGGGCGCGAAGGTCCGAGAGGCGCCCGAGATCACCCATCGCGACGCGGCCTACGACCTCTGGCTGGCGTTCGTCAGCGATCCCGACGGCAACAACATCGGGCTGATGCGCGAGGCGCCGAAGGGCCTCGAACGCGGTTAGGTCGCGGCCGCCTTTCGCTCCCGCGATCTGCGCCGGCGGCTCGGGGCCGGCGAGTCCGGCGATACCGATTCGAGCGCTTCCTTCATGGCTTGGTCCGGCGTCTCGACCGCCGCGGGGTCGATCGGCACCGGCGTCTCCCGGTCCTGGAGTCGCTCGAGCACGACCCTGATCCCGGCGACGATCGGGACCGCCACGATCGCGCCGACGACCCCGCCCACCGTCCCGCCCACCAGCAGGCTCACGAGGACGAGGAACGGCGACAGGCCGACGGTGTTGCGCATGATCACCGGCACGAGGACATTGCCCTCGACCGCCTGCAGCAGCACGTAAATGCCGACCGTGAGGACGGTCACCTCGGGCGAGATCGTCGTGGCGACCAGCACGGCCGGGATGGCGCCGAGGAACGGCCCGATGATTGGGATCACCTCGGTCAGCGCGGCGATCAGCGCCAGGAGCAGCGCGGCGGGCAGGCCGATCAGCGTGTAGGCCACGCCCGTCGCGATGCCGATGGTCGCCATCAGCAGCAGCTGGCCGCGGGCCCACAGCCCGAGCCGCGACTCGATCTCGTTCCAGGCGTCCCGGACGCCGGCGCGTCGCCCCTCTGGCAGGAACGCCAGCGCGTACCGCTGGAGGCGTGACCGCTCGGTCAGCCAGAAGAACACGAGCGCCAGCAGGGTCACGATCGCGGCCGCCGCCGAGCCGACGAGGATCGAGACGCTCACGACGCTGGCGGGGTCCGGCGGTGGGCCGGAACGGAAGGGTGCCTTGACGGCGTCGAGCAGCGCGGCGACGCCCTGCGCCAGGACCTCGGGCCGCAGCTGGTCCGACCAGGCCCGAACGCGGTCGAGGAACTCTGGCAGGCGCGCGAGCGCGGCGGTGAGCTGCACGAGCGCCGCTGGCACGAGGAAGACGGCGATCCCGACCACGCTCGCGATGAACGCCGCATAGACGATCAGGATCGAGGGGCCGCGGCCGATGCCCGCGTGAGCCCTGATGAAGGCTACGACCGGCTCGAGGGCCGCCCCGAGCAGGACGGCAATGAAGATCAGAAGGACGACATCACGGGCCGCGACCAGGAGCGTCGCGAGGATCAGCACGAAGCCGACGCCAAGGGCGAGGCCGACGCCTCGTGTCACCCAGCTGACGGTCTCCCCGCGCATCCGTGCCTCCCAAAGCGGCGGCCAAACGGCCGCCGGCGCGATCGTGGCCTGCAAGAAATCACGGCCGAACCAGCCGTCGGCGCGACGCTCGTTGCAGTTGCCTCGCGGGCGACGCCATCGCTCGATCTCGAGTGAGCCTCAGTTGGGCCGCGCCGGCGCCCCTTCGACCTCGGCGAGCCTCCGCACGAGGAACGTCCGCTCGACCTCGTTCGAGGTCAGATCGAGCGCGCGACGGTAGGCCTCGGCCGCGGCGGCCCGGCGACCAAGGCGTCGGAGGAGATCGGCGCGGGCCGAGTGGAAATAGGGGTAGCCATCGAGTCGGTCGTTTGCGGCGAGCGCGTCGAGGCGCTCGAGGCCGGCCGCGGGTCCGTCAGCCATGGCGATCGCCACCGCGCGATTCAGCTCCACGACAGGCGAGGGCGTGAGCGTCGCGAGGCGCCCGTACAGCGCCGCGATCTCGCGCCAGTCGGTGTCGCTCGAGCGGGTCGCGGTGTCATGCAGGGCGGCGATCGCGGCCTGGACCTGGTAGGCGCCCGCCCGGCCGGCCCTGAGGGCCCGATCCAGCAGGCCCTGGCCCTCCACGATCTCGGCCTGGTCCCAGCGCGATCGATCCTGGTCCTCGAGCAGCACCAGCTGCCCCGATTCGGTCGTCCGCGCGTCGCGCCGGGCGTCATGGAGCAGCATCAGCGCCAGGAGCCCGAGGCTCTCGGGCTCGTCAGGCATCAGCTCCGCCAGGATCCGCCCGAGCCGGATGGCCTCCGTGGACAGCTCGCGCCGGATGAGCGCTTCCCCGGCGCTCGCGCTGTAGCCCTCGTTGAAGATGAGGTACAGCACCCGCAGCACGGCGTCGAGCCGCTCCGGCAGGACGTGGTCCGGCGGCACCCGATACGGGATGTTCGCGTCGCGGATCTTGCGCTTGGCCCGAACGAGCCGTTGCGCGAGGGTCACCTCGGGCACGAGGAAGGCCCGGGCGATCTCGGGCGTGCTGAGCCCGCCCAGGGTGCGGAGCGTCAGTGCGACGCGCGCCTCGGGCGCCAACGCGGGGTGACAGCACGTGAAGATCAGGCGCAGCCGGTCGTCGATGGCGTCCGTGTCGCTCGCCTCCTCCCTGTTCCCGCCAAACCCCGTCGATGCCTCGATCTCGGCCTCGCGCCGAAGCGCGTCGGTCTTCTCGACCAGCCGTCGCCGGCGGCGGATGCGATCGATCGCCCGGTTGCGCGCCGTCGTGATGATCCAGGCCGCCGGGTTCCTGGGGACCCCGTCTGTGGGCCAGACCTCGAGGGCCTTGGCGAACGCGTCCTGGACCGCCTCCTCGGCGAGGTCGAAGTCACCGAGCACGCGGATGAGCGTCGCCACCGCCCGGCCGGATTCCTCGCGGAACAGCCGGTCAACGAGCTCGTGAGCGGCGCGGCTCCCGGTCAACCCAGCCAGGCCGCCGTGGTCGAGCTCATGCCGACGGCAGGTCGAGGATCGGCCGCACCTCGATCGATCCGAACTTCGCCCCCGGGCAGGCCGCGCCGAGCTCGAGGGCCTCGTCGAGGTCCTTCGCCTCGACCATGTAGAAGCCACCGAGGGCCTCCTTGGTCTCCGCGAAGGGTCCGTCCGTCGTCATCGTCTGGCCGTCCCGGATCCGGACGGTCGTGGCCGTCGTCACCGGCTGGAGCGCCTCGCCCGCGAGGTACGCGCCACGGTCGCGGAGCATCTTCGAGTAGGCGTTGTAGTCACCCATCACCTGGGCCCAGACCTCCGGGTCCGGCGGGTCGGGCGAGGGGTTGGCGGTGTCTTCGTCGTAGATCAGGACCAGGTAGCGCATCGGTTCCTCCTGCCGGCGTGGCGGTGGGCGGCGGGTCGGGCGGCGGCTTGTCCGCCCGTTCGATTGATCGACGAACGGCGCAGCGGGAATCGACAGCACGCTAGCATCCGGGCATGCCGAAGGAGCAGGAGGTCCTCCGGGTCGGCGATCGCGACGTCGTGATCACCAATCCGGGCAAGGTCTTCTTCGAGGCGATCGGGGCGACCAAGCTCGACCTTGTCCGCTATTACCTCGCCGTGGCCCCCGGGGCGCTCGTCGGAGCCGGCGGCAGGCCGATGGCCCTCAAGCGCTTCGTCAATGGGGCGGCCGGCGAGGCCTTCTTCCAGAAGCGGGCGCCCGACAACCGGCCCGAGTGGCTTCGGACCGTGACCTTGTCCTTTCCCTCGGGGCGGACGGCCGACGAGATCGTCGTCGACGACGACGCGGGCCTGGCCTGGATCGTGAACCTCGGCTGCATCGATCTCAACCCGCATCCGGTGCGCGCGGACGACCTCGACCACCCCGACGAGCTGCGGGTCGATCTCGACCCCGTGCCGGGCGTGGGCTGGTCGCAGATCCGCGACGTCGCCATGGTGACGAAGGAATCGCTCGAGGCCGTGGGCCTCGTCGGCTGGCCCAAGACATCAGGCTCCCGCGGCATCCACGTCAATGTCCGCATCGAGCGCAAGTGGACGTATCCCGAGGTGCGGCGGGCGGCGCTGGCGATCGCCCGCGACGTCGAGCGGCGTGCGCCGGACATTGCCACCTCGAAATGGTGGAAGGAGGAGCGCCACGGCGTGTTCCTCGACTACAACCAGAACGCCAAGGATCGGACCGTCGCCTCCGCGTACTCAGTGCGACCGCTGCCGGACGCGCGGGTCTCGACGCCGCTGTCGTGGGGCGAGGTCCCGAGCGCCGAGGCCGAGGCGTTCACGATCGCCACCGTCCCGACCCGGTTCGCGAAGCTGGGCGACCCTGGAGCCGGGATCGACGCCGCGGTCGGGTCCCTCGAGGCACTGCTCGAGCTTTCACGCCGGGACGAGACCGAGGGCCTCGGCGACGCCCCATGGCCCCCGAACTACCGCAAGCAGGCCGGTGAGCCGCCACGGGTCCAGCCGTCGCGCCAGCGCCGCGCGACCGGCGATTACGACACGCCCGAGGCCGAGGCCGAGCGCGAGAAGAACCGCGCGGCGATGGAGAAACGATTCACCGCCGAGCTCGAGCGGCGAGCGGCTGCGAAGGCATCGGGCGATGCGCCGGCCGCGACCCGGCCGACCCCGACCGGCCGTCGCCGGTCGACCGTGCCGGTCATCGAGATCTCACGGGCGAAGACCAGGGCCGAGGCGCTTGAAGGCCTCGAGCGATGGAAGGCGCGCCACCCGGACGCTGCGTCCGCTCTCGAGGAGGCCGACGTGCTGGTCGACGGCATGCGCGGCCGCTCGTCGCTCTGGTACCGCGTCCGCGTGAATCTCACCCACGTTTCGGAACCGGATCGGCCGCCTCAGGAAGCACTCGACCCCGACTACGACCCATGGGCTGAGTACGAATGGCCGGATCGCGCCGGCCAGCTCGAGCGGGCGCCCCGCAAGAAGCCGGGCTAGCGTTTCAGGGAGCGGTCCTCACGAAGCCGCGGAGGGCTTCGTCCGCCAGAAGAGCAGCAGCGCCACGACGATATAGACGTGGATTCCGACCGCGATGACCGAGAAGAGCAGGCCGCTCCGCGCGCTTGACGCATCCGGGATCTGGTTGGCGTTGGTGAGCCCGGAGAGCCAGATGAGCCCGCTGATGATCCCGACGACGATGCCGAGGATCCGGGCCCAGTTGCTGTTGCGGAGCACGCCGATGCCCGCGAGCAGGTAGGCGACGCTGTACGCGACGATGATCAGGCCGAAGAAGGCGACGACCCCGGCGAAGACCGCGCCTGGGTCGGCGCCGTTCAGCTCGGGGATGTTGCCGAACTGGCCCCCGAGGCTGCCGATGAACGTGCCGCCGACAACCGCGATCAGCAGGCCCAGCACGATCCCGCCGATCCCGCCCAGGAGGAGGAGGATGCCGGCGATCGCGGCCAGGGCGGTGCGCCGGCCCTTGACGGCGACCGCGGGCGGCGGGGCTGCCTGCCAGGCAACGGGCGGCTGTGCCGACACCGGTGCCGTCGGCGCTGTCGGCGGCGGCACCATCGGGGCGGCCATCGGTGCGGGTGCCAGGGCACGCGGCGGGCCTGCGGCGGCCTGGTTCGCGAGTGCCGCCAGTGAAGGCGGCGGCGGCGGCGTGACCGTTGTCGGCGTATCGGATCCCGGCACCGCCCCGGCCGGTGGCTCCGCGCCGGTCAACGGCGCCTCTTCGGGCGTCTGCTCGTTGGTCATGGTCCCCTCACCTTCCCTCTTGCCTGAGACAGCTAGCCCGCGCTCCCGCCGAAGATCAGCCCAAGCTCGTATGCCGCGGTCTCCTCGAGCTGGTCGTAGCGACAGTCTGCGGGTTGCTTGTCCGCGCGCCAACGCTTGAACGTGGTCGCGTGCCGGAACCGGTCTCCCTGCAGGTGATCGTAGGCGACCTCCGCAACCCGCTCGAGCCGGAGCGGCTCCCACGACAGGTCCTTGCCGCGGTTCCATCTCGAGGTTGCTCCGGGCAGTCGCCGGCCCGAGGCGTCGGCCGCGCCCATCGCCGCCCACTCGGCCCACTCGCCCCACGGATGGCCCTCGAGCGCGTCCTTGCGCAGCGGCGCGAGCTCCTCCGCGAGCGCGGCCCGGCGGTCCCACGAGAAGGACGACGTGACGCCGACGTGGTGGAGCGTCCCGGCGTCGTCGAAGAGTCCCAGCAATAGCGAGCCGATATGCGTGCCGGGGCCATTCTTGTGCCACCGAAAGCCTGCGACCGCGCAGTCCGCGGTTCGCTGGTGCTTGACCTTGATCATCGCCCGCTTGCCGGGCTTGTACGTCCCGTCGATGCGTTTGGCGATCACGCCGTCGAGGCCCGCGCCCTCGAACCGGTCGAACCAGTCCACGGCGAGCGCCCGATCCGTCGTGGCCGGGGTCAGGAGCACTGGTGGCGTCGCGAGGTCCTGGAGCGCGGCCTCGAGGCGGGCGCGCCGCTCGCCCTGGGGTGTGCTCCGCAGGTCTTCGTCATCGATCGCGAGCAGGTCCCAGGCGACGAACGACGCGGGCGACTGCTCGGCCAGCATCTTCACGCGGGATGCGGCCGGGTGGATTCGCAGCAGGAGCGCCTCGAAGTCGAGGCCGCCGTCGCCGGCGATCACCACCTCGCCGTCGACGACGCAGCGATTCGGCAGCGAGGCCCGCAACGGCGTGTCGAGCTCGGGGAAGTAGCGGTCGAGCGGCTTCAGGTCGCGCGACTGAATGAGTGTCTCGTCGCCATCGCGGAAGATCAGCGCCCGGAAGCCGTCCCACTTTGGCTCGAACAGCCAGCCGTCGCCCTCCGGCAGGGCATCCGCGGGCTTGGCCAGCATCGGCTCGATGGGCGGGTCGAATGGCAGTCGCACCGCGTCACGGTACCCGACCCGGCTGTCCGACAACGGCGAGACGCGTGCCGAATCCCGCAACGCGAGCGAGAGGCGCATCCCGCCACGGTGGTGCTCCAGCAGCCCTGGCACCCGGAGGTCACGATGCCGGCCAAGAGCGAGAAACAGCGCAGGTTCATGGGCGCCGAGCTCGAGCGCAAGCGCGAGGGCAAGAAGACCGAAACGGGCATGAGCGAGAAGCAGCTCGAAGACTTCGCAAGCAAGCCGACGAGCAAGAAGAAGAGCTAGTTCGCTGGGCCACCGGGGCCATCCGGGCGCCGGGGCGATCCAGTTCGCGGGGTCATGCCGGCTGGTCGCGCCGCCGCTCGGCAAAGCCGTCCGCTCGCCGACCCAGCCGCCCTTGGGCTCACGCCCGGTGATTCACGGCACAGTCCGGTCCGATGGTCATGCCATGATCATTTCTGGCACTTCGATCTGTTAAGGCACCGGCGTCTCGAGTCTCGGACACGGCGGCGGGCCTTGTAGCGAAAACCTCGTGCGTGGCCGAACCTGGCCCCAGGCCTAGACGCGTGTCTCGAAGCGAGAATCGACGACCTTGGGCCCATGAAAGCCCGAATCTGCTCTTGGGGTGAACTTCGAGAAGCGCAAGATCAATCAACGCTTCGGCGGCAGTGCAGTCGCGCCCGGCGCGAAGTCAACGGACTGGAGGAACCACCGCTGAAGCAGCCCCTCCCCGTACTCGGCGGCTACGCTTCGCTAGTGAGCGTCGTCAAACAGGGAAACGAGCTCGAGCCCGTGCCCGACCGCCCGCTCGGGCCCGAGCCTGACGCCGCACCCGAGAGCGGCTACGACCTCATGGCCGAGGGCTATGCGCGCCACTGGGGCCCCGTCATTCGACCCCCGGCGGAGCGGGTTCTCGAGGTGATCGCGCCCGCCGTCGACGCGGCGTTCGCCGCGAAGCGAGAGCCGCGCCTCCTCGATGTCGGCACCGGGACCGGGACCCTCGCGATCGCTGCCCTCGAGCGCTGGCCGGACCTCCACGTGACCGGCATCGATCCGTCCTCGGGCATGCTCGATGTTGCCCGCGCGGCGGCCGAGGAGCGGCTCACGCCGCGTGAGCGCAGTCGCTATCAGACGGAGGTGGCCCACGCGGACGAGCTGCCGTTCAAGGCGGGCACGTTCGACCTCGCGGTCTCGTCCTTCGTCCTCCAGCTCGTTCCCAGCCGTGCGGCGGCACTCCGCGAGGTCCGCCGCGTCCTCGCCCCCGGCGGCACCCTCGCCTGGGTCGCCTGGCAGCGCAGCGATCAGCCGTACGAGCCGGATCGCGTCGCGAACGAGGTCCTCGACGAAGCGGGCTTCGACCCGCCCGACGCCGGCGCGCCTTCGGGCGACGTGGCTTCAGCCGAGGCGGCCGCGCTGGCCATGCGCCGCGCGGGCTTCCGCGACGTCCACGCCCATGCGGAGGAGCTCGCCCACCCCTGGGACGCCGCCGGCTACCTGGGCTTCCTGACCGAGTTCGACGAGGAATCGCTGTTCGCCGAGCTGGACCCCGGTGAGCGGGCTGCCATCGAGCGCCGGATCCGTCGCCGGCTCGACCGGCTCACGCCGGAGCAGATGACCTTGCGACTCCCGGTGGTCTACGCGAGAGGTCACGCCGGTACCGCCGCCCGGTAGACGCCGCGCGCTCGGGCGCCGCGAGCTGAGATAGAGCCCGCCGCTGCGATAAGGCCGAGCGCGAGGCTCGGTCGAGGTCAGCCCTCGTCGCTCCCGCCGGAATCGCCACCGCCGGATTCGGCCTCGCCGCCGCCCTCGGCAGCCTCCTCGCCCTCGGCGCCCTCCTCGCCCTCGGCCGCCTCGGCGACGACCGGCTCCTCCTCGACGCGCGGCGGCAGCACCTTGGCCACCACCTCGTCGGGGTCCGTGAGCAGCGTCGCGTCTGACGGGATCTCGAGATCGCGGACGTGGATCTGGTCGTCGAACGTCGCAAGTGATTCGATCGAGTAGTGGATGGACTGCGGCAGGTGATCGGGCAGCGCGCGGACGCGAACGTTCTCGATGACGTGGAGCAGGGTTCCGCCGCCGGTCTCGACCGCCTCGGACTCGCCCTCCGATACGAGCGGCACGTCGACGGTCAGCTCCTCGGTCATCCGCACGACATACAAGTCCACATGGAGCGGCCGGCGGGTCACGCGATGGGTCTGCACGCCGTGAACGAGCACCGGCGCCGACGACTCGCCATCGACCGAGAGGTCGATCAACGTGTTCGGGCCGGCACGGCGCCGAAGCAGCTCGAACTCGTGGGCATCGACGGAGACATTGTTGGAGTCGAGCCCGCGCCCGAAGATCACACCCGGCAGCTTGCCGTCGCGGCGCAGGTGGGCGACCTTCTTGCCGGTGATCTCGCGGCGGGCCGCGGCGAGCTTCGGGCGGGAGGTAGCTGCGGACATGCGGAAGTGGGGCCTCCGGAAGGATCGATCGGGCCGGTAGGCTACCACGAGCCGCGGGAATGCCGCCAACGCCAGCCCGAGGGGTCGAGTTCGGGCCCCGGTGTAGCATCGCCGTTCGATGGCCGCCACGATCCTGATCGTTGAAGATGAGCACGCCGTCGCGCGCGGGCTCGAGTACGCCCTCCAGCAGGAGGGTTACGACGTCGCCATGGCGCGCTCCGGCGAGGAAGGCCTCGAGCTGGCGACGCGGGCCGCCCCGGATCTGATCCTGCTGGACGTGCGCCTGCCCGGCATGGACGGCTTCGAGGTGCTGCGCCGGCTTCGCGCGGCGGGAACGAAGGCCCCGGTCCTGATGCTCACCGCCCGCGACGAGGAAGTCGACAAGGTCATCGGCCTCGAGCTTGGCGCCGACGACTACCTGACCAAGCCGTTCGGCCTGCGCGAGCTGCTGAGCCGCATCAAGGCGCTGCTGCGCCGGGCGTATGGCGACCTCGCCGACGCGGCCGGCGGGCGGGTCATCCGTCATCGCGACCTGCTCATCGACCTCGATCGGCGACGGGTCCAGCGCGGCGCTCGACGGATCAGCCTCACGCCGACCGAGTTCGAGATCCTGCGCCACCTGGCGAGCAAGCCTGGGCGCGTGTACACGCGCGCAGAGCTGCTCGACCTGCTCCGGGACTACGAGGCCCTCGACCAGGACGAGAAGACGATCAACGTCCACGTGAGCCACCTTCGCGACAAGCTCGAGGACGACCCCACCAATCCGGCCTTCGTCCAGACCATTCGCGGTGTCGGGTACGCGTTCGCCGAGCGCTGACGGCCTGGCACCCCGGACGTTCCAGGGCCGCCTCACGCTGGCGTTCGTGGCTGTCGTCGCGGTCACCCTCGGGCTGGTCGGTCTGCTCGTCGTCAACCGGCTCGGCGTCTATTTCGACCAGCAGCAGGAGGACGATCTCGCCGCGCGCGCCCGCGGCGTCGCGCAGTACGTGATCCTGATCGCGGAGAGCACGGCCTCGGTACGCGCCGGCCGGCCCGTCGTAACGCCCGACGGGATCGTCGACCCGGCCGTCGTGACCGAGCTCACCCGCGAGAGCCAGCAACGCATCATCGCCGACCGCCTGGCGCAGGCCGACGTCCAGTACCTGCTTGGGGTCGCCGCCGGCGACCAGTTCCAGCCGGCGGCGAACGGCTTCTTCGCCGCCGCCGAGCGGGCCCAGCCCCAGCCCGGCCAGGAGCTCGAACCCTTGACGAGCGCGCCCGTCATCGTCGTGGTCGGCTCCGCGACGGTCCCCTATGGCGTCGAGGTAACGCTCCAGAACCCGTACACCTACCGCGCCGCCGCCATCCGGAACGTCACCGGGCTGCTCGCGATCACCGGCCTGATCGCGCTGGCGGTCGCGGTCGTCGTCGCCGCGATGCTCACCCGCCGGATCACGACCCCCCTGCGGCGCCTGACGGAGGCGAGCCGCGACCTCGCCGAGGGCGACTTCGCGCGCAGGGTGCCGTCCGACGCGATCGAGGACAGCCCGATGGAGCTCTCGGACCTCGGTTTGCAGTTCAATGCCATGGCCGAGCGGCTTCAGGAGAGCGTCGAGATCATCCGCCGCGACCGCGACCGGAGCCGCGAGTTCCTGGCCGATGTGTCGCACGAGCTGCGTACCCCCATCGCGGCGTTGCGGACGTTCAACGAGCTGCTGGTCGAGGGCGCGGTCGACGATCCGGTGGCCCGGAGCGAGTTCCTCGAGACGAGCCGGGCGCAGCTGGAGCGGCTGGACTGGCTGGCCCAAAACCTGCTGGAGCTCTCCAAGCTCGATTCGGGGCTCGTGCTGCTCGACCTCCGGCCCGAGGACCTCCGCTCCTCGGTCGAGCAGGCGGTCGACCAGGCCGCCGCGACCGCCCGTCGCCGGGGCGTCGAGCTGACCATGAACCGTCCGGACCGGGCGATCGAGATCCGCCACGACCCCGTGCGAATCGGCCAGGTCGTGGCGAACCTCGTGGGCAACGCGATCAAGTTCACGCCGCGTGGCGGGCGCGTGCAGGTCGAGGTCCAGGGCGAGCCCGAAGGGGCCGCCTGGATCACCGTGGCCGATACCGGCATCGGCATCGACCCGGCTGAGCTGCCGCGCATCTTCGACCGCTTCTTCCGCGGCTCGCGGACCGGCGAGGCGCGCGGGAGCGGCAGCGGCCTGGGGCTGGCGATCGTCCGGAGCATCGTCGAGATGCACGGCGGGACGGTGGCCGTTGAGAGCCGCCTCGGCGTCGGCACGACGTTCCGGGTCACGCTCCCGGCGCAGCCCCGGCCGCCGACCGCGGGCGAGGGGCCGCGCGTGGCGGAAACTTCACCGTCACCCGCCCAGAACCTGAACCCGGAACCCGCACCCTAGAAAGCACATGACGAACCAGCCACCCCAAGGTCCGTTCGCGTCGGGCGAGACGCCCGACCCGCACGACGAGACCCAGACCGTCGCCTACGCTCCGACCCCCCAGCATCGGCCCGAGTGGGCACGCTCGGCGTGGCTCGACCCGGCACCTGGCGCAGGCTCCACGGAGCCGATCGAGCCCGCCGCGACGGAGCCGGTTCAGCCGCCGTCGTGGTTCTCGCCGTCGCCCGCGCCGCTCAGCCCCGCCCCATCGATGCAGCCCCTCCAGCCCGTCGAACCGGCCCGGAGTGTGAGCCGGAAGGACGGCCCGGGCCTGGGCACCGTCCTGGGCGCGGCGGTGCTGTCCGCCGCCCTTGCCTCGGGTGGCACCGTGCTCGTCCTCCAGGGGACGGGAGCGCTCAATCGGCCGGCCGGCGCCGGCGCGACCGCCCCGGGCGTCGCGTCGTCCCATGGCCTGATCCCGATCGACGAGTCCTCGGCGGTCATCACCGCCGCGGCGAAGGTGAGCCCGGCCGTCGTCCAGATCACCGCGAGCGGCGTCACGACGAACCAATTCGGCGGGACGATCCCGGAGACCGGCGTCGGCTCTGGGGTGATCTTCGACCCGTCGGGCTGGATCCTCACCAACCGCCACGTCGTCCTCACCGCCGACGGCGCGATCGCGTCGGAGCTCAAGGTCGCGCTCAAGGACGGCCGCGATTTCAAGGGCACGGTCTACGGCATCGACACGCTCACCGACCTCGCCATCGTCAAGGTCGACGCAACGGAGCTGCCCTCCGCGGCCACCGGCAAGTCCGGCGACATCAAGGTCGGCCAGCTGGCGATCGCGATCGGCTCGCCGCTCGGCACGTACACGAGCACCGTGACGACCGGAATCATCTCGGCCACCGGGCGCACGGTCCAGGTATCGACCACCGACCGACTGACGAACCTGATCCAGACCGATGCCGCGATCAACCCCGGCAACAGTGGTGGACCGCTGCTCGACGCGGCCGGCGAGGTCATCGGGATCAACACGGCGGCCGCTCGCGACTCGACGGGCATCGGCTTCGCCATCCCGATCGACATCGCCCGCCCGATCATGCGCCAGGCCCTCGCCGGCCAGCCCCTCGCCCGGCCGTACCTCGGCATCCGCTATCTGCAGGTTGACACCAAGCTCCAGACCGAGAAGCACCTCAGCGTCAACCACGGCGCGCTCATCGGGCCTGCGACCGACGCCACCGGTGCGTCCCTGCCGGCGATCACGCCAAAGAGCCCGGCGGAGGCGGCTGGCCTCAAGGACGGCGACATCGTCCTCGCGATCGAAGACCAGACCGTCGACGCCGAGCACCCGCTCGACGCGATCCTGACCAGCTTCGCGCCGGGTCAGACGGTCAAGATGAAAATCCTCCGAGGGACGACCGAGATGACCATCAACGTCACCCTCGGCACCCGGCCCGAAGGGCTGTAGCCCGGGGCTTCAGCGCTAGCAGCTAGCGCTCGCGGGCCCGACGAACCTCGACGCCGGCGTACTCGAGCGGTCCCCCGAGCCGGACCTCCGGCTTACGCACCCGGACGACCACTTCGCCGACCTGTCCATGCTGGGCGAGCAGTTCGCTCGCAATGGTCTCGGCCAGCGCCTCGATCAGGTCGAACGTCCTCGTCTCGACGACGTGGCTCGTGATCTCGTAGACGTGCCGGTAGTCGACGGTCTGCGCGAGGTCGTCTCGGACCCCGGCCGCCCGGACATCCAGCAGCAGCTCGACGTCCACCTCGAACCGCTGGGCCTCGACCTTCTCCCAATCGTTCACGCCATGACGCGCCTGGAACGCCATCCCGGCGAGGACGACCCGATCGCTCATGCCTCGACTGCCCGTCCGCGAACGACCGCGTCGGCCATCCGAGCCGCCCGGAGGTTGGGCCTGACATCGTGGACGCGGACCATGTCGATCCCGGCGGCGATGCCCAGGACCGTGGTCGCGAGCGTCGCCTCGAGGCGTTCGTCGGGCGGCAGGTCGAGGACCTTGCCGAGCGTCGACTTGCGGGACGCCCCGAGCACCATCGGCCGGCGGAACTTGCGAAGGCTGCCGAGGTCACGGAGCAGGGCGAGGTTCTGGTCGGCCGTCTTGCCGAAGCCGAAGCCGGGATCGATGAGGATGTCGGCCGAGGGCACGCCAGCGGCGAGCGCCCGATCGATCGCGCGCTCGAGGTCGTCGACGATCTCGGCCATGAGGTCCTCGTAGCGCGGCGCGGCGCGGTTGTGCATCAGGAGGATCGGCACGCCCCGCTCGGCGGCGACGCGAATCAGCGCGTCGTCCTCGGCGACGCCCCAGACGTCGTTGATCGCGTCGGCGCCGGCGTCGAGCGCCGCCTCGGCAACGGCCGGCTTCGTCGTGTCGATCGTGAGCGGCGTCGAGGGCAGTGCCTCGCGGACGGCGCGGACGACCGGGACGACCCGTCGGAGCTCCTCCTCGGCATCCACCGGCGCGTGGCCGGGTCGGGTCGATTCGCCACCGATGTCGAGGACGTCGGCGCCATCGGCAGCCATCGCGGTCGCCTGCGCGACGGCGGCGGCGATGCCACTCGCAGACTTGCCGGCCGCGGCCAGCAGCCCGTCGCCCGAGAACGAGTCGGGCGTGACGTTGAGGATGCCCATCACGAACGTCCGCTCGCCCCAGCGGAAGACTCGCGACCCGATCCGCGTCTCCGTGGGTTCAGTCATCGGCCTGGCACCTCCGGGTCGCGCAACCGTGGGTCGTCGACCCATCGGCGTCGCGCCTCGCCCACGAGATAGAGCGACCCGGCGACGACGATCGGCCCAGCGGCGCCGGCAAGGGCCCGCTGAAGCGCCGCGTCGAGGTCCACGACCACGGTGACGGCCGCATCGGGCCGGATCATTCTCCAGTGACGAGCCAGCTCGGGTGCCGGCAGGGCGCGATCGCCCGGCACCTGGGTCGCGATGATACGCGCGCCCGCCGTCGCCGCCGACCCATCGAGGGCCCGGATGATGCCCGCGACGTCCTTGTCAGCCATCGAGCCGTGGACGAGGGTCAGGGCGGGCGGAATCGGCTCGCGGCCGCCGGCGAGATAGGGTCGGAGGTCGTCGAGCGCCATCGCGAGCGCGGCAGCTCCGGCCGGGTTGTGGGCGCCGTCGAGCACGACGTCGTGCTCTCCGACCTGCAGGAGCTCGAGGCGCCCCGGCCAGGCCGCGGTTCCGTAACCGCGCCGCCGGGCTTCCGGATCCGCGGCGGCAATGCCGGCCGCCGCCAGCGCGTCGAGCACGGCGTCGGCGACCGCGGCGTTCTCGGCCTGGTGACGGCCGCGGAGCGAGACCCGGGTGGGACCGAGCGAGCCGAGATCGACGTCGATGCCGTCGCGATCCCAGCCCAGCAGGGGGGCGGGCGCGACCTCGGTCAGTGGCGCCCCGACCCGCCTCGCCCGGCGCCGCACGACCTCGAGCGCCGGCCCGGTGGCGCCGGTCACCGCGAGGTCGCCGCGCTCGATGATCGCGGCCTTCTCGCGTGCGATCGCCGGGATCGTGGCGCCCAGCCAGGCCATGTGGTCGAGCGCGACGTTGGTGATCGCGGCCACGCCGCCATCCCAGGCGTGGGTCGCGTCCAGCCGGCCGCCGAGGCCAACCTCGACGAGCGCGACCTCGACCCGCTCCTCGGCGAACCAACGGAAGAGCATCGCGGTCAGCAGCTCGAACTCCGTGGCGGGTCCGTGTCGACGCTCGACACCATCAGCTGCGGCCAGGACCTCCCGAACGAGCCGCGCGAACGTCACCGGGTCGATCGGTCGGCCGTCGATCTCGAGCCGCTCGCGGTAGCTGACGAGATGCGGCTTGGGCGTCGTGCCGACGCGGAGACCTGCCGCACGCAGGACGCTGCCGGCGAGGGCCAGGACGCTGCCCTTGCCGTTGGTCCCACCGATCAGGGCGCCGCGCAGCTCGAGCTGCGGATCGCCAAATGCCTTCAGGAGGGCCCGTGCCCGAGCCAGGCCCAGCCGAATCCCGAAGCGGCCCCGCTCGGTCAGCGCCTGGACGGCCGCGTGGTACTCGGCCGCCGCGGGCGACGACAGCGCGCGGGCCCCGCTGTCAGGCGCCCTCAACGCGCGCTGAGCTCCTCCTCGTAGAACACGCACTGATTGAATCGGGGCGACAGGCAGACGTCGTTGACGTAGCTCTGCTCGAGGTGGACGCCGCCCCGCAGCTGGCACCGCGATACGACGCTCTCCTGGCGGACGATGCCCTTGAGCAGGTGCGGCGCATGGATCGGCAGGGCGCCGCGCGCGCCGGTCACGTAGAAGTGCGGGCAGACGTTCCGGCGCAGGTTGGGCAGGCCGAAGGCCCCGGTCCGCGCAGGATCCAGCCGCGCGGCCCCGCCGACACCGAAGCCGAAGCGGCGGTCGGGCGGGCGGGCGGTATGCGCGGCGACGACCGGGTCCGGCGCTGCCGTCTCGCCGGACGACGGCAAGCTCGATACGCGCGCGATCGGTCCGAGGCCGAAGGCCGGACGCCCGCTGACGCGGACCCCGCGGCCCGTCTTGGGTCCGCCAGGTTGCACGAACTCCCCCACTCCGTCGGCGGCCACCGCCGCTCCACCTCAGCGTACACCGCACGACCCGCCCGGAGAACCGCACCGGACTTCGCCTGGGATCACGCAAGCGCACGTGGCCGCACCGCAGCGTGCGACGATAGGGCGAGATGACCTCCCGCCGCGGCAGCTCCCACGTTCGCCCCCGTCCGCCGTCCAGCGGTCGCACAGGTCAGCCGGTCAAGATCGCCGCGCCGGATCGCCGTCGCGTCCGGCAGCACCCTGGCCTGAAGGCCCGACGCCGCCGCGCTCCGCTCGCGACACGTACCCTCCTGGCCGTTTCAGTGGGGCTCCTCGCCGGCGGCGCATTCCTCGCGGCGAGCGGCGGGATCGGGCCGGCCCTGACCACGCTCGCGGCCGGGTTCAACTCGGCGTTCGCACGGCTCAGCGCGACGCCGCTCCCGAGCCAGACATTCCTGCCCCCGACGAACTCACCCCGTATCGCCTCACCGGTCCAGCCGTACACCAACAAAACGACCGTCGACCTGATCGTCTCCGTACCGCTCGAGGTGGTTGGCGACCGCACCGCCAAGGTCCGGATCTACCTGGCCCTCGAAGGCCTCGAGGCCGCCCCCGTCGTCGACGTCCCGGTCAACACCTCGAGCCGCATGACGGTCCCGTTCGACCTCACGCCGGGCCGCAACGACATCTCCGCCACGCTGTTCCGCGGCGGCGAGGAATCCGAGCCGTCTCCGATCGTCACGTGGTTCCTCGACCAGGATCCGCCCAAGATCACGGTCACGACCCCGAAGAACGGTGCCGCGATCGCCGCGCCGGACGTGACGATCAAGGGCTCGACGCAGGCCGGCACGACCCTGATCGCTCGGGACGATGCGAACGGCACCTCGATCAGCGCGGTGGCGGCCAAGGACGGCTCGTTCGAGTTCGGCCTGCCGCTGGCGCCGGGCAGCAACGTGATCCAGATCACCGGCACCGATCCGGCGGGCAACGTGGGCGACACGACCCTGACCCTGCTCCAGGGATCGGACCAGATGGCCGTGAAGCTCAGCGCCTCGCTGTACCGGTTCTCGATCTCGAAGCATCCCGACTCGTTGCAGCTGGTGGTCCACGTGACCGATCCGGCGGGCCTGCCGCTCGCGGGCGCGACGGCGTTCTTCACGCTGCAGATTCCGGGCCTGGCGCCGATCTCGAACGAAGCCGTCACCTCGATCGACGGGCGGGCGGTCTTCACGACCGCACTCGTCGGCACGCTGACCCAGGGCGGCGGCATTGGCACGGTGCTGGTAACGCACGAGCTGTACGGCCAGTCGACGGACCGAGTGACCCTTGATTTCGTGAAATAGCGGCGGCGCCCCCCGGGCGACCTGACGCCGGGGCTCCGCGCAGCTACCATCGGGACGTGGCCATGTGGCAATGCCCGCACTGCGGCGTACCACAGGCAGAGACGGCGCGATGCTGGGTCTGCCGCCGTTCGTCGACCACCTGTTCGACCTGCCGCCACTTCCGGGCCTCGGTCGCGGCAGACGTCGGCTATTGCGGCCTCGACCGCTACCGGCGCCCGCTCACCGGCCTGGAGGAGCGGCCCTGCTGGGAGGAAGGCGCGGCGAGCGCCATGGACGCGCCGGTCCGGGCCGGCACCGGCAACGGCATGCGGGCAGACCGGAAGTCGGCGAGGCAGCGGCCCGCGCCGTACAGGGCCGACGACGGGGATCGACCTCCGGCCCGGGACTTCGTCCCGATCGAGCAGGTCGGCCGTTCTCGGATCGGGCCGAACGCCGGTACGCCGATGACGACCGGCGACGTCTCGACGGACGCCGCCGCTGCGAGCGTGCCGCCGCCGGCCTTCGTGCTGGGCGACGCCGCCGAAGGCTGGGAGCAGCCCACGACCTTCTTCGGCGACCTGGAGCGCTGAGCGCGGCCGAGCCGCGCGAGTGGCTCAGGCCGGACAGGTTGCAGCGGGCGGGTCGACGACCGTGAGGTTGATCTTCGAGAGCGGCGGGCGCTGGGACTCGGGCGCGGGATCCTGGGCAACGACGACGGAGGCATCGTCATTCGGGCCGGAGATCGAGCCAACCGTGAAACCGTCGTTCTGGATCTCGGCCCTGGCGACGGCCAGGAGCCTGCAGCGGTAGTCGTGGACGGTCAGCGGTGCCGGCGTCGGGACGGGTGTCGGCGGCGGCCGGGTCGGCGGGGGCGGCGGCTGAGTGGGCCTCGGCGTCGGTGTCGGAACCGGCGTCGGGCTCGGCGTCGGCGTCGGCTCGGGACCCTTCGACACCTCGTAGTTCACGACGGTGTTGCGGGGCACCGGCAACCCGGCCCGCGGGTCCTGGTTGACGACCGAGAGGGCCGGGACGGTTGGGTCGAACACCTCGGTCCGCGCACCGACATTGAGGTCGGCGGCCTGGATCAGGGCGACCGCATCGGCCTCGGTGTGGAGATACAGGTCGGGGACCGTCGTCTGCGACGGGCTGACGGCCATGTAGAGCTTGATGGTCGACCCGGAATCGACGGTCGAACCCTCGGTGGGGTCCTGTCGTAGCACGGTCCCGACCGTGGCCGTGGCGCTCTCCTCGAAGCCGGCCTGGTCCACCTTCAAGGCCAGGGGGGTGGCCGCGAGGCGGGCCTGCTCGAAGGTCTGGCCGACGAAGCTCGGGATCTGGACCTGGGGCCGCGCGGACTGGCCGGGGCCGCCGATGAGGCGGCTCACGAAGAACCCCGCGAGCGCCAGGACGACGACCGCGAGCACGGCCGAGATCCAGAGCCATGGCCCGCCCGGGCCGCGGTCTTCGTCGGCCACGTCCGCCTCTGCTGCGGCGGCTGCGGCCGTGGGCTGCGCCGCCTGCGCCGCGCGGCGCGAGGGGACTGGCGGACCGCCGGCATAGGCCTCGCGGGGATAATCGATTCGGGCGTCCGGGTTGGGCCTGGCGACGCCGGCGGCGAGGGTCGGCGCAGCGCCCGCGGCACCTGCGGCTGAAGCACCGCCTGCCGCAAGGCCGGCTGCGGCTCCGGCGGCTCCCGCCCCTGCCGCGGCAGCCCCTCCGGCTCCAGCCGCGGCGGCTCTGGGCGCGGCAGCTCCAGCCGCGGCAGCTCCAGCCGCGGCAGCCCGGCCGCGAATGCTGTCGGATGCGCGCTCCTCGCCGAGGAACAGCTCCAGGGCGTCGGCCATGTCGGAGGCCGTCGCGAATCGCTCGTCGGGGCTGGGCGCCAGCGCCCGCCGGTCGATGGCCTCGAGGGTCGGCGGGATGCCGCCGTGGACCGCGGACGGGCTCGGGATCGCGCCGGTCAGCCGGGCCGTCGCGATCGCGGCCGCGGTGTCGCCGGTCCACGGCCGGCGGCCGGTGAGCAGCTCGAACAGGACGATGCCGAGGCTGTAGATATCGGACGCCGGCGTGGCGAGCTCACCGCGGGCCTGCTCGGGGCTGAAGTAGTGGACCGAGCCCAGCGTCGTCCCGGGCAACGTCAGGGCCGATTCGGACAGAGCTCGGGCGATCCCGAAGTCCGCGACCTTCACGCGGCCCTCGCGGGTCACCAGAATGTTGCCGGGCTTGATGTCGCGGTGGACGAAGCCCCGGTCGTGGGCGGCCCCGACGGCCCTGGCGGCCTGGGCGACGAGCCTGGCGGCCGCGCGAGGCGGCAGGGCGCCGCTGCGCCGGAGGATGGTCGCGAGGTCCTCGCCCTCGACGAGCTCCATGACGATGAATGGCCCGGCCGGGTCGGTCCCGTAGTCGTAGACCGCGACCACCGACGGATGGTTCAGCGATGCCGCCGACTGGGCCTCGTGCCGGAACCGGTCGATGAAGTCGGGGTCCACGCCGTACTCCGGTCGAAGGACCTTCACGGCCACGTCGCGCTCGAGCTGGGCGTCGCGCGCCCGGTAGATGGTGGCCATGCCGCCCTGCCCGAGCAGCTCGACCAGCCGGTACCGTCCGCCGAGGACGGTGCCGATGTCTGTCATGGGCCGAAGTCGAGGCTTCGCAGGTGCGCCCGGAGCTCCGTCGCGAGGTCCGGTCGCTGCAGGGCCAGGTCGACCGTCGCCTGGAGCCAGCCCATCGTGGTCCCGGCGTCGTAGCGCACGCCCTCGAACTCGTATGTGTAAACCGACTGCTCGGCCATGAGCGCCTCGATGGCGTCGGTCAGCTGGATCTCGCCACCGGCGCCGCGCTGGGTCTGCTCGAGCTTGTCAAAGATCTTGGGCGTCAGGACGTAGCGCCCGATGACCGCGAGCGTCGATGGGGCGTCGGCCGGGGCCGGCTTCTCGACGATGCCCGTCATCTTCCGAAGTCGCCCGCCGTCGAGATCGCTCGGGTCGATCTCCGCGGCGGCGATGCCGTAGCGCGACACCTCGTCCCTGGGCACCTGCTGGACTGCCACCACCGAGGCATGGGTCTGCTCATACGCGTGGATGAGCTGGCCGATGCATGGCCGGTCGGCGATGACGACGTCGTCGGGCAGCAGCACCGCGAAGGGCTCGTGGCCGATGAGATCTTTCGCCATCAGGATCGCGTGGCCCAGGCCGAGCTGCTCCTTCTGCCGGACGTAGGCGAGCTTGGCGAGGTCCGAGATCGCCCGGACCTGGCGGAGCTTCTCGATCTCGCCCTTTTCCTCGAGGACCATCTCAAGCTCTCGATTGAGGTCGAAGTGATCCTCGATCGCGCCCTTGTGGGTGGAGGTGACGATGATGATCTGCTCGATCCCCGCCGCGACCGCTTCCTCGACGCCGTACTGGATGATCGGCTTGTCGACGAGCGGCAGCATCTCCTTGGTCTGTGCCTTCGTCGCCGGCAGGAACCGGGTGCCCCATCCCGCAGCCGGGAACACAGCCTTACGGACGCGCATCGAACCTCACGGAAGGGGGCCGGCAAGAAGGAGGTGGCCCGGGATCGAGGATACCACTGGGTCCTTCGCGGCCTAGGGCTCGAGACGCTCCACGAAGCTCTCCAGGAGGCCGGTGAAGGTCGCCGGCTTGTCGACGTTGGAGAGATGTCCGGCGCGCGAGATGACCTGGTAGGTCACCTGCGGGACGCCGTCGAGGAAGCGCTCCGCGCCGATCCGGAAGACCACGTCGGTTGCGCCGTTGATGGCCAGGATGGGACCGCCGTAGGCCAGCAACCGCTCGCGGAAGCGCCCGCCGACCAGGTGCCGGACCGCCCGCGAGCCGCCCTTGGAGAAGTGACCGCCAGCGGTGATCGCCGAGGCGATGAGCGAGCCGTAGCGCAGGCGGAACCAGGTGAGCGCGACCGGCCGGACCACCCGCTCCGGCACGAAACGCAGGCTCCATGAATAGGCGTGGAAGCCCAGCCGGCTGAGGCCGACCGGCTCCCGGGTCGCGCCGGCGATGACCAGGCCGCGGACCCGGTCCGGGTGGCGGCCCGCGAGCGTCATCGACACGTAGCCGCCGAGCGACAGGCCAACCAGGACGGCCCGGCCGCCAGCCTCCCGGTCGATGGCCTCGAGCACGTTCGCGACCGCCATGTCGAGGGTGAAGCCGCGCTCCCGCAGCGTGCCGTGACCGGGCTGATCGACGCTGATGCAGCGGTACCGTCCGGCGAGCGCGTCGATCTGGGGCCGCCACACCGATCGACCCATCATCGCGCCGTGGACGAAGACGATCGGCGGCGCGTCGGCGGGGCCCACGACGTCCCAGGCGACCGTGGGCGATTCGGGGGCCGGGTCGCCCGTCGTCCGCATGCCGGGCGTGGCAGGCGTGTCGCTCACCGGCCGCCGGGAGCCCGAAGCGCTGCGCTCGGCGCCTCGGCCATGGAACGCGTTCCGCGCTGGACCAGCACGGCGGCGAGCAGGATCATCCCGCCGCCCACCACCTGCAGCGGCTGGAGTCCTTCAGCGAGGAACACCGCCGCGAGCGCGACGCCCACGACCGGCTCGAACAGCATCAGGATTCCGGTCCGAACACCGCCGATCCAGCGAATGCCGGTCATGAACATGACCGACGGCAGCGCCGCCGCGAAGAGCCCGACGCCCACGAGCAGCGCTACGAGCGCCGGCGTTTCGAGCGGCTGGACGAGTGACGCGACGCCGCCGGTGGCGATGCTCGCGACGGCGGCGACGATGGCGGAGAACCCCAGCATCGTGCCCATGACGACGTCGGCGCGCACCGACGCGAACTCCCGGCTGAGCACGACGAAGATCGCCTGCAAGGCCCCCGCGGTGAGCCCCAGCACGATCCCGAGCGCGTCGACGCGAACCGCCTCGGTCGAGCCCAGCCCGCCGAGGACCACCGCGACCATGCCGGCCAGCGCCAACCCCAGGGCGACGAGGCGCACGAGATCGAGCGGCTCGCGGCCGAGCAACCCGCTGATCGCCGCGACCATGGCCGGGTACGTGTAGAAGCCCAGCAGCGCCAGCGCGATCGTCGTGCGCTCGAATGCCAGGAAGAGGGACAGGTTGGTGCCGGCCATGAGGACCATCGCGAGCAGCAGGCCCCGTCGAGCTCGAGGCCCTGACGCCGCGATGTTCGTCCAGACCGAGCGCGGGCCACGCACCGCCGCGACGACCAGGGCGATGCCGAGGGCGCCGACTCCCGTCCGCCAGGCGACGAACGCGAACGTCTGGACGCCAGCGTCATAGGCGAAGCGCGAGGCGACCCCGAGCGACGCGAAGAGGGTCGCTGCGGCGAGCACGAGCACGACGCCGAGCCAGCCGGCACGAGCAGGGGGCATGGCCGGCAATGCTAGCCGCGGCCCGCCGGGAGGGGCGCCCTCGGGACTCCGCGCTGGCCTCGGGTCGGATCGGGACCGACCTCAGGTAGCTCCGGGACCGGGTTCCCGCCGGACGCCCGCGAGGCGCAGGCCCGTGAAGGGGATCCGAATCTCGCGGAAGGCCTCGATCGAGACGAGGAAGCCCGCCAGCAGCAGCACGACCGCGGCGAACTTCGCCACCGCGAAGGGCCCGGTGACGCCGAAGCGATTCAGCGAATCGCCGGCGGAGGCAACGAACCCGCCCGCGGCGATCAGCAGCGTCGCCGGCACGCGGCTGTGCAGGCGCCCGCGGAGCAGGTCCCGAATGGCGCCCGGCAGCGAGGCGAGGAAGTTCACCGTCAGCGCGACGGGCGCGATCAGCAGGTTGAACAGGAAGTGGTCACCCTTCTGGTTGGGGTCGAGCGAGTACGGCAGGACTCTGCGCTTGGGCATGAACATGTAAGCCGAGAACAGCGCCCCGAAGGCCAGGGCGAAGCCGCCGGTGATGTTCAGGAACGGCGTGAGCAGCCGAAGCGTCCCCGGGAAGAGGTCGGCGACGGGTTGGCGGGTCGCCGGGTCGATCATGTACGGCGCGCTCAGTGGCGCCGTCACGGTGAGGACGAGCGCAAGCACGCTGGCGCCGACGACGCCGATCGCCATGAACAGCGGCCAGCGCTCGTTCTGGAAGTAGGTCTCGACCCCGATCGCGAGCGCCAGGATCCCGGCGCCGATGAAGTACAGGATCGGCGCGCTGCCGGCGCCCTCGTAGTTGAAGCGCCGCTGCGTCAGCAGCGTGAACAGACCGGCCAGGAAGATGCTGATCGCCACGGCATAGCCGAACCGCGTCTTCGCCAGGAGGAGGGCCGTCCCGAGGCCGAGCCAGCCCGCCGTCAGGACGGCGCCGGTGAGGTACCAGGTCCGGTACAGGATCTCGTTCCAGCCTGCCGCCGCGGCGAATGCCTCGCAGCCGGCCGCGATGCCGTAGAACGCCATCCCGATGGCCCACACGAGCTGGAACGGCTGTCGCCGCTCTCGCCACTGGTCGAGCAGGGCCACGGTCATGAACAGGGCCAGGCCGGCGGTCAGGGCGGGCAGGAGCGTTGCAAGCATGGCTGGTCGTCCTTCGGGTGGAATCTGGACTGTGGACTCAGGCGGGGACGAGCTCGTGATCGTCGCGGTGCAGCCCGTCGCAGAGCCCGTAGCGCAACGGCGCCCCCTCGGCCCCCGGGATCGGGATTGGGCGCATGATCTCGCGCACCTCACCCTTGCGACAGAACAGGAGGCCGCGGGCACGCATCCACGTCCGAACGTGGGCGCCATCGCCGTGGAACTCGAACGGGCCGGGATTGATCGGGGGCCGGGCGGCCCAGGACACCGGGGTCTCTGCCGCGACGACGTCCAGGATGTTCATCCGCCACGGCGTCCCGTCGATGACCTCGAGGCAGCCGTCGCAGCGGATCGCCACGTTGTCTTCGATGATCGTCGTGATGTGAACGCCGAGATAGTCGAGCGGGCTCATCGCCGCGATGGTATCGCGAGGCCTAGAAACGCCGCTGCTACACTCGGCCGGCTCTCGGGCCCCCATCGTCTAGAGGCCTAGGACGCCACCCTTTCAAGGTGGAGATCAGGGGTTCGAATCCCCTTGGGGGCAC
>JBBQFS010000024.1:0-25185 GCA_038322255.1 Candidatus Limnocylindrales bacterium | reverse complement strand
CACGGCGAGGCACCAACCATGCATGCCGTGTTCATGACCTATACCGGCCGATCCCTCGACGAGGACGTCGAGGAATCAGCGGAAGACGACGAATGAGAAAGAACCCGTCCGTTCAGCCGGTGTCGACGCAAGGCGGCAGCGTGGACCCCCGCGAGCGCAATTCAAACGTGCGCGATGGAGGACCGCAGCCGACAACGCGGCGACGGCGCCGGATCAACGGACGGAACGAAAGGAGGTGAGTGCCATGTTCGACTACCAGTACGAGCTTGATCGATCCCGCCAGGAGCGCAAGCGGGCGGCGGCCGCAAGGTCGCAGGTCCGCCGGGTCAAGTCACCGTCCATTCGGCGCGCCATCGGGCGATCGATGATCTCGATCGGAGCCCGGCTGGCCGCCGAGCCCCAAACGTCGCCGCGGCGGCGGCTGGCTCGGTCACGATGAGGGCCGAGCCAGCCCTTCCGCAGGGAAGGCCCGTCATGACCGCATTCACCCACGAGCTGAGGGCCTCGTATGCCTTCATCGAGCGCAACTTCTTCCTTTCCCGGCGCTACTGGGGGTGGGAGATTGCATTCCTCGTGTACTCGGCCGCCGGTGCGCTTTCGATCTCGCTGATCGGCGCGCAGGCCGGCGATCCTCGCCTGCTCCTGACCCTGATGGTCGGGGCGATCTTCTGGAACTACCTGTCGGTGGTCTTCAGCTGGATCGCCGAGACGATCGCCATCGAGCGCTGGGAGGGGACGCTCGAGTACACGATGATGGCCCCGATCCGGCGCTCGACCCATCTCCTCGGGGCGGTCGCCTACGCGATGATCTACGGCCTAATCCACACCGCGGCGATCCTCGTCGCCGTCGTGCTGTTCTTCCCGGACATCTCGTTCGCGAGCGCCAACGTCGGCACGGTTCTCGCGTTCATGGTCCTGGGCTCGTTCAGCTTTGTCGGCATCGCGATGCTCGCGGCGATCCTGCCGCTTCTCTTCGTCGAGCGTGGCGCGCAGATGGCGTTCGTGCTGCAGTCGGTCCTGCTGCTCGTCAGCGGGGTCTACTACTCGATCGACATCCTGCCCGGTTGGATGCAGGTGGTGTCGCACCTCTCGCCCGCGACGTATGCCATCGATGGCGTACGCAAAGGCCTCATCGACGGCGTGCCCCTGTCCGCCCTCGTCGGCGACATCTGGCCCCTGCTCGTCATGGGCACGCTCTTCATCCCGTTCGGGCTGTGGGCGTTCAACAAGGCCGAGCGCTACGCCAAGCGCACCGGCAAGCTCAAGCGGGTCGGGTGATGGCCGAGCCTGCTGTCGTTCCGACGGTGGCGACGGGCCAGGTCGAGACCGCCGCCGAGGTCCTCCGGGCGCTCGGCTGGGACGACCGCTTCGCGACGCTCCTCGCGTCCGAGGCGCCCGGCCTCGCACCCGGCCGGATCCTGTCCGAGGAGCGCGGCCAGTACCTGGTCGCCTCGGCGACCGGCGACGGGCCGGCCAGCGCGTCCGGCCGGTTGCGCCACGAGACCGAGCTCGATCCGACGGTCGCATGGCCGGCGGTCGGCGATTGGGTCGCCCTGGAGCCGTCGTCCGATGGCGAGCACCGCATCCAGCGGGTCCTTGCCCGCCGTTCTGCGGTCGTCCGGGGCGCGCCCGATGACCGGCGCCTCGCCACCCAGGTCCTGGCGGCGAACGTCGACGTGGTATTCGTCGTGACCTCGGTCAACGCCGAGTTCAATGTGCGCCGCCTCGAGCGCTACCTCGCCGTAGCCTGGGAATCCGGCGCGATCCCGGTGGTGGTCCTCTCGAAGGCAGACCTGGCAGGCGATCTCGAGGAGTTCCGGCTCGCCGCGGCGGCGACCGCGCCGGGAGTCGAGATCATCGCCGTCTCGGTGGTCACCGGCGACGGCCTGGACGACGTTCGCCGCCATCTCGGCGCGGGGCGCACGGTCGTCTTCGCCGGCTCGTCGGGTGTGGGCAAGTCCAGCATCGTCAACGCGCTGGCCGGGGAGCCGCTCCTCGATGCCGGCGGGATCCGCCTCGACGACGCCCGCGGCCGCCATACGACCACCCGGCGCCAGCTCGTCCGGCTTGCCGAGGGGCTGCTCATCGACACGCCCGGACTGCGCGAGCTTGGCGTGCTCGACGCCGACGGCGTCTCGACGGCCTTCGAGGATATCGAAGCCGCCGCCGCCGCGTGTCGCTTCGGAGACTGCCGGCATCGGTCGGAGCCGGGCTGCGCCGTTCGGGCCGGGCTCGATGATGGTCGGCTGTCCGCAGAACGCCTCGATGCCTACGAGAAGCTGCAGCGCGAAGCCCGCCGGGCGACGCTCGCCACCAACGCCGTCGCACGCCGCGCAGAGCGCAAGAAATGGACCGCCATCCACCGCAGTGTCGATCAGCACATGCGCCAGAAATACGGAGCAGAGCGATGACCGCGGCGGCCACCGTCGAGCTCCGGCCATTCGATCCCGCGCGCGACTTCCCGCCGGTGGTTGGGCTCATCGGCGCGGCGCACGCGCACGCCGGCTTCGAGTGGTTTCCGACGGTCGCCGGGCTCACGGTCGATTGGTCGCCAGGGGTCACCTTCGACCCGTCACGCGACACCAGCGTGGCCGAGCAGGACGGGCGAATCGTGGGCGTGGCCCGAACGAGCTGGCGCGAACGCGAGGCGGCCGTCGTCCATCGCGTCGAGATCTGGGTCCACCCGGATTGGCAGCGCCAGGGCATCGGCCGTCGCCTGCTGGCCTGGGGCGAGGATCGGGCCCGGGCGGTCGCTGCCGGCATGACGGGCCGCCAAGCCGAGCTTCCGCATCGCTTCGGTGGCATCACCGACCATGGCAACGTCGCCGGCGTGACATTCGCCGAGCGCGGCGGCTACGCGCCCTTCCGCTTCCACTACGAGATGCGACGGGACCTGGCGGAGCCCATTCCCGAGGCGCCGATGCCCGATAGCCTGGAGCTGCGACCGGTCCAGCCAGAGCACCACCGCGCGATCTGGATCGCTGACACCGAGGCGTTCCGCGACCACTGGGACGCGTCGGTCGTCAACGAGGACGACTTCGTGCGCTTCTTCGCCCATCCCGAGGTGGATCCCTCGATCTGGCAGGTGGCGTGGGACGGAGACGTGATCGCGGGCATGGTCATCAATGGCATCAATCGCGACGAGAACGCCCGGATCGGGCTCGATGTCGGCTGGCTCGATGGCGTCTCGACCCGTCGGCCATGGCGCAAGCGCGGTATCGCGAGCGCCCTCATCTCGAGGTCGCTTGCCATCCTCCGCGACCGAGGGATGACGGTCGCCGCCCTGGGCGTCGATACCGAGAACCCCAATGGCGCGCTCGGCCTGTACGAGCGTTTCGGCTTCCGGCCCGTCCGGACGTGGGCCTTCTACCGCAAGTCGTTTTGAGCAGCACGGAGTCCATCGATGATTCGTGAGCCCGCCGCCCTCGACCTCCGGCCATTCAGCCCGGCCGCCGACTTCCCGGCGGTCGTCGACCTGATCTCCGAGGTCAACGCGCACGACGGCATGGATTGGTTCCCGACCGTGGTGACGCTCGCCCTCGATTGGGCGCCGTCGCCATCGTTCGACCCCGCGCGCGATGTCACCGTCGTCGAAGTCGATGGCCGGCTGGTCGCGGCCGGCGTGGTCAACTGGCGCGAACGCTCGGGCAAGATCATCCACAACCTCGAGATCTGGGTCCGTCCAGAGGCTCGACGAAATTGGCTCGGCTCGCGCGTCCTTGCCTGGCTCGAGGCTCGAGCCCGGGCGTCGGTCGACGAGGGCGGCGGCGGGCAGCGCGACCTGGCGCACTTCCTGGGCGGCGGCGCCGACGAAGCGAACGACGCGAGCGTCGCGTTCGCGACAAGCTCCGGCTATGCGCCCGTCCGGTACGGGTTCGAGATGCGCCGGCCGCTCGACCTACCGATCCCCGAGGCAGCGCTGCCCGAGCGTCTCGAGATCCGGCCTGTCCGCGAGGATCACCACGGGCGATCTGGGCTGCCGACATCGAGGCGTTCCTCGACCACTGGGAGCCGAGCGTCCGCCAAGAGGCCGACTATCAGCGCTTCTTCGGCCACCCCGACCGCGATACCTCGCTGTGGATGGTGGCGTGGAATGGCGACGAAGTCGCCGGCAGCGTCCTGAACGGGATCTACCCCGATGAGAACGCCAAGATCGGTCTCGCGATCGGCTGGCTGGATCACGTCTCGGTCCGCCGGCCGTGGCGCGGCCGGGGCCTTGCGAGCGCGCTCATCGTGCGATCGCTCACGATCCTGCGGGACCGGGGCATGACCCTGGCCTCGCTCGGGGTCGATGCCCAGAACCCGACCGGCGCCCTGGGCCTGTACGAGCGCTACGGCTTCCGACCGCATATGAGGTGGGCCAACTACCGGAAGCCGATCTAGCCGGCGGCGAGTGGCCACGGCTCAGGTCGGCAGCCGGCCCTCGCGGTTGATCCACTCGAGCAACGGCCGCTCCCGGCCGATCGTCGTCGAAGGCCCGTGGCCGGGGAGGACGAGCAGCGACTCGTCGAGCGTCCGGAGGCGATCGAGGGAGGCGACCATGGCCTCGGCCGAACCGCCGGGCAGGTCGACGCGGCCGAACGAGCCGGCGAAGAGCGTGTCGCCGCTGTACAAGCGGCCCCCGTCGCGGTCGAGGAGGCAGACGGAGCCTTCCGTGTGCCCGGGCGTATGAAGGACCTCGAGCCGGACTGATCCGAAGCGGATCTCACCGCCCTCGGCCAGCTCGACTGCCGGGACGGACGGCGGGATCTCGAACGGCGCCGACATCGGCCGCGGGTTTGCCAGCCGGTCGGCGTCGAGGGGGTGGACCGCGATCTGCGCACCTGTGTGCTCTGCGACCCGGGCGTTGTCGCCGATGTGGTCCCAGTGTCCGTGGGTCGAGACGATGAGCTTCAGGGTCCAGCTGCGCGCCGCCAGCTCGCCGGCGACCCACTCCAGGCACGGAATCGCGGTGTCGATCGCGATCGCCTCGCCGGATCGCTCGTCGGCCAGGATGTGGACGTTGGTCGCGAGGACGCCGATGACGCGGCTCAGCGTCTCCACGGCGCCTCGACGGGGTCGCAAGAGGGTGTCAGGCGGCTGGGGACAGGCGCGCGCGCACGCAATCGAACGTCTCGTCGATGAGCTTGCCCGCCGTCCCCTCGATCATCCGCGACCCGACGCCGGCGAGCGACCCGAACAGGTCGACGGTCGCCGAGTAGTCCATCGTCGTCGGGCCCTCGGCCGGCCCCGACAGGCGCATCTGCCCGTTGGCCTCGACCTGGTTGCCGGGCGCCGAGCCAGTCGCCCGGATGACCGCCCGGTCCGGCGCCTCGACCTCGACGAGCTCGAGCTCGATCGTGAAGCCCATGGTCATGAACCCGACCCCGATCTTGGCCTTCACTCGGGCGTGCCGATCGTCGAGCCGCTCGATCGACTGGACGCCCGGCCCGCAGCTCGCGAGCTGCTCGAAGTCCAGGAGCAGATTCCAGACCTCGGCGCGCGGCGCAGCGATCTCGACCGAGCCGGTGAACTCCATGACCCCGAGTCTAGGGTCCAGCGGGATTGCGGGCCCGCCCGGCGGCTCAGATCGACGGCTGAGGACCACCGATCCAGCGAATAATCCCGATCCGCGTCGCGCCCCCGGGTAGCCTCACGGGACCCTCGCGCGGGATCGCCAGGCGGTCGAGCTCTCCCATCAGGGCGTCGTCGCCCGCGCTGCCGCGGATGACCCAGGTCTGCCGCCGCAGAAATGTCAGGAGCTGGTCGCGCGACTCCCATCCGTGTTCCGGCCTGGTCACGTACTCCACCTCCGGATGCGCGCCCCGCGCTTCGATGAGGTCGAGGAAGTCGGGCAGGGCCGGCAGTGGCTCGCGGGCCTCGCCGTGGACCGCGCGAAAGAACGGCGCGGCGATCGATGCTGGCGGCGTTTCCTGCATGACGGCAATGCACTGCCGGCGCACGGAGGCCTCGAGGGCGTCCAGGAACGGGCCGATCGCCTCCGTGTCGTGGCCGACGTTCGCGATCAACGCGACGTCCGCGCACGGGAGCGGGCCGATCTCCCGGGCGGCGGCCGGCCAGCGGGCCTCGACGATCCGGACGTTCTCGATGCGGTGCTCGGCAAGGCTTTCGCGGAGCGCGGCGACCATGCCCGCCGAGGGCTCGACCGCGATGACCTCACGGATCGTGAGCGCGAGCGGCAGGGCGTAGCGACCAGCCCCGGCGCCCACGTCGAGCCACGTGTCCCCGGGCTCCGCGAGCGCAAAGAGACGATCGAGGATGGAGTCGCCTCTCCGGCGCGGGTCGTCACGGAACAGGCCGGTCACCGGCCCGTAGTGGTCGGCGTCATCCTCGCCCTCGCGGACGCGTATCACCTGGTCGCGATTGCGCCCCACCCGCTCGGCCCAGTCCGCCTCGGCGAGCTTCGCCAGGTCCGCGCGTTCGTCGACGTCGGGGTTGTCGCCCGGGACATCGAGCCAGCGCACGAGCGCAGGTTCGGCATCGAGCAGCGGGCCGAGTCCGCGATCGCCCGTGGCTTCGTGAACGAGCCGCGCCGCGGCCAGCTCGATCCGCACCGGATTCCGGGCCTCGGAAGCGGCATAGCGCGGCGCGACGATCGGTCGCGACGCGTCCAGTGGCGCGTCGAGAAGCGCGCGGATCACGTCGGGCCGGAGGCGGGGCTGGTCGCCGAGCACCACGAGGACCGCGTCCGGCGCCGGATCGCACGCCATCGCGGCATGCCAGCCCACCTGCAGCGAGGTGGCCAGGCCACGCGTCGGGTCCGGGTTCGCCACCCGCTCGGCCTGTCGCCAGTCGATTGATCCGGGCGGTGCCGAGCCGCTTGCAGGCTGCGCGTCATCCGGCCCGGCCACGACGACGACCGGCTCGTCGAGTCCGGCCGCGGCGAGGGCGTCGAGGACGTGCTGGAGGATTGGCCGGCCGGCGAATCGCGCATCGAGCTTTCCGCCGCCGAATCGCCGACCGGTCCCGGCCGCGAGCACGATCGTGCGGATTCGCGGGCCCTCGGTCGCGCCGCGTCGATCTCGCGGGCCTTCCATGTCGATGGGTCAGGCGCCTCGCCCATCGACCAGCGAGCGCCGCGCGCGCATGGGGCCGCCGGAGCCGCCGCGACGCTCGGCAACCATCTCGGCCAGGATCGCGAGCGCCGTCTCGGCGGGCTCGCGACCGCCGAGGTCCAGCCCGATCGGCCCGTGCAGCCGGGTGAGCTGGTCCTCCGTGAGCCCTGCTTCGAGGAGGCGCCGCCGCCGATCCGCCTGCGTCTTCCGCGACCCGACGGCGCCGATGTACCGCGCCCCACGCCGGAAGGCATCGACGATGGCCGGCTCGTCGAACTTCGGGTCGTGCGAGAGGATCGCCACCGCGTCGTTCGGTCCCAAGTCGATGGCGGCGAAGGCCTCGTCGGGCCAGTCGGTCAGCAAACCGTCGACATCGGGAAATCGCTCGGCGGTCGCGAAGGCCGCGCGTGCATCGATGACGACCCGCTCGTAGCCGAGCGCGCCGGCCAGGCCGACGAGCGAGCGCGCGATCTCGGTGGCGCCGACGATGACCAGCCGGGGACGCCTCGGGAACGTCTCGATGAAGACGGCTCTATCGCCAAGGTCGACGGTTCGCGAGCGGCCTGCCGCGAGCGCCTCGTCACGAAGATCGTCGAGGGCCGTTGCGCCGGCGGCCGTTGCGGCTGCCTTTGCTTCGGGACGGTCACCGGCCGGGGGCGGGGTGTCGGGCGGCAGCTCGGTAACGACGGTCGTGCCGAGCCCGTGGGAGGCGTTGTCGGGCTCCGCCCGCCCGCCGCCTGACTGCGCGCGCGAGTCCGATTGCGAACGCGCGGCCGCGAGGACATCGTCGGGCACGCCCGGCTGGACGAGGACGTCGATCGTGCCACCGCAGGCGAGGCCGACGGACCAGGCGAGATCGTCGCTGATTCCGTAACGGATCACGTGGGACCGCCCAGACTGGCGCGCGGCCTCGACAGCCTTCGCCGCCGCTCCCTCGACGCAGCCGCCGCTCACCGATCCGATCATCCGGCCGTCCTCGGCGACGAGGAGAACCGAGCCTTCCTGGCGCGGCGCCGACCCGTAGGTGCGAATCACCACGGCCCGCCCGACGGCAAGACCTTCAGCGCGCCACGCGTCGTACTGCTCGAGCAGCTGGCGCACCGCTATCCCCGCATCGATCAGGCGATCCGCGGCGGCGTCGCGGGATCCACGGCGCCCAGTGCCAGCGCGGCGGGCAGCGCTTCGGCGAGGCGGTCCGGTGGGACCAGTGGGATGTGCGCGGCCGCTTCGCTCCCCCGCCGGACGTCGGCACCCCGGCCGCCGGCGAGAATCTCGCCGAGCCGTTCGAGGCTCGCGACCGTGCCCGCAGCCAGGAAGTCGTCGATGTACGGAAACGCGGCGCGCATGCCCGCGGCGAGCGGCTGGTAGCCGGCCGTGCCGGCGAGCGGGTTGAGCCAGACCAGGCGATGGCAGTTGCGACGGAGGCGCGCAGCCTCCACGGCGACGAGCGCCGGGTCGCCGCGATCCCAGCCGTCGGAGACCACGATCACGACGCCGCTCGTCCGGAGCGTGCGCCGCGCCCACTTCACGTTGAACTCGTGGAACGACTCGCCAATTCGGGTCCCACCGGCCCAGTCGGTCACCGAATCCGCCACGCGGGCGAGCGCGCGGTCACGGTCCCGATCGCGCAACAGGCGCGTGACGCGGGTGAGCCGGGTCCCGAAGACGAAGGATTCCGTGTGGACGGCGGACGACGCGGCGAGGGCCTGCACGAACCGCAGGAGGAGGCGCGAGTGGCGCTCCATCGAGCCGGAGATGTCGCAGATCACCACCAGCGGTCGAGGCCGCTTGATCGGCCGGCGCCAGACCCACTGGACGATCTCGCCGCCGGTCCCGAGGTTGCGCCGGAACATCGCCCTGGGTGCGAGTCGGCGGCCGTGCGGATGGAGCTCGTAGCGGCGCGTGCGCCGCCGCTCCAGCTTTGGGACCAACAGATCGACGAGGCGCTCCGCGTCCCGCAGCTCCGCCGGGGTCATGCGGTCGAACTCCCGATGGCGAAGAGCCTCGAGCTTGCTGTAGGCGTCGGGCGAGATCGACAGAGCATCTGGATCGCCCGATTCGTCGGCTTCGTCCTGGTCGCCCGGCATGGGCATGCCGCCTTGCTCCTCGCCGCGTTCTATCCGCTCTTCGCCGGCGGCCGGCGGCTCGGCGCCTGACTGGCCCTCGGCGGGCACCAGCTCCTCCCACGGGTCGTCCATCAAGCCCTCGGCGCCGAGGTCGAGCCGGCCGCGCCAGTACCGGTCGAAGGTCGCGTGATACGGCTCGAGGTCGTCCTTTCGGCGCACGAACACGGCCTCGCCGGCGGCCCGCACCTGGTCGCGGTCGCCGATGTCGACGATCTCGAGCGAGCGCGCGAAGTCGATCGCCGCCGCGAGGTCGACACCCAGGCCCGAGCGCCGCAGCGCCCGCCCGAAACCCACCGCCCGGCCGAATAGCCGTCGACCGTCGACCTGGCGCGTGGGTCGCCCCTCGGTCGCCCGCCCGTCCGCCGCGCGCGCCACGGTCACTTCAGCGGCCCGCCGGCGTCTCCGCCAGCAGCTCGCGCACCCGTGCGCCACGAACGTGCCGGATGTCCTCTTCATACTTGAGGACGACGCCGAGCGTCTCATCGACGACCTGTGGGTTCAGCTCGGTGGCGCCGAGCGAGAGCAACGCAGCCGCCCAGTCAAGCGTCTCCGCGATCCCGGGCACCTTGGTGAGGTCCGCGCCGCGCAGTCGATGGACGAACGACACCACGCGTCGCGCGAGGGTCGCCGGGGCGCTCGGCACGCGAGCGAGAACGATCTCGTATTCCTTGTCCTCAGTCGGGTAGTCAATCCAGTGGTAGAGGCAGCGGCGCTTGAGCGCGTCGTGGACCTCGCGCGTCCGGTTCGAGGTGAGGATCACCCTGGGCGGGCGCTCGGCGCGGATCGTCCCGATCTCGGGCACCGTGACCTGGAAGTCCGAGAGGATTTCGAGCAGGTACGCCTCGAACTCCTCGTCGGCTCGATCGATCTCGTCGATCAGCAGCACCGGCGCGACGCCGTCGGTCGACTCAAGAGCCTGGAGCAGCGGTCGTCGGATCAGGAAGTCCGGTCCGAAGATGTCGTGCGCCGTCGCCTGGGCTGCGGCGCCGCGCGCCTCGAGCAGCCGGATCTCGAGCATCTGGCGCGGGTAGTTCCACTCATAGACCGCGGTGTTGACGTCGAGGCCTTCGTAGCACTGCAGGCGGATGAGCTGAGCCCCGAGCGACGACGCGAGGACCTTGGCGAGCTCCGTCTTGCCGACGCCGGCCTCGCCCTCGAGCAGCAGCGGCCGCTCCAGCCGCAGGGCCAGGAACACCGCCGTCGCGAGTGATCCATCAGTGATGTAGCCACGCTCGCGGAACGCCGCCTGCACGGCGGCAGCCGAGTCGAGCTCGGCCGGCCCGCCAGGCGGGGCCACCGCGCCGTACAAGCCAGCAGCGTCGTTGCTCGCGGTCGCGGTTTTGCTCGCGGGCGCGCCTGTCTCAGGCACGGTTTTGCTCGAAAGGGGCCCGTTTTCCATGAAGCCCGACTCTACACGAACCGCCGAGCTCGCCCATCGGACCCCTCCGCCGTGCCCGCGAATCCGCGAACTAGTTCCAAACAAGCGAAATCATCCATGTGGAGGCCCGATTCGACGATGAGGGCCAGCCGGCCGCCGGCCGAGCACGTCCAGTGGCCGATTGACGGCGTTCGACCGTCGCCAAGGTAGGTGGACATCGACGGACGAGCTGCGCATCAGCCGTCTCGAGTTTGTGGGAGCTCGCCGCGGGCGGCGGACTGGCGTTTGCGGAATGGCCTGGGTCGCGGCGGCCGGCGTCCGAAATGCGCCCCGAACGTCGATCGTTTCGCATACGTGGAACTAGATTGCGATTTGCGGCCAGGGCGGGGATGACGCCGCGTCGAGCTCAGGAGCGACCCTGAATTGCGTTCAGGCAAGACGAGCGGTAGCGGCCTCGAGTGCGCGCCGGGCCATGACGACGGCCATCGCTGCGCGATAGTCCCGGTCGGCATGGATGTCGGAGGCGACGCGCTGACTGGCGGCGATCGCCCGAACGGCATCCGCCGGCGGGGTGCCGTCGATGATCACGCCCTCGACGTCGAAGGCTCGGTAGGGCATCTCCCCCACCCCGGTGACGCCGATGCTGCAGCCCGCCGAGAGGACGACCGCGACGCCAGCGATCGGGTAGCCCGAGGCAGGCTGGGGTAGCGCGCGATAGGCGGAGGCGGTCGACGGACCGGGCGCGGCCAGGCGCAGTTCGGTGACGATCTCGTCGGGCTCCACCGCGGTCGCGAACGGGCCTGTGAAGAAATCGCGCGCCGCGATCGATCGTTCGCCGCGCGCGGCGGACCGCGCGACCACCGCGATCTCCAGCGCGAGGGCGGGCGCCGCGATGTCGCTCGCCGGGTCGGCGTGGGCGAGGCTGCCCCCGATGGTGCCCACGTTGCGGACCTGGACGTCGCCGATGATCGGGATCGCGTCGGCAAGCGCGCCGTACTCACGAATCCGAGCGTCGGCGAGGAGGTCCGCCCAGGTCGTAAGCGCGCCGATGGCCAGGCCTCCCTCGACACGGTCGCGGATGCCGCGGAGCTCCGGCAGCCGGCCGAGGTCGACGAGTCGTTCCGGGCGCGCGAGCCGCAGCTTCATGAGCGGAATGAGGCTCTGGCCGCCGGCGAGGACGCGGATCGACGGATCGGCGCCGGCAATCAGCTCGAGCGCCTCGTCGAGTGTGCGGGCCCGCGAGTATTCGAACGCTGCGGGGATCATCGTTCGGGCGCGCTGGGCGTGCCGGCTCGCGCTTCGGACCAGGAGCGCTCGGGCTGGCCGCGCATGACCGCAGCGCCTTCCCGAATCGAGTCCACGATCGACTGGTAGCCCGTGCAGCGGCAGAGGTTGCCGTGGAGGGCGTGCCGAATCTCGCCGTCGTCCGGATCCGGGTCCCGGGCCAGCAGGTCGAGCGCGGTCATCAGCATCCCGGGCGTGCAGAACCCGCACTGCAGGCCATGGTGCTCCACGAACGCCGCCTGGAGCGGATGAAGCCGCGCCGGATCCGGGGCGAGATCCTCGACCGTCCGAACCGTCGAGCCGTCGGCCTGGACCGCAAGGACGGTGCACGACTTCACCGCTCGACCGTCGAGGTGAACCGTGCAGGTCCCGCACGACGAGGTATCGCAACCGACCTTCGTGCCGGTCAGGTCGAGATCCTCCCGAATCACCTCGACCAGGAGCCGGCGCGGCTCCACCGACAGCTCGACCGCCTCGCCGTTGATGGTGAGCCGGATCGGGATCGGCGAATCGCGCCGGGCTTCCGGGCCGTCGTTGGCGCCTCCGTCACGCTCTGTGCCCGCGCGCATCTGACCGGTCAGGCCGCCGCTCCGACCGCGGCCACGTCCTCGAGCGCGTTGCCGATGCCATCGACCATCGCGTCGATCTGGTCCTCGGTGATCACGAAGGGCGGCGAGATGTGGATCGCGTGCGCGCGCAGGACACGGCTCGCGACGCCGTGCCGCAGCGAAGCGGCGACGACCTTGTCCGGCGTCGCCGGGTCCTGCTCGAGAACCGACGGCTGAATCGCGACCGCGGCCGTCAGCCCGACCGTCCGGATCTCGCCGACCATGGGCGCACCCTCGAGCCGTCGAACGGCCTTGTCGAGGACCGGCTCAAGCTGCTTCACGCGCTCGACCAGGGCCTCCCGCTCGATGATGTCGAGGTTGGCCATCGCCGCGGAAGCCGCGCCGGAGTGGCCCGAGTAAGTGTAGCCATGGCGGAAGACGGCACCGGCAACCGGCTCGTCCCAGAACGGCGCGCGAACACGCTCGTTGATGAGGACGCCACCGAGCGGCATGTAGCCCGAGGTCACGCCCTTGGCGAAGGTGATCATGTCGGGCGCGATCCCGAAGCGCTCGGTGGCCCACAGGTGGCCCGTCCGCCCGAAGCCGGTGATCACCTCGTCGGCGATGAGCAGCACGTCGTACTGCTTGCACAGGGCATTGATATCGCGCCAGTAGTTCTCGGTCGGCGGGATGACGCCGCCGGCGCCGATGACCGGCTCGCCGACGAACGCCGCGATCTCGTCGCGCCGCTGGTCGAAGAGGCGGGCGGTCGCCTCGACGTCGAGCGCCGGCACGTGGACGACCTCGTTGATGAACGGTTCGCCGCCGTAGCCATTCCGGAACGATGGGATCCCGGCCAGCGATGTGCCCATCGCGTGCATGCCATGGTAGGCGTGCTCGCGAGACACGAGGAGCGTCTTGTTCGGCCTGCCGACGACATCCCAGTAGCGGCGCGCCAGCTTCATCGCGGTGTCGATCGCATCCGAGCCGCCCGAGGCGAGGAACACGACGGCATTCGCGAACGGCGACCGCGCCGACAGCCGGTCGGCCAGCTGGAGTGTGGCGTCCGTCGTATAGGCCCCGAACGACGAGTAGCCGTGGAGGCGCGTCAGCTGCTCCGCGACGGCGTCGGCGATCTCGCGCCGGCCGTAGCCCGCGTTGCAGTACCAGAGCGCCGCGGTCGCGTCGATGTACTCGGTGCCGTTGGAATCCGTGATCACGGCGCCGTCGCCCGACACGATCACGACCTCACGATCCTTGATCACGTGCATGTCGGCGAAGCCGTGCCAGAAGGTGTTCGTCATCGGATGCCGAAGGGTATCAACGGCGTGGCGGGCTCGGGGCGTTGCGGCCGAGGGCGGCACGGCGGGCGCTGATCGACGCTGGGTCGACCGATCGGGCCAGATCGTCGCCGGGTGGCAATTCGGCGAGTCGGGCGGCCTCGCCGAGGAGGCGCATCTTCCGCACGGCCGCCTCCCAGGCCAGATTCGTGTAGCCGCCGGCCGAGCCGAGCCCGACTCGCGCCGGCCCACGACCGCCGGTCGAGGCAGCGTAATGGGCGGCCCAGAGAAGCACTTCCTTCGGCTCGTCGGGCTCGCGCGCCGCGAGGACGCCGGCGACGATGCCTCGGTCGCCCGGCGCCTGCGCGACGAGGTTCCAGCTCTCCGGGCCGGCGATCAAGTCGACTGCGAGGCTCGCATACGGCACATCGAGGATCGTTTCGATTCCGGCGCCTGCCGCGGAGCTCCCCACGATCGAGAGCGAGAGATGGGTTCCGCTGACGCCCTCGGTGAGCCGCCGATGCGCTTCCCGAAAGAGTTCGCGCTCGGCCTCGTCGTCCCCGACGAGGTGCGCATCGAGCTCCTCGATCTCGATGAGCGGGCAGCCGGCGGCTGCGAGGGCCTCGATCTCCCGGCGAAGCGCATCGGCGACCGCCATGGTTCGGCGTCCCCGGTCCCGAATCTGCTCTCGCTCCCGTGCCCTCCTTCGTTCGATGTCGCGCGCTCTTCCCATCAGCCGCTGTGACGGCTCGGACACCCGCCTCGGCGGATCCATTCGCAGCCGACCGAGCGTGTACGGGCCCGGCAACGCTTGCTTCACGGCTCGATCGGTCAGCGAAGCGGCAAAGCGCCAGCCGTCCACCGTCAAGTGTCCACTCGACGCGCCGTCGATCAGGGCCGCGGCCAGTCCCTCGAAGACAGGATCCCGCAGCCGCCCATCGGTGATCGGTTCCAGGCCCGCGTCCTCCTGGGCTCGGATGACCGAGCGGACAAGCCTGCTGAGTTCGTCGGCCGGCCCGGTCCCGCCATTTGGTTCGGGCTCGTCCCGGTTCGAGCTCGCGGCCGGTGGACGCGGCAGCCCGCCCAGCAGGGTCGCAAACATCGTCGTCGATCGTAGCCCGTTCGCTCGCCTTGGCCGGGTGTTCGTCGGCGGATACCAACCTGACGAGGTTGGCCTGATCCGCCGCGCCGGAGCGCGCGCACCTCGTCGGTTTGATCGCGGACCCTCACAAGGTCGACGCGGTTCGGATGCCGCGAAGGCAGAGGGGACGGCAAACGATGACGAAGGTGGAGATGTTGGTAGCCGGGCGCGATCAAGGGATACCGAATCGGGACCGCGGAGGTGGGCTGGCGCTTTACACGCCGCTTACGTGACGCGGCGGAGGGGTTCGGGCCCGGGCGTATCCTCGCGGCCGTGAAATCGATCCTGGTCGTTGACGATGAGAGGAACATCGTCGACCTGCTCCGGCTCTACCTCGAGAAGGAGGGGTTCGCCGTCATGGCGGCGGCCGACGGCGATCAGGCGCTCGCGCTGCACGCGCGGCACGAGCCAGACCTCGTGATCCTCGACCTGATGCTGCCCAAGCGCGACGGGTTCGACGTCTGCCGGGAGATCCGCCGCCGGGGCGACACGCCCGTGATCATGCTGACCGCGCGCGGCGACGACGTCGATGCGATCGTGGGTCTCGAGCTGGGCGCGGACGACTACGTCACGAAACCGTTCAACCCGCGGGCCCTCGTGGCTCGAGTCAAGGCGGTGCTTCGCCGCTCGGAGGCAACCGTCAAGGGCGGTCGACCATTCGAGGTCGGAAACCTGCGCGTCGACCCGCGCCGGCGTGACGCGTACGTCGGGGAGCGGCGAGTCTCGCTTCGTCCCAGGGAGTTCGACCTCCTCGTCGCCCTCGCGCGCGACCCTGGCGTCGTCCTGACGCGAGACGCCCTCCTCGAAGGCGTCTGGGGCACCGACTTTCCGGGGGAGACGCGGACGGTCGACGTCCACATCGCCGAGCTGCGCAAGGCGCTCGCACCTGACGGCCCAGAGATCGAGACCGCCCGGGGCTACGGCTATCGCCTCGTTCCCCCGCCGCGCGCCGCGCTGCCTGCCGCGGCCGACGGATGATCCCCCGCTCCCTCGGCGGCCGCCTCGTCGCGGCCTTCGCGATTCTCGCCCTCGCGATCGTCCTCGCGGTGGGCGGCGCGATGTTCCTGGTGCTGCGCGGCCTCCACGCCGAGGCGACCCTTGGCGCGCTCGGAGACGTCGCCGGCAGCGTCATCCCGCAGGTTCGGGACAGCATCGGCAGCGGCCAGCTGCGCGGCACCCTCGAAGAGGTCGGAACGCAGCTCGCCCAACGCAATATCGACGTGATGCTGGTCGGCCCCGACGGGCGCCTACGGCCGATCGGCGGGGCGGCATCAGGCGACCCCATCATCTCGACCGATTTGGCGATCGGCGCGACCGTCCGAGGCAGCATCACGCTCGACGGCCGGCGCTACCTATACGTCGCGAGCGGGGTGCGACGTGTCGGGGCGGCGACGCCGCGGGCGATCGCATTCCTGGCCGAGGACCGCTCGAGTGCGCTCGCGTTGGCCGACGTCGCACGTTCGATCCCGATCGTCATCCTCGTCGTGCTGCTGATCGCGGCGCCGTTGGCGTTCGCCGTCGCTCGCAGCGTGACGCGCCCGCTCCGTCGCCTGGCCGCCGCCGCGACCGACATCCCCGCCGGCCGGGCGACCGCGCTGCCCCTCACCGGCCCGCGGGAGGTCCGCGATCTGACCGGCACGTTCAACGCGATGACCGCCGAGCTCGACGCCACGCGCCAACGCGAGAGCGAGCTGCTCGCGAATCTCCGCCACGACCTGCGGACCCCGCTAACGGTGATCACAGGATTCGCCACGGCCCTGAGCGACGGCACCGCCCAGGGAGATGCGGCCGTCGCGGCGGCAAGGGCGATCGAGGAGGAAGCCGGCCGTCTCGAACGCCTCGTGCACGAGGTTGGCGCGGTGGAGCGGATACGGTCGGGCGAGGAGTCGATCCGACCGGAGCTGCTCGACGCGGGCGAGCTGGTTGCGGCCACCGCGGCGCGGTTCGGTCCGCGCGCGACCGCGGCCGGGGTCGACCTCAGCATCGCCACCGCAAAGGACGCTCCGCTCACGATGGCGGCCGACCGGCTCGCGCTCGAGCGGATGCTCGGCAACCTCATCGAGAACGCCCTCGCCGTGACGGACGCCACGGAGCGACCGGTCATGCAAGCCCGCGCCGGGAAGGCGTCCCGGCGTGCTGGCTCGGTGGTCATCGAAGCCGTGCCTGCCCGCCTGTCTGGTGACGTCGATGCCATCCGATTCGAGGTCCTCGATGACGGGCCGGGCTTCCCCGACGGCACGGCAGCCCGCGCATTCGAGCGGTTCTGGCGCGCCGATCCCGCGCGAGCCGGCACGGGCTCGGGCCTCGGACTCGCGATCGTCAGAGAGCTTGCGATCGCTCACGGCGGTCTCGCCCACGCGGAGAATCGCTCGCCGCGGGGAGCCCGCGTGGGCGTGACGCTGCCGCGGGTGCCGTGGCCGGTCCAGCCGATGACCCAGAGCCGCGAGGTCTACGGGATCCGGGAGACCGGCGCGGGGCCCGACGGAACCGATGCGACGGAAGCGGCGGCACCCGGCTGAACGGCCCTACCATGCCGGCCATGGACTATGTCGAGCTTCGATCGGACACGTTCACTCGCCCAACCCGCGAGATGCTCAAGGCCATGGCCGATGCAGACCTCGGCGACGACGTCTGGGGCGAGGATCCGACCGCGATCTCGCTCCAGGAGCACTGTGCCGAGTTGTTCGGCAAGGAAGCAGGCCTGTTCGTGCCGAGCGGCACAATGGGCAACGAGACGGCGCTCAAGGCCTTGACCCAGCCGGGCGACGATGTGATCGTCGAATCTCGCTCCCACGTCGTGCTCTTCGAGAAGGGCGCGCCGGGCGTGATCTCCGGCGTCGTCCTGCGGCAGATCGATGCGCCGGACGGGCGCCTGCCTGTGGCTGCCGTCGAGCAGATCCTGGCCAGCGCGGGCGACCATACCTCGCGCGTCAGCCTCGTGTGGCAAGAGAACACCCACAACGTCAGCGGCGGCCGCGTCATCCCGCTCGAGCACGTGCGGGCGGTGGCCCGGGTCGCCCACGATCGTGGCGCCCGGACCTTCCTCGACGGCGCCCGGATCTTCAACGCCTCGGTCGCCTCCGGGACGCCGGTCCGTGCCTACGCCGCCGAGGTCGACGCCGTCAGCTTCTGCTTCTCAAAAGGTCTAGGCGCACCGATCGGCTCGATGCTCCTCGGGACGACCGAGATGATCGGCAGAGCTCGCGTGATCCGACAGATGCTGGGTGGCGGCATGCGCCAGGTCGGGGTGCTGTGTGCCGCGGCCCAGGTGGCCGTTGACACGATGGTCGACAGGCTCGCCGACGACCACGAGAACGCCCAGGTGCTCGCGCACGGCTTCGCCGATGCCCTGGCCGGATCGGTCGACCCATCGACGGTCGAGACGAACATGGTCTACGTCGAGATCGTCGATCGCGACGTCGATGCGGTCGTCCGATCGATGTGGGACGACGGCGTGCGTGTCGCCTCGCTTGGCCCGACGCGGATCCGGGCCGTCACCAGCAAGGAGGTCGATCGCGCCGACATCGATCGGGCGATCACGGCATTCGCCCGGGCTTTTCGTGGCGCGCCGGTCGGGGCTGCCGCCGGGTAAGGGTCAGGCGCGAACTTGCGGTTCCGCGTTCCACTCGGTCCTTTGGAACGCCAGGCGAGCGGTATCCGGATTACAGCGTCGCGCCCCCGATCGCGAGTCCCGCCGCAATCACCCCGGCGAGCCCGATCACGCCGGCCGCGATCAGCAGCGGCGACCGCTCGGCCTGCTTGCCGCGAGGGTTCTGCCAGGCGGAACGAAGGGTCGGAACCTTGCCCGGCGGGACCACGAAGCCCAACCACAGCCCGGCGAGGAGCCCGCCGATGTGGGCTGCGTTGTCGATCATGCCGCCCGCGAGGAACCCGAAGGCGAGATTGATGATCGTGAACATCAGGAGCTGCGGCACGATCGCCCGGGAGCGCTGGTCGAGCATCGGGTTGTGGGCTCGGGTCCCGGCGAGAATCACGCCCACGAGTCCGAAGATTGCCCCAGACGCGCCGACCGCCGGACCCGCCGAGAAGAGGAAGCTCGCCGTCGACGCCCCGACTGCCGTGAGCACGTAGAAGAGCAGGAAGAGCCGCCGGCCCCAGGCCTGCTCCGCGATCGGACCGACGATGAACAAGGCGTACATGTTCAGGAACAGGTGCAGGTAGCCGGCATGGACGAGGGTCACGCTCCCGAGCCGGTAGAGCTCGCCGTGCTGGATGCTGCTGCGATCGAGCCAGAGCGTCTGGAGCAGGTCCGGCGATGTTTGCGCGATGATCGAGACAACGGCCGTGATCCCGATCAGGATCTGGGTCAGCCCGAACCCGGCCGTGCCGCGGCTCCGAGCGAAGTACCGGCTCGCCGCGCCGGTGTTGCCAGTCTCCTTGGCCAGCCAGCCGAGTCGAGCCGCGATCTCGGCCTTGTCCTCGGACGGCGCCCGGCCGTCGGCTTCGCGGTAGGCCTCGAGCGCACCTCGCAGGTCGCCCTCCCGAACTCGCACGCCGGCGAGATTCCGCCAGGCCTTGTAGGTCGATGGGTTCTCGCGCAGCCGAGTCACCGCCTCCCAGGCGCCCCGTGCCTGGGCCTCCTCGTCGAGCCGGTAGAGGGCGTCGCCCAGGCCGAGCAGGGCCGCCCCGGTGATGACTGGATCGTCGTGGCCGATCGCTCGGCGAAAGTCGGTGGTCGCCAGGGCGGATTCGCCGGCTTCGAGCTTGGCCCGACCGCGATCGATCAGACCTCGGGCGAGCTCCGCGGAGAGCGGCCCGGGCGAGGTGAAGACGGCATCGAGCTCCGGATCGCGAAAGCGGGCGGCGTCGGAGCCCACGGGGGCGTCAGCCCCGGACTCGGCCGCTCCGTCGTCGGCGGGGTCAACCATCGCGCCGGACGATACTAGAGATGCCATGTGTGGACGGATGACCCAGCAGCGCCCCACCTCGGAACTCGCCGAGATCTTCGAGGCCGAGGACCGCATCGACGCGCCCGGCGGCCGCTTCAACCTCGCCCCGACCGACGACGCCGCGGTGGTCGTGCAGCGTGACGACCACCGGGCGATCACGGCGTATCGCTGGGGCCTGATCCCCCACTGGTCCGACACGCCCAAGACCGGCAACAAGATGTTCAACGCGCGGGCCGAGACAATCGATCGGCAGCCGGCCTTCCGGTACGCCTTCTCCAAGCGCCGCTGCCTCGTGCCCGCCGACGCGTATTACGAGTGGCGACGGGCTGGCAAGGTCCGGCAGCCCTACGCGATCGTGCGACCCGACGGCCGGCCCATCGCGCTTGCCGGGCTGTGGGCCGGCTGGAAGGACGAGGACACCGGCGAGGTGATCCGGTCCTTCACCGTCGTGACCGCCGCAGCAAACGACATGATGGCCCCGATCCACAACCGGATGCCGGTGATGATTCGGGAGGAAGCCTGGGATCGCTGGCTGGATCCGACGCGCACCGAGGGCGCCGGGCTGGCCGAGCTCAAGGGCTTGCTCGTCCCATCGGACGACGGCTCGCTCGAGCTCTATCCGGTCAGCCAGCGCGTAAACAATGTCCGCAACGATGGGCCTGATCTCGTGGAGCCGATCGCGCCCGAGGAGGTCGCCGAAGGCCCAGGCGCCCCGAGCAGGGACCCGGCCGAGCCCGGCCTATTCGACCATCTCGAGGAGACGGACGAGATCGATCCTACCCAGTGATGTCGGCTCGCCGCCGCGGGAGGCACCGCGGGACACAGGTTCGTCTCATACGTGCGCGTGGGGCGCGAGACCGACCCCGCGAGATTCGCGCGGCAGATCAGCCGTGACAGGTCGTCCTGGCCATGGCTAAACCTGGTCGGTGGCAAGCGCCGCAGCAGTTGATTGCCACGCAGCGTTCGCGTCCGTGCCAGCGTCGAGCCGGACAGCCAGGGCAGCGACGAATCCGGCAAACGTGCCGTCGGGGTCGCTCGCCGGCGGATCCAGGACGATGGAGCCGCGAGGTTGACGCGTGCCCGGATCGCTCGCGCCGGTCTCCGCTGCATCGAGCGCCGCGAGACCATCGGCGTCGAGTGGGCCAACGATGACGAGGGTCGCGCCGGTCCAGCTCGAGGCCGCGACAGCCGTCGCGAGCAGCCCTGGCGCCGAGCGAATCAGCACGATAGCGCGCACGTCTGGCAGGTAGCGGAGCGCCAGATCGAGGTCGGCCGCTTCGATGCCACCAGCCCCGGAGCGCGTCACGGTCGCGTGACCGACGCCTGCCGCCACGAGCTCGAGGAGCAGCCGGTCCCCCGCCTCACCCGCCGGCACGACGCCGACGATCTCCGTGCGCGCTCCCGTCCCGGCGGCCCGGCGCGCGATCTCGACAACGGGATCGATAGAGCCGGGAGCGGACGGCAGGAGGATCCCGACCACGATCACGCTGGCAGCCTAGCCCATGCGGATTGGTACGAACGGATCGTGCACTCGAGGCATCGAGTCTGCAGACTGGCGCCACGCGACGGCCTGCGCGGTCGGCGCAGTCGGCGCCACGGATGAACGGGGAGTGCATCGATGGACGAGTGGGGCAAACAGCCGCCGACGTTCGACCGCTCGGTCGACGGGTGGGGCACCGGACCATCGGCCCTGGTGGACGACAGCGAGGCGGGCGGCGGCGCCCAGTACATAGAGGTCATCGGGAGTGAGCTCTGGGTCGCCGGCACGGTCGACCTGGGTCGATTCCGGCGCATCTCGGACTTCGTCAACCTCGTCCTGGGCTATATGGTCCTGCGCGACGTCGTCCTGCTCACGCACGCCGGCGAAGCCACCCGGCTCACGATGCCCGAGCTGCGGGTCCTGCCCGACGACATCGCGCTCGTGGGCCAGCTGAGCACGGAGCCGCCACCACCGGCGATCGACACCGGCGTGTTCATCGAGAAGACCCGGCATCGGCTCGTCGTCCTCACTCGCTCGCACCTCATCGACGGCGACGTCTTCATCCAGCACGACGGCTCGATCATGGCGTTCGTCGATGCCACGGACCCCAAGTTCCTCCCGATGTCAGATGTCATGGTTCGCTGGGTCAGCGACCGCAAGCTCGCGGTGCGCTATCCGTTCGCGCTGCTGCAACGTGCCCAGATCCTCGGCGTCGCGACGGAGGGCATCCTGCACGGCGGGACCGAGACCGCGACGCGCCGCGCGGCATTGCTCGCGCAGCTCATGCCGGCGAGCGACCCTGATGGACTGGGCATCGACCCATCGATCGTCGAGGGCATCCCGGACTCCCAGGCCGAGCTCGCGACAGACGAGCGCTAGCCGGGAGCGCTCGGGCCGGGCAGCTCTTCGCGCTCAACGATGATCGGACCGATCGCCGCGCCTTCGAGCGCCGGCAGGATCGCGTCGGCGTCGCCGACGAGCACGACGGCCAGCTCGGAGGGCCGGATGTGGCGGGCGGCCGTGGATGCAACGTCGGCGGAGCCGACCGCCTCGATCGCCGGTCGATACCGGTCGAGCTCGTCCATCGGCAGCCCATGGATGATCAGGCCCGCGATGGCGCCGACGACGGCGGGCGGAGTCTCGAAGCGCAGCGGGAAGACGCCGACGAGGAAGTCGCGGGCGGCGTGGAGCTCGTCGCGGGTCGGCGGCGCGCCGCAGATCTGGTCGAGCTCGGCAAGGATGTCCTGGATGGCGGGGACCGTCACCTCGGTGTTGACCGCCGCGCGGACCGCGAACGGCCCGGGTCCACGGCGAAGGTCGAAACCGGCGCCCGCGCCGTAGGTGTAGCCCTTCTCCTCGCGAAGCTTGCGGTTCAGGCGTGAGTTGAACAGCCCGCCGAGAATCGCGCTCATCACCGACACGGCGTGGAAGTCCGGGATCTTGCGGGGCAGCCCGACGTGGCCCACCCGGATCTCGGCCTGGACCGAGCCCGCCCGATGGATGACCCGCACGATCCGCTCGCTGCGGGCCGATTCGACGCGCGGCACCGATGGTGATTCGGCGGCGGGATTCGCGGCCCACGCCCCGAAGCTGGATTCGGCGAGGGATCGCACGTCCTGACCGACGGCCTCGAGGTCGCCACCGATGATCAGCGTCATCCGGGCAGGGTCGAAACGGCGGGCGTGGAGCGCGGCCGTGGCGGCGGCGTCGAGTCGCGCAACGGTTTCCTCAGTTCCGCCGGAGTGGCGGCCGTAGGCCGTGCCCGGGGCGTAGATCGTCTCGACGAAGCCGTCGTCGGCACGGCGGCGAGGGTCGGCCCTGGCCTGGAGCAGGTCGTTGAGGCGCTCGTCGCGCAAGCGCTCCACGTCGGTCGCGGGGAACGCCGGCTCGATCGCGACCTCCGCCGCGAGCGCGAGCGCCGGCCCGAGTCGCTCGGCCGGTACCTCGACGCTTACCGACAGTCCGTCCCAGCTCGCCTCGGCGTGCAGCGACGCCCCCAGCCGCTCGGCGGCCTCGGTCAGGCCGATGGCGTCGTGATCCCTTGTCCCCTCGGTCATCGCCCGGGCCATCAGGGCCGTGACGCCGGCCTGGTCTTCGGGCTCGTCCACCGACCCGCTCGGCAGCACCAGCGAGGCCGTGACGAGGGCCCGGCCCGGAAGGTGGACCGCGATCAGGCCGAGCCCATTGGACAGCTGCTGCCGCTCGAATCGCGGGAACTGGTATGGCCGCGGCTCGCCGTGGGTCGGGCGCTGCCCGACGACCGTTTCGGTGCTCATTCGGCGCTCGCGGCCGGCTCGGGGCTGGCGACGGGCACCGCGCCGGCGACTGGCTCGGCCTCAGCGACGGGCTCGGAGCCCGGTGCCGGCCCGGTGGTCCCAGCCGGGAGGTAGGTAAGCACCACGCGGTTCTCGGGCACGAAGACCTCGCGAGCAACGGCCTGGATCTGCTCGGCCGTGGTCGAGAGGTAACGCGGCAGGATGCTGTTCACCATCTCCGGATCGTTGAACAGGGTTGCGTACATCGACAGGCGGTCGGCCTTCTCGTCGACTCGCTGGAGCGCACCGAGCTCGTCCGCCTCCGTCAGGGCCTTCGCGCGGGCGAGCTCGTCATCCGAAACCGGCTCGCGCCCGATCCGCTCGAGCTCCTCCCAGAACGCCGTTTCGAGCTTGATCAGGTCCACGCCTGGTCGCGCCGTAGCCCAGCCCGCGGTGACCGACGCGCCGGCGACGAGGCCCATCGAGAAGATCGCGACGTCCTGGGCGAGCTGCTCTTCGCGCACGAGCCGGCGATGCAGCCGCGACCCCTTGCCCCCGGCGAGAATCTGGCCGGCGAGGTCGAGCGCATCGAGCCGGCGGTCGCCGAAGAGCGGCCCGCGGAAGCCCCAGTGGATGCGCGGCAGCGGCACCATGTCCGGGACGACGGTTCGAATCTCGCCCCCGAGAGTCGGCGGAAGCGACATATCGGGGAGCGTGACCGGCAGCTCCGGATTCGCGGGGATTTCGCTGAAGTATTTCGTGACCCACGCCGTGACCTGCGCGGGATCGACGTCGCCCACGACGGACACGACCGCGTTGTTCGGCGCGTAGTGGAGCCGGAAGAACGCCTGGATGTCGTCGAGGGATGCGGCGTCGAGGTCCGCCATCGAGCCGATCGTCGGGTGGTGGTACGGATGTCCGTCGGGGAAGATCGATCCGAGCATCTTCTCGATCCACGAGCCGTATGGCCGGTTGTCGTACGACCAGCGCTTCTCGTTCTTGACGACCTCGCGCTGGTTGTCGAGGTTCTCCTGGCTGAGCGCGTCCAGGAGGGTGCCCATCCGGTCGGCCTCGAGCCAGATCGCGAGCTCGAGCTGGTGCGAGGGCATCGTCTCGAAGTAGTTCGTGCGGTCCAGCCAGGTCGTGCCGTTCATCGTCCCACCGGCCGCCTGGACGAGGGCGATGTGCTCGGCCTTTCCGACGTTCCTCGAGCCCTGGAACATCACGTGCTCGAAGAGGTGGGCGAATCCCGTCTTGCCGGGCTGTTCGTGCTTCGACCCGACCCCGTACCAGACGTTCACGGCAGCCACCGGCGCGAGATGGTCCTCCGAGATGATCAACCGGAGGCCGTTGGGCAGGCGCGATTCTGTGAAGTTGACGGTGGGGACGCGCACTTGCTGATTCTAGGGCAGCGGCGTCAGACGGGGATCGAGATCGCGCTGCTTCGTTAGCGCGACGGGAGCGGATAGCCCGGGTCGACGATGATCTTCCCACCTGACCAATAGGCCTTCGGGGCGTCGCCGGCGCCGTGGTCCGCTGCGTACACCTGCCTGTGCCAGTCGTCGGTGTTGCTCTGATAGACCGAACTCGGGTCGTCGCGCAACGCCGCAAGCACCTCCGCGTCGGTTGCCGGTCGAGCCGGTCGCATGCCCGGCTCCAGGGCATTTTGAGATCCTGGGAAGATCGCGGGACGAGGTGTGACCGCGGGCCCGGCCGGCCCTGCCGGAG
>JBBQFS010000023.1:0-25316 GCA_038322255.1 Candidatus Limnocylindrales bacterium | reverse complement strand
GCTCGGACCGGGTGGCCAGATCGCGGCCATCGACCTCGACACCGAGGACGGCTCGTTCCACGGGACGGGCGCGGAGGGCGTACACCACCTCGGGTTCGACCGCGATCGACTGGTCGAGCTCGCCGGGGACGTCGGTCTCGAGGACATCCGGGTCGGTGACGGGCGGCGGATCGAGGACGGCGAGAGTGTCTACCCGATGTTCCTGCTCACCGCCCGGCGGGCCTGACGGCATGGGCCTCGTGATGGACCTCGTCGCCGGCGACAGCCGAGAGATCCTGCTCGTCGTCGCCGTGGACGACCTGGCGGGGTTCGACGACCGGGCTCGATTTCCGGCGCACCTGTCCTTCGGCGGCACCATCGACCCTACCTGGCTCGACCTGTTCAGTCAGGCCATCCGCGCCGTTACCGGTCGCGAAGAGCCGGTCGACTTTCTCGACGCTCGAAACGAGCTACCCGGGCCCGATGACCCGACGGGCCGGACCATCGAGCGCATCGATCCTGGCTGGATCACGGCCATCGCCCGCGTCGACGATCGGCAGCTCGACGCGGTCGCCGGGCGCTGGATCGACCTCCTGGAAGAGGAGGTCGGCGATTTGCCGCGCGAGGAGAAGCCCTCCATCCGGGAGTTCACCCGCGACATCGTGGCCTTCGCCCGAACCGCCGATGGGGCGCCGGACGTGATCCTCGCCTGGTCGCTCTAGCGGGGGCCCGAAGTACCGGACGTGCTCGGGCGGGCGGCGGGCGTCGTCGCGGGGACCTTCCCTACCGGCAGCAGGCTTCGGGGTGCGCCGTTGCGACCCACGTGTCGCATCGCTGAACCAATCGGCACAACCAAGCTCTCCGTGATGCGATCGTAGGGCAGCGCCGCACGCTCTCCAACCGCGGCGACGTCTTCCACCGTCGCCGCGCCAAAGAGCGAGAATGCCGTCTCGTCGCTGGGCACCAAGAGCGATCCGAGCAGCGTCACCGTCCGGCCCTCGAGCGATAGCTGGATTGCGGCAACGCGGGCCGCCTCGGATTCCCTGCGGGCCGTTTGCGGTGAGATGCGGCCCGAATAGCGCTCGGCGAGGAATGTCCTCCTTCGAGGCCAGGGTTCCCGCGCAGCGCCATCGCCTGTCATCTTCGCCACGATGCCGACCGGCCAACGCGTGTGCATCCAGTGATTCCCTACAACGCAGCCCGCTAATGGAACAGGCGCGCCAGGCTCCCTAGGAAGTCTCTCGCGATGCTGGCGTGTGCCCTGCGAGGCGCCGACCGAGCTCCGCTCGAGATCGAATTCCGAGCTTGGCGTAAGCCCGGGCCAGGTGTGCCTCGATCGTCTTCGGGCTTAGGACGAGTCGCTCGGCGGCCTCGCGGTTCGTGAGCCCCTCGGCGATCAGCTGGACGACTTGGGCCTCGGCGGGCGTCAGCTCGTCGCCAGCACCGCGCCGGCGACCGAGCCGGTCGATCTCCTGTCGAGCCTGCGCGGCCCAGGCCGTCGCCATCAACTCGTCGAAGAGGGCCGCCGCCCGGTCTAGTCGTTCCCCCGCGTTGCGGCGGTGACCGAGTTGTCGTTCAAGTCGTCCGAGAACGAGCATAGATCGGGCCTGGGCGAATCCATCGCCCAGCAGTTCCGTACGAGCGTCGATCGCGCTGGCGAGGGCGGTGGCCGCGGTGGCAGCGTCTCCGAGCGCGGCCTGGACGAGCGCCCGGGATCGTGGCAGCTCGGCCGCCAGCCAAGGCCGGGGTAGCAGCTCCTGGCGGCGCTCGAGCACTATGAGGAGCTCGGCGGCGCGATCGGCAGCTCCCGTTCGGACGAGGGCCTCGATGTGATCCGGCTCCGTACGATGCCGGAGCGGCTCGCGCATCCCGAGAACATCGAGTAGCAGCCGCATCCTCTCGAATGCGTCGATAGCGCCGGCATGGTCCCCCGCGGCGAGACGTGCGCCTCCCAGCACGTCCAGGTACATCGCCTCAAGCTCGGGATCGACGCCGCGGCAGGCAGCTGATCCCACCTCCGCAGCCTCGATCGCCTGATCGAGCCTCCCGAGGTGCAGGTCGACGAGCGCCCGAACGCGATCGGAGGGATCTGGTCGCAGCTGTCCCATCTGTTCTGCTGCGTCGACGCTGCGGCTAGCCGCGGCGTCCGCCTCCTGCCACCGACCGGCGTACAACTCGAGCTCAGCGAGGTGGGCATAAAGATCCGCGTCGGAGGATTCGTCCCCCGAATCGCGCGCCCAGCTGAGATGACGTTCCAGCCGTGCGCGCGCGAGCTCGTGCGCCCCGGTGTACGCCCACCAGAGGGCAGGGATCGTGCTTGCCTCCCACGATGGGACTTCCGGCTCGATCGCGAGGGCCGATTCGAACGCTTGCACGTCCGGGTTCGAGCCAGCGAGGACGTCGTTGAAGAACAGACCGAACATCGCGAACGCGAGCGCCGACGGGTCGACGGCGGGCTCGATGAGCCCTACGGCTGCCCGGTTGTGTGCCCGACTCGCCTCGACGTCATTCTCGAACAGCGCAATTCGGCCGTGGATGCGCCCGCGCAGGGTGGGATTCCCCGCGGCGTGCGGGAGTGCCGCTTCCAGAGTTGCAACCGCACGCGGGCGATCGAGGTAGCCGCGGATCGTGCCGAGAAGGAGGAGCGCCTCCGCCCGCTGGCGCCCCGCCCGGAACCAGGCGAGGGCCTGCTCGAGCACGGCGCCCGAACCCCTGAGATCCCCGGCCTCCAGGCGCGCCTCGGCTTCGAGGATAACCCTCCTTTCTCGCCCCTCCGGGTCACCTACAGGAGTGAGGGCGTGCGCCCGAGCCAGCAACCGCGCCCCCGCGTCGGGGGCGCCGCGGCGGTACGTGTCGAGTCCGGCTGCCTCGAGCTGGGCGGCAAGGCTGGCGTCGGGCCCCGTGGCGGCCATGGCGAGGTGAGACGCCCGCTCTTCCTGGTCAGCCACCACATTCGCGAGCCGCCGGTGGACTGTACGCCGAGCGTCGGTGCTCGCCGCCGCCTGGAGGACCGCGGCGAAGAGCGGGTGGCTGAACTCGATACGGCCGTCATCCACCGAGACGATGCCCGCCGCCTCGGCCTCGGTGAGAGCCCTCGTCGCCCCGGCGGCGTCGCGAGTGGCCGCGGCGATGAGCGAGGTCGTTGGACGCGCCATCGCAGCCACGATCAGCAAGGTGCCCCTGGCGGCGGCGCTGAGCCGTGCCAGCCGCGCGTCGAGAAGGTCATGCAGTCGCTCCGGCACCGGCAGCTCCCCAGTTGAATTGGCAATGTCGGTCCCCGACTCGAGGAGGGCGCGGGCGATCTCCAGCGCGGTCATCGGGTTGCCACCGGACGCACGTTCGATGCGGGCTACGACGGGTCGGGCAAACCGGTGGCCCGTGCGCGAGGTCAGCAGCCGATGGAGCGCGCCGAAGCTGATGGAACGGAGACGAAGGCGCTCCGATCGCCCCTCCAACGCCGCCGCCACCTCCTCGAAGAACGGGGCGTCCTCACCTGTACGCCTGGTGAGCAGGACCCCGAGGGCTTCGTCGCCCAGGCGGCGCATCGCAAACGCGAGGGTGCGCGCCGAGGGCTGGTCCAGCCAGTGCACGTCGTCGATGGCAAGGATCGTGGGCCGGATGCCCGTGCGGCGCCGAAGGAGCGCCGTCACCGCGACGCCCAACGCGCCCTGATCGCCCGTCCCCTCTGCGGAAGCCCGCAGGAGGGCCACCTCGAGGGCGACGCGCTGCGGTGACGGCAAGCCCGCCAGCTCGTCGCTCGGCAGGTCTCCGATCAAGTCGCGCAGCGCGACGAAAGACAGCGTCTGCTCGACGGCTGCCGGTGCGGATTGCAGGACGTCCATTCCCTGGCCACGGGCAATGCCGATCGCGGCCTTCCACAGCATCGACTTGCCGACGCCAGCCTCGCCCTCCAGGAGAAGCCCGACGGCCCCGGCCCCGCCGGCGGCAACAGCCCGCACGAAGCGATCGACTGCTTCGAGCTCCAGCGACCGACCCACGATCTCGGGGTTGGACGGCGGCTCCCCGACGCGTGCAGTCATCCGGCAACGGTAGCGCCGAAGCGAGCGCTCCTCCTCTGACGACACCCCCTTCTTGTAGGGAAAGACCCGATGCCGCCTGTCCGCAGCGCGGCGAACATTCCCTCGGGATGGACGCGGCCCCGAAGACGGGAGCGCCGCGTCGCGACAGCGTCGTCACAACGCACAGCACAACGGGAGCGACATGGGCAAGCTGGCTACCTGGGCCGTCACGATCCTGCTGGCATTGATCGCCGCAGGCTGCGGGAGCACGGGCGTGGCACCGACGGCGTCAGCCGAGCCTACGCAGGTGCTTGGCGCGACTGCGACTTCGACCAACGGCGCGCCGGCTGGCGGCGCGATCGTGACCGGAAGTTTCAAGTCCGGGCGGATGCAGGTGACCCTGACGGGCGCATATAGCGGCTCGGTCGACATGCCGAGTCTTTCCACTGCGGCGGGGGCTCCCGGCCGCACTGGAATCGGGGCTGGATACCAGTGGTACCAGGAAGGGGACGCGGGCGTGTCGGTGAAGGTCCGCTTCCCGGGCGACCCGGTCAGCAGCGGCACCACAGCGTCCCTCCCGGGCGGGACTGGGATCCAGGTGGAGTTCGACCTGCTCGCCTCGACGGGCGACTTGTTCAGCTCCAGCAACGGAGAATGCACGGTTTCATTCGTGCAGAACGACGCGACCGCCCTGCGCGGCCGACTGGACTGTCATGGGATCCCGGCATCCCAGGATCCATCGAAGACCATCGACGCGGCCGGTACGTTCGAGGCGCAGCCGTGAACGCGGCACGTCACAGGGCAGCCGGGTCTGCAAAGGAGATCGATTTGACGCACATGCTCCGACAAACCGTGATCGGCGCGCTCGTGATGGCCCTGCTGGTCGCATGCAACACGAGTTCGCCAACCCAGGTGCCTTCGACCACGGCGATCGCCGCGTCGGCAGGCTCGACAACCGGGCCGACGCCGAGTCCAGCCGGCGCCCCGGCGTCACAGCCTGCGAGTCTCCAAACGGTTCCCCCTGTCGCAGCCAACCACGCCGATCCGGCGCTGGAGGCCCAGCTACCGGCGGTGGTCTCCGGCACTCCCCTGCAGCGCTCGAGTGCCACCTTCGCCGAGCTGCTCGCTTCCGGCGGGGACAGAACCGCTATCGACGCCTTCCTGCAGCGGATCGGCAAGAGCGAGGCCGACGGGACCTATGCGGCCGCGTTCGATCCCACGAATGCACTCGGGGGCGGGATCTTTGCGTTCAAGGTCAGCGGAGCGGACGCCGCGACGCTGCTCGCCGGCGTCGAGGCCATCGAGCAGGCTGACCTCGGCGCGAATGCCACGACCCGACAGGCAACGGTTGGCGGCAAGAACGTCACGGTGGTATCGGTGGGCTCGGGCGTCAACGATACGGAGTGGATCTACGGCCGCGGCGACGTCGTATTCGTCGTCCATGCGGCCGACGAGACGCACGCGGCTGCCTATCTCGGAGCCCTGCAGTAAGCGTGTCGCGATCGCCCGCGCCGACCAAGGGGATCCACCTCCCGACGAGAATCGGGCTCCGATCACCGCGGCGCAGGCGCGCGGCCTTCGTCGCAGTGATCCTCACGATCATCCTGGCCGGCGCGATCGGGGGTGCTGCATGGGTTCGATTTCGCGACGTGGCGGATCAAGCCACTGCCAGCGCGTGGCAGCGCGTGCTCGATCGGATCGCGCCCGACGGCAAAGTCAGTTTCGAGACCGCGCTTGACGCGTTCTCCCTGGCCGTCGGCCCGCTTCCCGGTGTCGCGATGCCGGCAGGCCGACGTGAGCGCATCCCGTCCGCCACGGGCGCGATCCGTTGGCTGGGCGGGTACCGTGATCGCCTGACGGACGCGCAACGGGCCGCCGTCGATCGGTACCTCGCCCCCGATCCCGGGGCGACCAGGGTGGAACCGTCCAGTGCCAGCGTGTGGACATCGCCGACGGTCGCCCTTGCCGCGTACCGGGAGCCGCGGTCAGCGGCAGTAGAGCCGCACGCGCGAACGCTCGTCGAGGAACAGTTCCTGCGCTATCTGGACGACGCGCGGGGCAAGATCGCACGGCGACTTGGTCGCGGCCTCAACCTGCCATACACGCTCGCGATCAACGAGGAGCAGGAGACCGACGACCACGCCTACACGCTGCCGCACTTCGGCCTCCTGGACCGCGGGGCCCCGGCAGAGTGCGAATTCCGGGTCAACCCGAGCATGTTCGAGCCAGGCTTCGGTGAGGCCGAGTTCCGAGCATCGATGGCGCACGAGATGTTCCACTGCTTCCAGGTGGCCAGGATGTCCGGGGCGGCGCAGTGGACGAGCACCCTCGAGTCGCGTCCGTGGCTGATCGAGGGTTCCGCCGCATGGGTGGGCGAGGACCTTGGCGGGCCGAGCAAGATCGGCCTGATCTGGTGGGACCTGTACCTGCAGCGACCGGAGGTTTCGCTGTTCAAGCGAGAGTACCTCGCGATTGGCTTCTACCTCCACATGGTCGAGCGGAACGTGGACCCATGGGTCCACCTGGACAAGATGATGTACGCCGGGAATGAGGTCGCCTATCACGAGGCGGCCGACCCGGGTGGCGATCCATTCCTCGACACGTGGGCATCTGGTCAGGTCCGGGAGCGCGCGCTGGGCGAAGCGTGGCTCGCCCAGGGTCCTTGGTCCACGGCCGCACACGCGCCCGTGACATCGCTGATCGTTCCAGTTGATGCTGTTCGCCCCATCGACGCAGCGCCGTATACGGCGGAAGACTACCGGGTGACGACGCCGGCCGAGATCCTGCACGTGCAGCCGGAAGGTCACGTCCGGATGGCCGACGGGGCCGGCTTCGATGCGGTGGTGACCGTGCCGCTGCTCCTGTGCGTGGCTGGCGCGGCCTGCGCCTGCCCGGCCGGAATGACCGACACGGGCCCGACGTTCATCACGGTCTCGCAGCCCATCGCGGTCGCTCTCACGGGCGCGGTCGGCGGCGCGTCCCTGATCATGCGCGGCGAGTCGTTCAAGGACCGTTGCGAGCCCGCTGCATCCGGACCTCGGGCGAGCAGCCAACCGCCTGGCGGCGGCCGGGGTGCGCCCGGTTGTGGCAACCGCTGCCCCACCAGCAATGGCGATCCGCACCTTCGGACGGTGGACGGCGTGGGCTACGACTTTCAGGCCGCGGGCGAGTTCGTCCTCCTCCGAACCCCCGACGGAAGCGTGGAGGTGCAGGTCCGCCAGGAGCCCTCGCCCGGCGTCGAGCTCGGCTGGGTCTCCAACAACACCGCGCTCGCGGTGCGGATCGGCAGCCACCGGGTAGCGGTGTACGCGAGTCCAACGGGGACCGAGCTCCGCGTCGATGGCGTCGTCCAGATCGGCAACGATCTGGTCGACGTCGGCGGTGGACACATCGAACGACACGCGGACGGCATCCAGATGGAGCTGCCCGATGGGACGGTCGTCTGGGCGCTGTCCATTGCCCCGTACGGCATCAACGTGCTCGTCGATCCGTCGCCGGCCGTCGTGGCGGATGGCATCGGCCTCCTGGGTCGATCGGCCCCGGGCTTGCGCATCCCGCGCCTGCCGGACGGGACGGCGTTGCCTGCACCGATCGATCGGAACGATGCCTATGCCTCGCTCTACCAGCGCTTCGCCGACGCCTGGCGCCTGACTGATGCCTCGACGCTGTTCGACTACGCCAGCGGCAAGAGCCCAGCGAGTTACACGATCGCCGACTATCCAGCCGCGCCGAAGGTGGCGGGGTTCCACGAGCTCGATCCCGCCAAGTCGGCGGCGGCGCTGCAGACCTGTGCTCCAATCGCCGATGTCGAGCTGCGCGACCAGTGCGCCTTCGACGTGGTCGTGACCAACGATCCAGGGTACGTACGTCCATACGTCGCGGTCGAGCGGGTCGTCCTGGGCGGGACCGCAGGGCTGGACCCGCCCGCGGTCCCTGGTGCGAACGCGCCGGTCGAGGTCCTACCCGCGTTCCATGCGCTGGCCGGCAGCGCCCTCGCGCCGGACGGCACGCTCTACCTCTCGGTCGTCATGGCCGACCGAAGCAGCCGCGTGCTGGCCATCGACCCGCTGACGGGCGTCGTCCTTCGGCAGGCTGCTACGACCGGCGCCGGAGAGGTGGCGGTCGCTGCGCGAGCTGTGTGGGTAGGGGAATTCACCGCCCCTGCGACCGGCCCGTTCCAGCCATGTTCCGTGAGCAGGCTGGATCCGGCGACGCTCGCCATCCAGGCCACCATCTCAACTGCCTGCGATCGCACGCGGGGGGTTACCGACCTGGCAGCACTCGGAGACGACGTCTGGTTCGAGGACTCGACGAGTGTCGACGCCGCGGGCAAGGGCGCGGTCTTGCGACGCATCGACGGCGCGACGAATGTCATCTCCTCATCTGCGATTGCCGTGCCGTTCGCCGACGGGGACCTGCGGGCGAGCGCGACCGCCCTCTTCTACGGCGACCCTGACAAGGGCCAGTACCGGCTACGACCTGCGGACGGCGCGCTCAGCAGGATCGGCAAGCCCGATGTCGCCGCATTCCCCCCCGGCGTCCCCGCTGGCGATGGGCTGTGGGCCGTCGTGGACGGCCAGCTCGCGCTGTATACGACTGCCAACGGACCCGACGGCACCGTGGACCTGAATGACGCCGACGGGGGCATTTTCGTCGCGGCGGATTCGCAGAGTGTCTATCTCGAGCGAATGTCCGCCACGGGTCGCAGTCGGGAGCTGTCGCGGCGATACCTCGACGGCCGCTTGCCCGTTCGACTCGCTGTCGCAGGCCAAGCCGACACGGGTTTCGGGCGCGAGGACCTGCTGTACTTCGACCTACCGACGCTGCTCGTCGGCGAAACCTCCGTGGTCAAGTTGTGGAGCCATATTTCGCGCACCGACCCCAACGAGAGCCTCCTCCTTGTCCAGGGCGCGCGGCTGCCGACGAACTGAGCTGCTATCCGCTTGACGGCGAATAGCGCCCCGTGGGCCGGACCGCCAGCGCAGAGGCCGCGTGCATCGGCATTACGCCGAATAGCCGAGCGCGCGCCACGCGGGCCCGCCCGGCGCCTCGATCAGCTCGACGAGCACACCGTGACACGACCGCGGGTGCAGGAATGCCACCGGCCCCTCGGCCCCGCGTCGCGGCGCCGAGTCGATGAGCTCGACGCCGTCGATGCCCAGGCGCGTGAGCTCCTCGGCGAGGTTTGCGACCTCGAGGCACACGTGATGGAAGCCCTCGCCCTGCTTCTCGAGGAACCGCGCGACGCCAGTCGTGTCGTCGGTCGGCTCGACCAGCTCGACCTTCGATTCACCGATGCCCAGGAACGCGATCCTGACCCGATCCGAAGCGATGTCCATGATCGTCTCGAGCGGCAGGCCCAGCAGGTCGCGATAGAGCGGCAGAGCCGCGTCAAGGGATCGAACGACGAGGGCGACATGGTGGATCTTGCCGGGCGGCCTGAAGCGGGCCGCCCGTTGGTGAGCTCGACGCGTGGCCATGTCCGCTCCTCTGGTCTGGTGCCTCAGACCGTGATCAGCTCGCGATGGACACCCCACGCGGCGCGCAGGCGGTTCGCGATCTCGCCGACCGTGGCGTAGGCCTTGACGGCCTCGATCATCGGCGACAGCAGGTTGTCGGTGCCGCGCGCCGCGTCGTCCAGGCGGGTCATCGCGGCGGTCCAGGCCGCGGCGTCCCGCTCGGCGCGAACGCGTCGGACACCCGCGACCTGCCGCTGCTCGGCCTCGGGGTCGATGCGCTGGATGTGCGGGGCCGCGACCCGCTCGTCGCGGTACTTGTTCACGCCGACCACGACCTGATCGCCCGAGTCGATCGCGCGCTGGACCCGATAGGCCGACTCCTGGATCGAGCGCTGCTGGAAGCCCGCCTCGAGGGCCCGGAGGGTGCCGCCCATCGCGTCGATCTCCTCGAGGTAGGCGTTCGCGGCGGCCTCCAGCTCGTTCGTGAGGGTCTCGACGAAATATGAGCCGCCGAGCGGATCCGGCGTCTCGGCGACGCCCGATTCTTGGGCGAGGATCTGCTGGGTCCGGAGGGCGAGTCGCACGCTCTCCTCGGTCGGCAGGGCCAGCGCCTCGTCACGCGAGTTCGTGTGGAGGCTCTGCGCGCCGCCGAGGATCGCTGCCAGCGCCTGGACGGTAGTGCGGACCACGTTGTTATCGACCGACTGGGCCGTGAGTGAGGAGCCGGCCGTCTGGACGTGGAACCGGCAGGCCATCGAACGGGCGTTCGATGAACCGAAGCGGTCCCGCACGATACGGGACCACATCCGCCGCGCGGCCCGGAACTTCGCGACCTCCTCGAACAGCTCCGACCAGGCGGCGAAGAAGAACGACAGGCGTGGCGCGAAGTCGTCGATGGCCATGCCGCGGGCGAGAGCGGCCTCGACGTAGGCGATCGCGTCGGCCAGGGTGAAGGCCAGCTCCTGGGCGGCCGTCGCTCCGGCTTCGCGCATGTGGTAGCCCGAGATCGAGATCGTGTTCCACCTCGGCAGCTCCCGGGCGCCGAACTCGAAGACGTCGGTCACCAGCCGCATCGACGGCGCCGGCGGATAGATCCAGGTCCCCCGGGCGATGTACTCCTTGAGGATGTCGTTCTGGACCGTGCCCGAGACCTTCTTACGATCGATCCCCTGGCGCTCCGCAGCCGCCACGTACAGGGCGACGAGCGTCGCCGCGGTGGCATTGATGGTCATCGAGGTCGACACCTCGCCGAGGGGAATGCCGTTGACCAGCGTCTCCATGTCGGCGAGGCTCGAGATCGGGACCCCTACCCGCCCCACCTCCCCTTCCGCCTCGGGCGCGTCCGAGTCGTAGCCCATCTGGGTCGGCAGGTCGAACGCCACGGACAGGCCGGTCTGGCCCTGCTCGAGGAGGTAGCGGAAACGCCGGTTCGTCTCCTCGGCGGAGGAGAAGCCCGAGTACTGGCGCATCGTCCACAGCCGGCTGCGGTACATCGTCGGCTGGACGCCCCGGGTGAAGGGCGGCTCGCCCGGCCGCCCGAGGTCCCGATCCTCGTCCAGGCCGGCGGTATCGGCCGGCGTGTAGAGGTCTTGGATCTCGATGCCCGACGACGTCTCGAAGCGGTCGCGCCGCTCCGGCGCGCCTTCGAGGGCCCGCTTCCGGGCAGTCGCGCGCCAGCGGGCTCGACCGGTGTCGGGGCCGGCCGGCTCGGCTGGGTCCCGAGCAGCCTGCTCAGCAGCAGCCTGCTCGGCCGCGGCCGGCTCGCCAGCGCCTCGCTCGCCAGCGCCAGGCAGACTTTTGTCGCGCTCAGTCATTCGACGACCACGAGCAGGTCGCCGCGATCGACCGTCTGGCCGGGGCCAACCGCCACGCGGCTGATCGTCCCCGCCCGCGGCGACCGGAGCTCGTTCTGCATCTTCATGGCCTCGACGACGAGCAGGCGCCCACCGGCATCGATCGCGTCGCCACTGGCGACGTCGACCGATACGACGCGCCCCGGGATGATGGCACGGACCTCTAGCGGCCCGCCGTGCGCGACGTCGGCGCGGGCGCTGGTCGCCCGCTCCCGGAGCCGGGCTCGGGCCTCGGGCTCCAGTTCCACATCGAAACGCCAGCCATCGAGGACCACCTCGAGGCGTTCGACCCCGGCGGCCCGTCCGCCGGGATGCGGGATGGGCGCGATGAGGACGCGATGGGAGGCCACCGATGTGGTGAGCCGATGGCGGTCTCGGCCAAGCTCGACGAGCGTCACCGGCTCGGGCGTTTCGTCGATGACCGGCTGGCCGTCGGTGCCGATCTCGACGACGATGCTCGATCCCCGGTTGCCCGCCCGACCGGGGAAGGACACCCGCACGGCGCCCGTGTCGATCGGGGCACGTGGCGTAGTTGCGCCGGGCCCGTCTAGCCCGGCCATCGATCAGTCGCCGCCTCGAGGGCCGCTCTCGTCCAGGCAGATGGCTCAGCTCTCCCGTCGGTCGGGCGGGATGGGGCGCCGTCTGGATCGCCGAGCGACGCCCGACGCGACGCCGTGCTGCCCTGGCTTCTGGCCCAGGCGATGGCCGCGGCGAGGCCGGCCAGCCGTTGCGCTCGCTCCGCCTCGGCCGGCCCATCCCAGTGCTCGGTCACCCAGCCCGTGGACAGCTCACCGCGCCGGAAGCCGGGGTGCGCGGCCACGAACCGGTGGAATGGGACGGTCGTCTGGATCCCGCCTACCTCGGTCTCGGCAAGCGCCCGAGCCAGGCGATCGACCGCGTCGTCGCGGTCGCCGGCATGAACCATCAGCTTCGCGATGAGGTTGTCGTACTCGGGCGGGACGCGATCGCCCGCTTCCACGGCGGTGTCGACCCGGACGCCGGGGCCTGCCGGCATCACCCACCGGCGGATGGTTCCCGGCGCAGGCGCGAAGGCATTGCCGGGGTCCTCGGCGGAGATCCGGACCTCGATGGCGTGGCCCCGGGGCTCGGCGGCGCGCTCAGCCGCTTCGATCGCCGCCCTCGACAGCGGGTGCCCGGCCGCCAGGTGGAGCTGCTCGCGAACGATGTCCAGCCCGGTCACGAGCTCGGTGACCCCGTGCTCGACCTGGAGCCGGGTATTGACCTCGAGGAAGTGGACGGAGCCATCCTCGGCGCGCAGGAACTCGGCCGTCGCTGCGTTGGTCAGCCCGGCCCTGCTCGCGACGGCTACGGCCAGGGCATGAATTCCACGACGCTCGTCCGGGCTCAGGCCGGGTGCGGGCGCCTCCTCGACGAGCTTCTGATGCCGCCGCTGGAGAGAGCAGTCCCGCTCCCCGATGGCGATCACCTTGCCGGTCACGTCGCCCAGCAGCTGAACCTCGATGTGCCTGGCGGGGGCGATCTCACGCTCGAGGTAGACCCGGCCGTCCCCGAACGCCGCGGCGGCCTCATGCGAGCCATCCAGGAGGGCGGTCGGAAGATCCTTCACTCGCTCGACCCGGCGCATGCCTCGACCGCCACCGCCGGCAGCGGCCTTGACGAGCAGCGGGAAGCCGATGCGCTCGGCCTCCGCCACGAGCGGCGGTAGCTCGTCGGGTCGCTCGATCGACGCCGGCTCGAGCGTCCCCGGGACGACAGGGACGCCCGCAGCCCGTGCCAGCCGGCGAGCCTGAAGCTTGTCCCCGAGGGCGTCGATGGTCTCGGCCGTCGGACCGATGAAGGTCAGCCCGGCCTCGACGACGCGACGCGCAAACTCGGCCCGCTCGGCCAGGAATCCGTAGCCCGGATGGATGGCCTCCGCACCCGAGATCCTGGCCGCGTCCAGTAGGGCGTCTATGCGGAGGTAGCTCTCCGATGGAGCCGCTGGCCCAATTCGCACGGCGTGGTCAGCCAGGCGGACGTGACCCGCCGAACTGTCCGCGTCGCTGTACACCGCCACGCTCTCCACTCCCAGCTCGCGGCACGCGCGGATGATGCGAACGGCGATCTCGCCCCGATTCGCGATGAGGACGCGGCGAAAGGTCAGGGCCGGTTGGCCCGGGGATCGGCGGTCGTCTTTGCGCAAAGACGCCGGGCTCACGGCGGCCCGTCCTGGGCCGTCTTTTCCGACGCGCCCGCCCGTCTAGAGCGGGATGTTGCCATGCTTCTTTCGCGGATTGGTGTCCCGCTTGGTCGCCAGGGCCTCGAGGCCGGCGATGAGACGTGCCCTTGTCTCGGACGGACGGATGACGTCGTCGACATATCCGCGGCCCGCCGCGACGTACGGATTGGCAAAGGTCTCTTCGTACTCCGCCACTAACCGAGTCCGCTCGACGACGGAGTCGGCGGCCTTGGCGAGCTCGTCCTTGTAGATGATGGCGACGGCTCCGGCTGCGCCCATGACGGCAATCTCGGCCGAGGGCCACGCCAGATTCAGGTCGCCCCGAATGTGCTTGCTGCTCATGACGTCGTAAGCGCCGCCATAGGCCTTGCGCGTGATGACCGTGAGCTTCGGGACAGTCGCTTCGCAATAGGCATAGAGCAGCTTCGCGCCGTGTCGAATGATTCCGCCGTGCTCCTGGTCCACGCCGGGCAGGAAGCCCGGGACGTCGACGAAGGTGATGAGTGGGACGTTGAAGGCATCGCATGTCCGGACGAATCGCGCGGCCTTGACGGACGCGTCGATGTCGAGCGCACCGGCCAGCACCGCCGGCTGCTGCGCGACGATGCCGACAGGTTGTCCGGCGAGACGCCCAAAGCCGACAATGATGTTCTGTGCCCAACCGGGCTGCACTTCCAGCCACGAGCCTTCATCGATGATACCGCCGATGACGGCGTGCATGTCGTAGGGCGCCTGGGGCTGGTCAGGGATCAAATGGTCAAGCGCGGCGACCAGCCGGTCCGTCGCGTCGACGGCCTCGGTCCGCGATGGGCGTTCGAGGTTGTTGGCCGGCAGGTAGCTCAGCAGCTGACGCGCCGCGCCGAGCGCGCTGGCCTCGTCCGGTGCCGCGAGGTGCGCGACGCCGCTGCGGGTTGTGTGGGTCATCGCACCGCCGAGGTACTCCGCGTCGACTTCTTCATGGGTCACGGTTCGGACGACACTGGGTCCGGTAACGAACATGTAGCTCGTACCTTCGACCATGACGGTGAAGTCCGTCATCGCTGGGGAATAGACCGCACCACCGGCGCAGGGGCCAAGGACCACGGAGATCTGCGGCACGACGCCCGAGGCAAGGACGTTGCGGAGGAAGATCTCGGCGTAGCCGCCCAGCGACGCAACGCCCTCCTGAATTCGCGCGCCACCGGAATCGTTGAGACCGATGACCGGCGCGCCGACCTTGAGGGCCAGGTCCATGACCTTGCAGATCTTCTCGGCATACGCCTCCGACAGCGAGCCACCGAAGACCGTGAAGTCCTGGCTGAAGACGTACACGACACGACCGTCGATCCGCCCATGGCCTGTGACGACGCCGTCACCCAACGGATGCAGGTCGGCAACGCCGGCTTCCGTCGAGCGATGGACGACGAAGCGATCCAGCTCTACGAAGGAGCCGACATCAAGCAACAGCTCCAGCCGTTCCCGGGCCGTTAGCTTCCCCATCGAGTGCTGCTTCCGGACGCGGTCCTCTCCCCCACCCAGGAGTGATTCCTCGCGAAGCGCGTCGAGTCTGGCCAGGCGTTCGTCGTTGGTGGGCACCGCGATTCTCCGTGTGTCTTTGTGCAAGGACAGCGCCAGGAGAGCGTTGTGGGCATCATAGGCGCGTAGATCACACGGGTCGGGCTATCCACACTTCGGTGCACAACTCGCACATCCTGTGGATAAGTCGAGGACGCCGACACAGGCTCGCTGCGCTACGATCGATGCCCGCGATAGGGCCTGCGCCACGGCCCAAACATCGATGCAGTGGTCCTGTACTCGACCGCCATCGCGAGGGAACGAGGTGAAGCCCCGGTGACGAACGTGATCGCGATCGCCAATCAGAAGGGCGGGGTGGGCAAGACAACGACAGCCATCAACCTCGCCGGCGCCCTGGCCGAGGACGGCCTGCGGATTCTCTGCATCGATATGGATCCACAGGCGAATCTCACCGCGGGCCTTGGCATTAACCTCAACACCGTCGAGGTCTCCATGGCCGATGTGCTCGTCGGTCGCGCGACCATCGACCAGATCATTCGCGCCACCGAAACCAAGGGCATCGACATCGCGCCGGCGCACATCGACCTCGCGGCCACCGAGGGCGAGCTGTTCACCATGCTCGGCCGGGAGGCGCTCCTGCGCGACGCGCTCGATGGCAGGTTGCGGAAGCGCTACGACTACGCACTCATCGACTGCCCGCCCAACCTCGGACTCTTGACAGTGAACGGACTCGTCGCCGCGGACGGGGTCATCATCCCGGTGCAAACGCAGTACTACGCGATGAAGGGCCTCACGAATCTCGTGAAGGTCATCAACACGATCCGACTCAAGCTCAACCGGCGGTTGAAGATCCTGGGACTTCTGCCGACGTTCTTCGACGCCCGGACCAATCTCGCGCGCGACATGCTCGACGAGCTACGCGTCGTCGGCGACCACCACGTCTTCAACGCGATCATCCGCAACACCGTGAAGCTCGGCGAGGCTCCGCTTGTCGGGCGTCCGATCACCGTCTACGCCGGGTCCTCCGATGCGGCGCGGACCTATCGCGAGCTGGCCCGGGAGGTGGTTGAACGTGCCTAGAACCGACTTTCGCGCTGCCGCCGCGCGGCGCCTGTCGGAAGAGCGCGAGCTCTCGCCGGCAATCGTCAGCCTGCTTTCGAACGATCGCCACGGTCGAGCCCGGGGCGGAGTCCGGAATATCGACGTCAACCACATCACGCCAAACCCGGAGCAGCCGCGTCTCGCGATGGAGCAGGTCGGGCTCGACGAGCTGGCTGCGTCCATCCGGGAGCACGGCGTGCTGCAGCCGATCCTCGTCCGGCCGCTCGACGACGGAGAATTTCAGCTCATCGCCGGCGAGCGGCGTTGGCGCGCCTCGAAGGCCGCCGGCCTCGCGACGATTCCGGCGCTCGTCGAGGAAATCGACGACGACACGGCGCTTGAGATTTCGATCATCGAAAATCTCCAGCGCGAGGATCTCTCGCCCCTCGACGAGGCGGCGATGTATGACCGGATGGTCCGCGAGCACGGGTACTCGGTTCGTCGACTGGCGCAGAAGCTTGGCAAGGACAAGGGCTATCTCGAGAACCGCCTCCGACTCGCCGACGCGCCAGAAGAAGTCCGCGAGCTGGTGTCCTTGCGCAAAGACACGCTCTCACATGCCTACGAGCTGATGAAGGTCGAAGACCCGAAGAAGCGAAAGCGACTTGCCGCCCAGGTCGCCCGCGGCGAGTTGACGCTCATCAAGCTGCGCGACAAGATCGAAGGCCGACCTGCGCGCTCAGGCCCGGAGACGGAGGTGCCGGAGAGCGAGGGTGACGCGCAGGTCGAGGACGACGCCACAGCGGAGGAAGCCGCGGCTGCGTGGAGCGGACGGCGCCACGAGATCACGGGTGCGGACCTTCGCGATGACTCGTTGGTCGCCGCCAAGGCGCAGCTCTCCGAGGCGGTCGAGGCATTCATGGATGTCCTTCGGGCCCCGGACGTCGTCAGGGGGATCGGTTCGGTCGACCGGGCGAATCTCGCCAAGTACCTGATGATCGCCAAGCTTCGGCTCGAGAACGCCATCGCCGTTGTTCGCAGCGAGGGATGACCCACCGGTCGCCCAGGACACAGAAGAGCCTCGCCGGGATTTCCCGAGCGAGACTCTCGTGTTCTCTGGCGGCTTGCGCCTAGACCTTCGCCTTGTGGACCTTCGGCTTGTGGGCGTTCGTCTTGTGGACCTTGGTCGTGGCACTCGCCGCGACGGCGACGGTGCCCTTGCCCAAGTGCGCCCAGCTCGAGACCCAGGCGCCGTGGTTCTTGAACTCCACGGGCCAGGTGGTCTGATGGGCGGCCCAGCAGACGATCGAACCGTGGCTCATGGCCGCGAGCGCTTCGACCGTGAGCGTCGTTGGGTCGGTCAGGCAGTTGGTGCCCGCCGTATCGACCGTCGGGTCCTGGCCGGTGGTCTGATCGGTCGTCCCGCCGGTCGTGCCGTCGACCTCGTCAAGCTCGTCGACCTCGCCCACGTCGTTCGCGTCCTCATCCGCGCCCGAGGTCTCGTCGACCTCGACGTCCTCATCGGCCCCGGATGACGCCTCGTGGCCTGCGGCCTGGCTCGAGACCGAGCTGTCGAGGCTGAAGGACGCCGCGGATGGGTGGGCCGCGAAGGCCAAACCGGCGGAGAGCGCCAGCGCCACGACGGCGATCAGCGCTCCCCTGACGTGAAGCAGGATGGTTTTCATCGGTCGGAAGCTCCCGAATGCGTTGATCTTGACGATGACCATAACGATGGTTCGCGGGTTTTGATAGGGCCCCGGTACCTTCGTCCGGTGCCGTACGGCGACGGCACGGCACGACGGTCGAAGGGGTCGCTCCCCGACTCACTCCCCGGCCGCCTTAGGCGCCCGCTCCCCCGGCAGCGACCATCGCGGCGGTTCCAGCCAGCCACCCCACACCGACGCCGGCGATCCCGACCGCCTCCAGCTCCCAGCCTCGTTCCCGGATGTCGGCCCGTCTCGCAGCGAGCGCCAGGGCGCCCAGCGCCAGGGCAGCCAGCCCGACCCAGACGCCGACCGTTCGGGCCACCCGCAGGGTCCCGAGGTCGAGGCCGAATGCGTCCGGCGGTACGGCCGGGGCGACGAGGATCACGAGGACGCCGACGATCGCAAGGAGCCCCGTCTGGATGATCCACGCCCGCCGCTGCCCGAGGCGGACCGCGATCGTCCGGCGGCCAGCCCGCGTGTCCCGCTCGACGTCGGCGAGGCCGTTCGCGATCGCCAGCGCGCCGCCGGCGACGATGGCCGTCGGGATGAGGCTCAGGAGTCCCGGCGGGACACTGCCGGTCGCGCCAAGCCACGCATGCAGCGGCACCAGCGGGAGTGCCAGCGCCAGCGGCAACCATGACCACGGCGTTCGCGACAGCCGCAAGTCGTAGAGGTAGCCCAGGCCCACTCCCCCGAGCGCCACGGCCACGGTCGCCACGCCCGACGGCGCCGAGAGGAGGATCCCAATCGCCAGTCCTGCCGACGTCAGCGCAAGCGCCGTGCGCCGCGAGACGAGGCCGGCGGGGATCGGCTTCGCAGGCTTCTCAACGGCATCGACGCGGGCATCGACGTGGTCGTTCAGGCCCCCGATCGAAGCCTGCAGGGCGAGCATCGAACCCGCCAGCCGCAAAGCGGTCGGGGGATCGCCTCCCGCGAGCACCGCGAGCGCGCCCGTGGCAACCGCATTGAGGACCGACGGGAAGGGATGACCGAGGCGGATGAGCCCGGCGATCCGGGCCAGCACGGCGAGCCGGTTGCGTCGCGGGAAGCCGCTGGCTTCCTCAGACGTACACGAGCTCCTTGAAGTTGGCCACGAGGTACTCGATCAACCGTCCCCGACCGTCCGCGACGAGGCCGCGAAGCCCCGGCACCAACGCCCACAGGCTGATCGTCGGTACGATCAGGTGGCCCTGCGCGTCACGGCCAAGCGTCCTCGGCGCGCCACCGCCAAATGCGAACACCCGTTCGAATTCAGGCTCTGACAGTCGGGCAGCGGATCGGAAGTCGGCCACGACCTTGACGATCCCGCGGCGCTTGACGACGTCGCGCATGAGCTCGGCCGCCCAGCGGTCGATCTGGTCGTCAGGCTGCTCGTCGAGCCGGGCTCGATACTCCTTCGGGTCGGCCGATAGCCCCGTTCCGCTCATCGCGGCCGAGTATGCCAGACCGCTCTCAGGCGGCGCGCGAAGGCGGGATCGCGACGTCCGCGGGGTCGGGCCCATACCGGCGGGTCGCACCAGGGCGGCCGCCCTCGCCCCAGTCGTTGAACAGGTCGGTGAACCACCGCCCGACGCTGCCGGGCATCGGCAGGTCGCGGTCGGCGTCGACCATGGCGCGGAGCGCGTGCCAGGTTCGCGCCGTGTAGCTCGCGATCGCCTGTCGGGTCGGTCGCTCCCCCGTCTCGATCGGTTCGCCGATGCGCACCCGCACGCGACCCCGGAAGTGCGCCCACGACGTGCCCGTGATCGCCACGGGGACGATCGGAACGCCGCCGCGCAGCGCGAGGTAGGCGACCCCTTCCTGGAACGGCAGGAGGTCGCCTTCGTGGACGTGGATCGAGCCCTCACCCGAGATGGCGAGGGCTCCGCCGGTGTCGAACACGGCCTGCGCCCACCGAACCGAGGTGATGAGGTCGTCCTTCAAGGGGCTGAACGGCACGGGCACGCCGGTCCACCACATGAACCGGTTTCGCCCACCCTTCCGAAGGTCCTCCTCCTTCGGGCCGTAGAAGTACAGCCGCGGCTTGCTCGGAAACGTTGCGAGCAGCACGATCGGATCCATCCAGCTGAGGTGGTTGAAGCAATACATGACCGGGCCGTGGACGATGCGGTCCCGGCCCTCGAGCTCGATCCGGAACCAGATGCGCATCAGGAGCTTCGACACCGTCCGCGAAAACCAATGACGGAACCAGCGCTGGAAGGGCGAGAGGTCCCCGCGAGGCAGGTTCCGGGCGGCCGCAACCGCGTCGATCGCACGACGGCCGCGAGGCGCCTCGGGCGGGCCCCAATCGGTTGGCCGCAGGGGCTCTACGCCAGCAACAGGCCGGTCGAGGGTGGCCTCGCTCATCGGGTCATCGTGGCCGGCGGGGTAACCACGGCGAGGTGGCGCCAAGCATCACGCATGCCGGCGGGTCTGCCCGCCGTCCGGCCGCCACGATCCAGCTGCCCTCCCACTCCAGCGCGAGCCTAGCATCCGCCTCCAAGCGTTCGCTATCAGCCGGGCGTCGATCCCGGACATCAGGCCGTCACAGGGCCGCCGGTAGAATTCGGGAAGTCCCACCCATTGACCTCGAGGAGCGCTCCCGCCATGTTCCTGTTCGGCAAGTCCGCAACGATGCCCAGCCCAGCCAGTGCCCTACCCGGCCGCAGCGAGCCGATCCTGAGCGCGCGGCCGCACACCAATCTCCGCACCCCGATCGCCGGCCCCTATCCCCAGGGCTTCCAGATCGCCGAATTCGCCCTCGGCTGCTTCTGGGGCGAGGAGCAAACGTTCTGGCAGCAGCCCGGCGTGTGGACGACCGCGGTCGGCTACCAGGGCGGCTACACCCCCAACCCCTCATACCAGGAAGCGTGCTCTGGCAAGACCGGTCACGCGGAGGCCGTGCGCGTCGTGTTCGACCCCTCGAAAACGAGCTACGAGCAGCTGCTCAGGGTGTTCTGGGAGAACCATGACCCGACCCAGGGCATGCGCCAGGGCAATGACGCGGGCACGCAGTACCGCTCGGCGATCTTCGTGCGTGACGCGGCCCAGCGTGCCGCCGCCGAAGCTTCGCGCGACATGTACCAGGAGAAGCTGACGGCCGCGGGCTACGGGATGATCACGACAGAGATCGCCGGCCCGCCGGCCCCGGAGTTCTACTTCGCCGAGGACGACCACCAGCAGTACCTCGACAAGAACCCCGGAGGCTATTGCCCGAATCACAGCACCGGCGTGACCCTCCCCGCTGACTTCGCGATCCCAGCTGCGGAGCTGCAGTACGTCGACTAGCGTGCTTCCCAGCTAACGGGCCGGCTTGTCGCCGGATGATCTCCGGCGTCAAGGCCGACGCAGGCGAGCAGCCACAGCGCTCGCCGGTCGGGGTCAGGCGCCCGGCATCGGTTGGCTGGCGAGAAGGCGACCATCATCGCCGGGCTCGAGTCTTCGATGTCGCCCCGTCGCGAGATCCCACTCGGTCCGCCTGAATCGCGCCTGATCGTCGCCGGTCATGATCAGGACGTAGGCCGGAGCCCCGTTTCCAGCGAGATGGCCGTGGTCGTGGATGTCATCGGGCGGCAGGAGCGTCGCGAAGTCGGAGGGCTGCAGCTGTCGCGCCTCGACGATCTCGGGCCGGGCCGCCGGGCCTTCGCCGACGATCCGGTACCGGCGATGCGACTCGACGCCGACGATCGGACTGATAGCCACCCAGGTAGCGTGGTCGTGGACCGCGCCCATCTGCCCCTCGCGCCGATGCACCAGCAGCAGTCGAGGCCCTCGCGCCGGCGCATGGATCGGCAATCCGCCGCCGCGGTCACCGAGCCTCGCGACCCACGTCGCAAGGTAGTCGAAATCCCTGGCCAGATCGGCAAGAGCCGCGCCGATTGCCGTCAGGTCGAGCGGTGCCGCCGCGGCTGGCCCGGCGATCCGCTCGAACAGCGACCGAACCGGCGGGTCGATGCGGTCGAGGCGATCCGTCACGTCTGAAGGATACGAGAGGGCAATCTGCGCTGGCGCCACGGCGAGCTGACCGGCCGTGGATCAGCACGATGAGCGCACTACCATCGGCCCATGACGGCCAGGGGCGAATCAACCGAGCCCGGTACGACCGAGATCGATCGGCCCAGGCTGTGGCTCGTGCGCCACGGCGAGACCGAGTGGGCCCGACTCGGCCGGCACACCGGGCGGACCGACATCCCGCTCACGGACCGCGGCCGTGCCGAGGCCGCTGCGCTGGCCACGAGGCTCGCCGGACGCGAGTTTGCGGAGGTGCTGTCGAGCCCGCTCTCGCGCGCGCTAGAGACCGCGAGGCTCGCGGGCTTCGCCGATCGAGTCGAGACCGACGACGACCTGCTCGAGTGGGACTACGGCGCCGACGAGGGTCGTACGACGCCCGAGATCCGCCGTGAGCGTCCGGGCTGGAGCATCTGGAGCGACGGGCCAAAGGATGGCGAGACCTCCCCGCAGGTCGGGGCGCGCGTCGATCGGGTGATTGCCCACGTCCGCGCCGGGACCGGCGACGCCCTGGTGTTCGCGCACGGCCACGTGCTGCGGGTGCTCGCGGCAAGGTGGCTCGACGAGCCGCCCACGGACGGTCGGCTGTTCGCGCTGTCGACGGCCACCCTCTCGATCCTCGGCTGGGAGCGCGAGCAGGCCGTCATCGAGCGCTGGAACGACACGACGGAGTACTGACCACCCCCGCGCGGAATCGGAAGGGGACCTTATGGCCCCCTTCGAATGGTTCGATTTTGGCCCCGATCGGTCGGAGCCGGCCCGCCTATTTTTTGGTTGGCGCCTTCTTCGTGGTGGCGGCCTTCTTGTCGTCCTTCTTCATGCCCTTCTCGTGATGGCTCATCGATCAGTCCTCCAACCCCTGACCCACGGGAAAAACGGGGCCGCCCAGTGGAGTCTACGCCCGTCATCGACCGCCGGGAACGAGCACCGGCGAATGGCCGATGGCCGCCCGGCGCTCAGTCGAGCGCAGGTGACCTAAAGGTGATGATGCCCGAGCCGAGCTGGCCGGCGATCAGTCGCGTGCCGCCGTCGACAGTTGCGAAGACCGTGATCGAGGCCGCCTGGTCAGGCCGGCTGCTGCCGGCGGCGTCGACCCCCGGCATGCCCGCCGCATACAGGAATCGCCCGTCGCGGCTCACCGCGAGCGAGACGAAATCGGCGATCGGGTCCCAATGGCCGGCGCTCGCGAGCGTTGCTGCATCGAACACGAAGATCCCCGACGAGCCGGACGACTCGTGGCCCCCGCCACCACCCGCGACGCCGATCGCATAGACCCGCGAGCCGTCGGGAGCGACCACGACCGCACCGCGCAGCAGCGACTTGGCGCTAGCGGCCGGCGCGAGCCAGTCGCCGAACCCGCCCAGCGGGCCGGCGCCGATTCGGGCTGTCTGGCCGTGACTGGTGCGCGTCGTGCCGGTGCTGAGATCGACGGCAGTCAGGGTCGCCGTCGCGGGGTTCCAGGCGAAGAGCGAGGTGCCGTCAAGGCTGAGGGCGGTCGCGTCGCCGTCGATCCCGGCCGGGCCCAGCACGTCCGTGTCGCCGAGCAACGTGCCGTCCGGGGCGAGCCTCCGGATGACCGTCTGCGAGCTGCCTTCGCGCGAGCAGGCGAGCCATCTGCCGCCGCCGGCAAGCGCGCCGCCTCGAAGAACGGCGTCTCCGCAGCCCGGCGCGGCCGGCACGGGCGCGAGATCCGACCATCCGCCGCCCCGGAACCGCACCTGGAAGACGTCGCTCCCGAACGTGTAATAAGCGCTCTCCGATGCGGGCGGTGAGAACTCGTACCACGAGCGCGCGACAAGTCGCCCGTTGGATTCGGTCGAGCCGACGATGCGCGGCGCCGCGACGACGCGGCGCGAGTTCTCGTCGCCGGTCGAGCCGTTGGGCAGCTCCAACCGGCCCGCGATCCCGCCATCAAGCAGGTCGACGACCACGATCCCGCTCTTCCAGGCTGGGTGCGCCCGCGCGCTCCAGCCAACGAACCCATAGCGGCCGTCGGCGCTGAAGCTCATCGCCGTGAACACGTGCCCCGGCTGGTCCGGGATGAACCGCCCCACGTCGCGGGGATCGGGCTCACCAGAGAACGATTCGATCGGCGTGGTTGCGACCAGCATGCCAGCCGCGTCGTATCGCTTGAGGGTCACCTCAGCCCGGGTTGGGCTGCCGTCGACGTCGAGCGACTCGGACAGGCACAGACAGACCATCGTGCCATCGGCGGCTGCCCGCAGGTCGCTGCCATATCGCGCACCCGTCAGCGCCCCGCCGATCACGCCCTTCGCGAGGTCGACCCGCGCGAAGTCGCCCTGTTCGGTCTGGACGACGAGCTCCAGCGGCGCCGGCGCGTCGCCGTTGACGAGCAGCCTCGGCAAGGGGCTCGTCGCGCCGGGGCTGGCGTTTGGCGAGGCTTCCGGGATCTTGCCGGGACCCTGCGCTGGCCGCGTCAGGACGACGGCGACCAGCGCCCCGACCAGCGTCAGCGCGACAGCAGCGCTTGCGGCCCGTCCAACCCGCCCGAACCAGCCACGTGCCGTCGCCACCCGGCGAGCGCGGGGCCCCCGTACGCGCTCCCGCCACGACGGCGCATCGAGCCGCACCGGGGGCATCGTCCAGCTGGCTGCGGCATCTCGGACGAGCTCCGCGATGCCGTCGTCGGTGAGCGCATCGGGGTCTGCAGGCCGTCGTGGCTCGCGGGTCATGGGAGCACCTCGGGTGGTTTGGCTCGTGCGTCACGACGTGTCGGAGACGGCAAATCGCCGCCGCGCGCCGGCGCGGCCGCGGCGAGCCACAGGTCACCGGCCTCCACCCGGCTCCGGATCGCCGCGTGAGCGCGCGACAGCGTGGAGCCGACGGTGCCGCTGCTCATCCCCAGCATCGATCCGATCTGCGCGTAGTCGTAGCCATAGAAATGGCGCAGGACGAGGGCAGCCCGGGCGGCCGGCCGGAGACCATCGAGCGCGATCTCGACGACCTCCCGCAGCGCCACGGCATCCGCGGGATCCGCGACACTGCCGGCGCCGACATGGCCGAGCGGCGAGCGGCCAAGTGCCGGCAGCGCCAGACGGCGGACGCGCTGGCGACGGAGCTGGTCGAGCGCGAGATGCACGACGATGCCGTGCAGCCAGCCCCGCAGCGGGCGTTGGCTGTCGTATTGGTCCCAGCGCTCCCATGCCCGCGCGAAGGTGTCGTGCGTCGCGTCCAGCGCTTCGTCCGGATCGCGCAGGATGCCGTAGGCCACGCGATACACGTCGGTGGCATGGTCGCGGTAGGCCTGCTCGGCGGCGCGGTCCCGTCGCTCGTTCTCGATCACTACCTACCTACGGGTGGGGCCCGGCGATTCTTGCGATTGCCGCCCGGGCGATGCCTCGCGGGTTCATCATCGTCGAGTTCGGTGTCCCTGACCGTCGGCCGGATGCCCTGCGTTGCCGGAGCGAATTGCCGCGCGGCCCCCGGGCCTGGTATCGTCGGGCCATGGCACAAACGATCCGCACGATCCAACCCGGGGAGTTGGCCGCCTGGTTCGAGGCGTTCAGCAGCGCGTTCTACATCTGGCACAACGACCC
>JBBQFS010000022.1:0-25972 GCA_038322255.1 Candidatus Limnocylindrales bacterium | reverse complement strand
CTACGTCGGTGACGTCGGCCAGAACCAGATGTGGCTCGCGCGCTACGCCGGGTTCCGCCACCCGAACACCCACCTGAGCTCGGGCGGGCTCGGAACGATGGGCTATGCCGTGCCTGCCGCCATGGGCGCGGCGCTCGGCGTGCCCGAGCGCGAGGTCTGGGCGATCGTCGGCGATGGCGGCTTCCAGATGACCTCGCAGGAGCTGATGACCCTTGTCCAGGACGAAATCCCGGTCAAGATCGCGCTGTTCGACAACAAGAAGCTCGGGATGATCCGACAGTGGCAAGAGATCATCTATGCGGGCAACTACCACTCGGCGCACCTCATGGGGCCCGACTACCTGAAGCTCGCCGAGGCCTACGGCATCCCCTCGCTGAAGGCCTCGACCCCGGCCGAGGTGGACGACGCGATCAAGTTCGCGCAGGGCGTCACGGGCGCGGCGCTGATCTGGTTCGAGATCGCGGGCGAGCAGAACGTGTTCCCGATGATGCCGGCGGGCAAGGGCCTGTCGGATCTCATCGAGGACTGGGACGGGGCGCCGAAGTGAGCGCCCCGACACAATCCGGGGCGCGGGCAACTGCGGAACCGGCCCTGGAGGCGCCGACGGCCGGGCAACCCGCCCACGTCGCGCCGCCCCCGCGCCCGCTGCCCGGTGGGGGCCAGCAGAAGCTCCACCGGCTCGTGGCCATCGTGGTCGATCGACCGGGCGTCCTGAACCGGGTCTCGAGCCTGATGCGAGCCCGCAACTTCAACATCGATTCGCTGGCCGTCAGCCGGACCGATCGCGAGGGTTTCTCGCGGATGACGATCAGCCTCCACGGCGACGACATCGCGGTGGAGCAGGCGGCCAAGCAGCTGTACCGGCTGATCGACGTCCTCAAGGTCCAGGATGTCACCGCCGAGCCGACCGTCGAGCACGAGCTCGCGCTGGTAAAGCTGCGCGTCACCGACAGCAACCGAGCCGAGGTCCTCAAGCTCATCGAGCTGGCCCGCGGCCGGGTCCTCGACGTCGCGCTTGAGGCGGTGATCGCCGAGGTCAGCGGCTCGGAGGCCGAGGTCGATGACTTCGTCAAGGTGGTCCGCGGCTACGGGATCAAGGAGCTGGTTCGCACCGGCGCGGTCGTGATGGCGCGAGGTTCGGGATCGATCGAGGAGGCAGTCAAGAAATGACGGCGCGCATGTACTACGACAACGACGTGGAGGATTCGGCGCTCGCCGGGCAGATGGTGGCGGTCATCGGGTATGGGAGCCAGGGCCATGCCCACGCCCTGAACCTGCGCGATTCGGGGGTGGACGTCATCGTCGGACTGGCCGAGGGATCGAAGAGCCGGGCTCTGGCCGAGGAAGCCGGGCTCCGCGTCTCGAGCGTCGCGGATGCGGTGCGCGAGTCGGATGTCGTAATGCTCCTCGTGCCCGACACGGCGCAGAAGGCCGTCTACGACGCGGAGATCGAGCCGAACCTCAAGCTCGGGCAGCTCCTGATGTTCGCCCACGGCTTCAACATCCGGTTCGCGCGGATCAAGCCGCCACCCACGATCGATGTCGGGATGGTCGCCCCGAAAGGGCCTGGCCACCTCCTGCGCAGCGTCTACTCGGCGGGCGGTGGCGTGCCGGCCCTGTTCGCGGTCGAGCAGGACGCCAGCGGGACGGCTCGCGCCCGAACCCTGGCCTACGCGCGGGCGCTCGGATCGACCCGCGCCGGCGTGCTCGAGACGACGTTCAAGGAGGAGACCGAGACGGATCTCTTTGGCGAGCAGGCGCTCCTTTGTGGCGGCGTCTCCGCGCTCATCAAGGCGGCGTTCGAGACGCTCGTCGAGGCCGGCTACCAACCTGAGCTGGCCTACTTCGAGACGATGCACGAGCTCAAGCTGATCGTCGATTTGATGTACCGCGGCGGGCTCAACTTCATGCGCTTCAGCGTCAGCGACACCGCCGAGTACGGCGACTATGTCTCCGGTCCGCGCATCGCCGAGGGCGTCAAGGCGACGATGAAGGACGTCCTGGGCGACATCCAGAGCGGCTCTTTCGCGAACCGCTGGATCGCCGTGCAGGAAGCCGGCGGCGGCGAGTTTCGCGAGCTCCGCGAGCGTGACCGCGACCACCAGATCGAGAAGGTCGGGGCCGAGCTGCGAGCCCAGATGCCGTTCCTCGACCCGGTCGTCGTCCACGAGGGCGAGGCCCAGGCGACGGTCGCCGGCAGCAGCGCGGCCGCACCCGGTCCGGGCGGCGGCGCGGCCACGGCCGCCGCGAACACCTCGACGTCAGCGGCCGCGCGCTGATGGCGACGGCGGCCAGATCTCGTCCGCGCCGCCCCGCCGGCCCGCTCGCTCCGACCGATCGCGTCCGCGTCTTCGACACCACGCTGCGGGACGGTGAGCAGGCTCCCGGCGCCGGACTGACCGCAGTCGAGAAGCTCGAGGTTGCGCGCCAGCTGGCCCGGCTGAAGGTCGACGTCATCGAAGCTGGCTTCCCGGCCGCGTCGGACGGTGATTTCCAGGCCGTCCAGCGGATCGCCCGCGAGATCAAGGGCGGGATCGCGATCGCCGCGCTGGCGCGCTGTCGCGACGGCGATCCCCAGCGGGCCATCGAGGCGATCAAGGTCGCCCAGCGGCCGCACCTCCACGTGTTCATCGCGACGAGCGACATCCACCTCAAGCACAAGCTCCGGATCGACCGCGAAACCGCACTGAAGGAGGCCGTCCGCTGGGTCGCCTATGGCCGTGACCAGCTGGGTCGGGACAGCGAGATCGAGTTCAGCGCAGAGGACGCCTCTCGGACGGACCCGGAGTTCCTCCTCAAGGTGTACGAGGCCGTCGTCGAGGCCGGTGCGTCGACCATCAACATCCCCGACACCGTCGGCTACGCGATTCCGTCCGAGTATGGCGCGCTCGTGGGGCGCGTCGTGGCGCTCCTCGGCAGCCAGGCGACGATCTCGGTCCATTGCCACAACGACCTCGGGCTCGCCACGGCGAACACGCTCGCGGCCGTGCAGGCCGGGGCGCGCCAGGTCGAGGTGACGATCAACGGGCTCGGCGAGCGGGCCGGCAACGCCTCGCTCGAGGAGGTCGTGATGGCCCTCCGGACGAGGCCAACGCAGTTCCCGGACCTCGCCAGCCGCGTCCAGACCGAGCACCTCACCGCGGCCTCGCGGCTCGTGAGCTACCTCACGGGCTTCGCGATCCAGCCGAACAAGGCGATCGTCGGCGGCAACGCCTTCGCCCACGAGTCGGGCATCCACCAGGACGGCGTGATCAAGAACCCGCTGACCTACGAGATCATGACCCCGCAGTCGGTCGGCCTGACCGGCTCGTCGATCACGATCGGCAAGCTGTCGGGCCGCCGCGGTCTCTCGAGCAAGCTCGCCGATCTCGGCTACGACCTGGAGGGAGAGGCGCTGGACTCGATCTACCGCCAGGCGATCGCCCTCGCCGACGAGAAGAAGGAGGTCACCGACGACGACCTCATGGCCCTCGTCGAGCAGCGCATGGCCGAGGTTCCCCAGGCCGTCCGACTCGAGGGCTGGAACGTGACCTCGTCACACGGTGGCAAGGCCACCGGCATGGTCGCGCTGTCGGTGGCCGACCAGGACCACGCAAAGGCCGCGATCGGCAACGGGCCGGTCGATGCCCTGTTCGAAGCCGTCGACGCCGCGCTCCAGCCGGTCTTCGGATGGCATCCCGTCCTCGAGGCATACGAGATCAAGGCGGTCTCCGGCGGCGAGGACGCCCAGGGCCGCGTGCTGGTGCGCTGCCGCCGCTCCAGCGACGTGGGACCCGGCGCGCTGATCGTCTCGGGTCACGGCTTATCGACCAACATTATCGAGGCCTCGATCGAGGCCTACCTCGTCGCCGTCAACAAATTGCATGGCGCGCAGGGTGCTTCGTCGTCGGCGTACGCAGCGTCCCGGACCACCGAGCTGCCATAACGATCGTGGCCGGCTATCGAATCGCCTCGATCGGGGGAGACGGCGTCGGGCCCGAGGTGGTCGCTGCTGCGCGCCAGGTCCTCGACGCCGTGGCAGCGCGCGATGGGTTCGGGATCGAATGGCTCGACGTCGTCGCCGGCGGTGCGGCCATCGACGCATTCGGGACGGCGTTCCGGCCCGAGGACCTGCCGGCCGTCGCGGCCTGTGACGCCGTGCTCCTCGGGGCCGTCGGTGGGCCGCGCTGGGACGACCCGGACGCCCGCGTGCGGCCCGAGCAGGCGCTGTTCGCTCTCCGCGGCGGACTCGAGCTGTTCGCCAACCTTCGACCGGTGTCGATCCTGCCGGCGCTCGTGGCCTCGTCGCCGGTACGGCCCGAGGTGCTCGAGGGCGTCGACCTGCTCATCGTGCGCGAGCTCACCTCAGGGCTGTACTTCGGCCGCCCGTCAGAGCAGCGCGAGACACCCGATGGTCGCGTCGCGGTTGACACGCTCTGGTACAGCGAGAGCGAGATCCGGCGCGTCGTCACGCTCGCCTTCGAGCTCGCGCGCGGTCGGCGTGGTCGCCTCACCAGCGTCGACAAGGCCAACGTCCTGGCGACCTCGCGACTCTGGCGAAAGGTCGTCGACGAGGCCCGGACCAACTATCCCGACGTCGAGGTCAACCACCAGCTGGTCGATTCGTGCGCGATGCTCCTCGTCCGGCGGCCCGCGAGCTTCGACGTCCTCGTGACCGAGAACCTCTTCGGCGACATCCTCTCGGACGAGGCGGCGGTGCTGGCCGGCAGCCTCGGGATGCTGCCCTCCGCGTCCCTCGGCGACCGTCGAACCGCCCACGGCCGCTTCGGGCTGTACGAGCCGATCCACGGTTCCGCGCCGGACATCGCCGGGCGAGACGCCGCCAATCCCGCGGGCGCGATCCTGTCTGGGGCGATGCTCCTTCGGTGGTCGCTCGGCCTCGAGGCAGCCGCAGGAGACATCGAGGCGGCGGTCGCTGCCGCGATCGCGGACGGATACCGGACCGCAGACCTGATGCCGGCGCACGCCGAAGGGGAGCGGAGCAAGGTGCGAGTCGTCGGGACGCGCGAGCTGACGGCCGCGATCGTCGACCGGCTGCCGGCCCGGGTCGGGGCCGCTCGATGACCACCAACGGCGTGACCCACGGAGACCGCGTGCCGCTGGCGGCCACCCCGGTGATCCTGTACGACACGACCCTTCGCGACGGCACCCAGGGCGAGAACATCACCCTGTCGCTGGCCGACAAGCTCCGGATCGCCCGGCTGCTCGACGAATACGGCATGCCCTACATCGAGGGCGGCTGGCCGGGCTCAAATCCCAAGGACGTGGAGTTCTTCCGGGCTGCGAGGGACATCCGCTGGGCGACCGCCAAACTGGCCGCCTTCGGGTCAACGCGCCACCGTTCCAATCGGGCCGGCGACGACCCCAACCTGCGAGAGCTCCTGCGGGCGGAGACGCCGGTCGTGACGATCTTCGGCAAGAGCTGGGAGCTGCACGTTACCGAGGTGCTTGGCGCCGCGCTCGAGGAGAACCTCGAGATGATCGCCGACAGCGTTCGCTTGATCGTCGAGGAGGGTCGCGAGCTCGTCTACGACGCGGAGCACTTCTTCGACGGCTACAAGGCCAACCCGGCCTACGCCCTGAGCACCCTGCGGGCGGCCATCGACGGCGGCGCCCGAACCCTGGTCCTGTGCGACACGAACGGTGGCACCCTGACGAACGAGCTGCTGCGGATCCTCGACGCGACGCGCGCGGCGGTGCTGGGCGCGGGGGTGGCGGGAGGGCGGAGTGCCGATGCCAGCCAGGTGACGTTCGGGATCCACACCCACAACGACGCGGAGCTGGCGGTGGCCAACACCCTCGCGGCCGTGCAGGCCGGCGTGCGCCACGTGCAGGCCACCATCAACGGCTATGGCGAGCGCTGCGGTAACGCGAACATGGTCAGCGTCCTCGCCGGTCTCGCGCTCAAGACCGACATCGAGCTCCGGCCGGCCGGCGGCGGCGACCTCTCGGCCCTCACGGAGCTGTCGCGAGCGGTCGCCGAGATCGCGAACGTCGCCCCGAATGACTACCAGCCATATGTCGGGCACTCGGCCTTCGCCCACAAAGGCGGTGTCCACGGTGCGGCGGTCGCCAAGGTCGAGCGGAGCTACCAGCACATCGACCCGGCGGCCGTCGGCAACGAAGGCCGGCTCGTCGTCTCCGAGCTTGGCGGACGGGCGAACACCGCGATCCGGGCCAAGCAGCTGGGGCTGCAGCTGGACGGCGTGGTCGACCCGGCCGTGCTCTCGACCCTCATCAAGCGCCTCGAGAGCGAGGGTCTCTCGTTCGAAGGGGCCGAGGCGTCCTTCGAGCTGCTCATCCGGCGCCACCAGGCGGGCTACGCGCCGCCGTTCCGGGTCGTCGACTACACCTGCCTGATCGAGCAGCGGGCCGGAGCGGATCTCCGGGCCGAGGCGACGGTCAAGGTCGAGGTCGACGGCGAGCTGCTGCACACGGCGGCCGACGGCAACGGCCCGGTCAATGCCCTGGACGCGGCGCTGCGCAAGGCCCTCCGGGCGTTCTACCCGGTCCTCGACACGGTCCACCTCTACGACTACAAGGTCCGCATCATCGATTCGGGCTCGGCCACGGCGGCGCGCACCCGGGTGACGATCGAATCGACCGACGGTTCCCTCGAATGGTCGACCATGGGCTCCGACACCAACATCATCGCGGCCTCGGCGACCGCCCTCGGCGACTCGCTCGAATACGCGATCTGGAAAAGCGGCGCCGAGCTCCGGCGGCGCGACGAACGGCACTTCACGACCGTGATCTCCGGCGAAGGAGCGAGATGAGCGCAGCCAAACCGTCGACCACCGAGACCCCGGCGTTGCACCTGACGCGCTGGACCGTGACCTCGGGCAGCAACGTCCAGAGCCGCGGAGCGGTGGTGATCGAGGCCGGCAAGCAGCATTGGCGGGCGTCGGCCGAAGGCAATGGGGCGGTGGACGCCCTGTTCAAGGCGGTCGACACGTCCCTCGCGACCGTGCTCGAAGGCCATCCTCGCCTGGTCGGCTACGACGTCCATGCCCTCGCCGAAGGCCCCGAGGCCGAGGGGCTGGTGATCGTGGCGGTCGAGCCGCCGGCAGGTGGCGCCGGTCCCCGCGCAACGGGCCTGTACAGCGGGCGATCGCGGAACACGAACATCATCGCAGCCTCGATCGAGGCCTACATCGAGGCCCTCAACGCGATGCTGGCCGAGGCGCACTGGGCGGGCGCCGCCGAGACCGCGGGCAAGGGCCGGCGCGCTGCCGCCGAGCCGCACGGCCGGCGAGCTGAGCTGGACCGCGAAGCGCCCGACGAAGGCGCCCCCTGGTTTGATCGGTAGCCTGGTGCCGCCGGCTCGAACTGATCCGTGATCCTTTGAAGGTTGCCTACGCCGGCGAGCCGGGGGCGTTTGCCGAGGATGCGGTGCTGCGCTGGTTCCAGGCGCCCATCGCTCGCCCGGCGCCGTCGTTCCGGGCCGTCTTCGAGGCGGTTCGCGATGGCGAGGCGGCGGCCGGGGTCGTGCCCGTCGAGAGCTCGCTGCTCGGGACGATCCGCGAGACGCTGGACCTCTTGTACGAGTTCGACCTAGGAATCGTCGGCGAGGTCAGCGTCCCCGTCCGGCTGGCGCTCCTCGCCCTTCCCGGCGAGCGCCTCGAGACGATCACGACCGTGCACTCGATCGCCGCGGCGCTGGCCCAGGCCGACGAGTACCTGCGTACCGGCGGCTGGACGATCCAGACCACGTGGAACACGGCCGGCGCGGCCCGCCAGATCGCGGAGCGCCACGAGCGCGGCGCCGCGGCGGTGGCCTCGGCTCGGGTCGCGACCCTCTACGGCCTCGAGGTCATCGCCGACGACATCCAGTCGGGCGACGACAACCGGACACGCTTCGCTGTGATCGCGAACGCGGACGCGGCACCGTTGGTGCGGTCGGCCGCTGCGTCTCACGCCATCGCGGGCGGACCGAAGACCACGCTCGTCTTTGGCGCTCGAAACGTCCCGGGGTCGCTCCATCGGGCCCTCGGCGCGTTCGCATCACGCGGGATCAACATGTCGAGGCTCGAATCGCGCCCCAGGACCGACCGCGGCTCGCGCTGGGAGTACCTCTTCTGGGCCGACCTCGATGCGGACCCGGCCGACCCGACGTGTGCCGCAGCACTCGCCGATCTGGACAACGAAGCCGAGATGGTGCGGATCCTCGGAACCTATGTGCGAGCCGCCGAGGACTGAGCGCACCGCCGCAACGCACGGATCATGGCGGGCCTCGATGATTGGCAGTCCGTCGACCCGGGCAAACGTCGATCTTGGAGCATCGAGCGCAGGAGGTGATCGTGGACGAGGCCTTCCGAACGGAGATGGCGGACGGCTACCGGCTCGACGAGCCGGCCATCACCCTGGGCGCGCCCCTGCTGGGCGACGAGGTTCTCAAGGACGTGCGCGTCCAGATCGCGCTGTCCCGGATCAACCGCCACGGCCTCGTCGCCGGCGCGACCGGCACGGGCAAGACCAAGACCCTCCAGATCCTCGCCGGCCAGCTGTCCGATCTGGGCGTCCCCGTCTTCGCGGTCGACGTCAAGGGCGACGTCTCGGGCATCGGCGCGCCGGGCGACCCGACGAACCCCAAGGTCATCGAACGTTGCCAGTCGATCGGCTGGGAGTTCAAGGCGGCGGGCCATCCTCTGGAGGTCCTGTCGCTATCAGGCAAGACTGGCGCCCATGTCCGGGCGAGCGTGTCGTCATTCGGACCGCTGCTGCTTGGCAAGGTTCTCGACCTCAACGAGACGCAGACCTCGATCCTCGCGCTGGTGTTCCGCTACTGCGACGACCAGCACCTGCCGCTGCTCGACCTCGCGGACCTCCGGACTACGCTCAAGTTCCTCGGGTCCGACGACGGCAAGGTGGTCCTCGAGGACCTCGGCGGCATCAGCTCGGCGTCGCTCGGGGTGATCCTCCGCGCGATCGTCACGATCGAGCAGGAGGGCGCCGACATCTTCTTCGGCGAGCCCGAGTTCGACGTGAACGACCTGCTTCGAACGGCCCTCGACGGCCGCGGCATGGTGACCCTGCTCGAGGTCGCGGACGTCATGGACCGGCCGCGCCTGTACTCGACGTTCGTGCTGTGGATGCTCGCGCAGCTGTACGAGACCCTGCCCGAGATCGGCGACACGCCCAAGCCGAAGCTGGCCTTCTTCTTCGACGAGGCGCACCTGCTCTTCCACCAGGCATCGGATGCGCTGCTCGAGCAGATCGAGCGAACGGCGCGTCTCATCCGATCGAAAGGTGTCGGGGTGTACTTCGTGACGCAGGCCCCGACCGACGTCCCGTCGTCCGTGCTCTCCCAACTGGGGAACCGCGTCCAGCACGCCCTGCGCGCGTTCACGCCGGACGACGCCGATGCGCTCCGCAAGGCAGCTCGGACGTTCCCGGTGACCGAGCATTACGACGTCGAGCGGACCATCACCTCGCTCGGAATCGGCGAGGCGCTCGTCACCGTGCTCTCGCCGAAGGGCGTGCCGACCCCGCTCGCGGCGACCCGCCTGATCCCGCCCGACTCCCGGATGGCGCCCCTGACCGAGCCGGAGCTGGGCCAGCTCGCGGCAGCTTCCCAGCTGAATGCCCGTTACAACACGACGGTCGACCGCGAGAGCGCCCACGAGATCATCACGGCTCGCCTCGCTGCCGCGCATCAGGCTGCAGCGGCCGCCGCCCAGGCCGCCGTGAACGCCGGGGGCATGCCCGGCGCTCCTGCCGCCGGCCCCGGAATGGCGCCCGACGCGGGCTTCGGCGGCATGACGCCCGCGCAGTACCGACGCGAGATCGAGCGCCAGGCCCGCGAGACGGTCCGCGAGCAGGAACGAGAGCGCAAGGCCAACGAGCGTGAGCGGAAGGCCACCGAGCGTGAGCGCAGCGTCGCCGAGCGGGCGCGCCAGCGAACGATCAACACCGGCATCCGAACGGCCGGCCGCGTCGTGACGTCGCGCGCCGGGCAGTCGCTGATCCGAGGCGTCTTCGACACCATATTCGGCGGCAAACGCTGAGCGGCCGGCCTCGCCCGGGCGCTCTCCGGAGTACGATGCGAGGCCCGTTGCGGAGCCGCGCATGACCTTGACTGCCACCCAGCCACACCCGATCTACCTCGCCGGCAAATGGGTGGATTCGCCCGACCAGCTCGAGGTCACGAATCCCGCCGATCCCTCAACGCCGGCGGGCGCCACCTACACCGCCACCGAGGCGCAGTACGAGCAGGCGGTGACGGCCGCGGTCGCCGCGTTCGAGCACACGAAGGTCCTCCCGGCCTACGAGCGCGGCCGGGCCCTGCGCGAGATCTCGGCGGGCATCAAGGCGCGCCGCGAGGAGATCGGCCGGTTGCTGAGCCTCGAGGCTGGCAAGCCGATCCGCGACGCGCTCGTCGAGGTCGACCGCGCCGTGCTCACCTTTCGCTTGGGCGCTGAGGAGGCGGAGCGGATGTACGGCGAGACGATCCCGCTCGACCTGATGCCCGCCTCGAAGGGCCGGATGGGCATCACCCGGCGTTTCCCGATCGGGCCGGTGGCTGCGATCAGCCCCTTCAACTTCCCGCTGAACCTCGCCGCCCACAAGCTGGCCCCGGCGATCGCCGCGGGCTGCTCGATCGTTCTCAAGCCGCCATCCAAGGACCCGCTCACGATGCTGACCGTCGCCGAGATCGTCGACGGCGTCGGCCTCCCGGCGGGCGCCGTGAGCATCCTGCCCATGACGCGCGAGCTGGGTGATCGGATGGTCGCCGACGAGCGCTTCAAGCTCCTGTCGTTCACCGGCAGCCCCTCGGTCGGATGGCGGATGAAGGAGCGGGCCGGCAAGAAGAAGGTCGTGCTCGAGCTGGGCGGCAACGCCGGGGTCATCATCGACAAGACAGCCGACCTCGACTGGGCTGCCAAGCGCTGCCTCGTCGGGGCCTTCGCCTACGCGGGCCAGGTCTGCATCAGCGTCCAGCGCATGTTCATCCACGAGGACGTCCGCGAGGCATTTCTCGACCGGTTCCTGGCGGGGGTCAAGACGCTCCGCGTGGGTGACCCGCTCGATCCCGTGACCGATCTCGGCCCGATGGTCGACAACGCGGCCGCGGCGCGGACCCAGCGCTGGGTCGACGAGGCGGTGCAGCTGGGCGGTCGAGTCCTCGCCGGCGGCGAGGCCCGCGGCTCGTTCTTCGAGCCGACCGTGCTCGAGAACGTCCCGGTCGAGGCCCAGGTCTGCTCGAACGAGGCCTTCGCGCCGCTCGTGGTGGTCTTCCCGTTCAGCGACTTCGGCGACGCCGTCCGGCAGGTCAACGACAGCTTCTTCGGCCTCCAGACCGGCGTCTTCACCAACGACCTTGGCCATGCCTGGCAGGCGTTCAACGAGCTCGAGGTCGGTGGCGTCATCGTCAACGACATCCCGACCTACCGCATCGATCACATGCCGTACGGCGGGGTCAAGGATTCCGGCCAGGGCCGCGAGGGCCTTCGCTGGGCCATCGAGGACATGACCGAGCTACGGATCATGGTCCTGGCGCAGCCGGCGTAGCCGTGAGATCCGGGCGAGCCTGACGGTCAGCTCTCGTCCACTCGGGGCAGCCACGCCTCCGTGGCTGCGTGCGACCCGGACGGGGGTCGCCTTGGCGCTCGGCGGATCACGCAGGGGCGGCGATCAACTCACCGATGACAGCCTCGGACTCGGCGTACTCGCCCTCACCGAAATGGACGTACCGGATCCTGCCCTGGCGATCGACAAAGTAGAAAGCCGGCCAATAGTGATTGCCGTACGCCCGCCAAGTCGCAAAGTCGGGGTCGAAGGCGACCGGAAATCGCACATCGGCGCCGGCAACGGCTGTGCGCACGCTGGCGAGATCGCGCTCGAACGAGAGCTCGGGAGTATGGACACCAAGGACGGTGAAGTCTGGACCGCCGTACTTCTCGAACCAGGCCTTGACGTACGGTTGAACTGCCTGGCAGTTGCTGCAGCCAAATGTCCAGAAATGGACCAGCACGACTCGTCCTCGGAGCTGGGCGAGCGTCGTCGGATCGCTGTTGATCCAGGCAGTGATTCCAGCCAGCTCCGGCGCCGGACCGTTGTCCCGTAGCTCCACGCCAACCGTCTCTTCCGCCGCCGATCTCGGATCCGCTGCGTATGCGGCGGCGGGTTGGGCCAGTTCGTCCGGCTGGATCAGCCAGCCAACGCCGAGCCGAACGTCGAGCCCGCTGACCACCAACGCCCCGACCATGACCATGCCCGCTCCGGTGGCTGACCGGAGGCGGAGGGACGCCGGCGCACCGGCGCGACGTACGCTCGAGGCGGCAAGGAACACCGCCCCGAGGGCGACCGCCATGCCGGTCAGGTATCCCATGGCGATGACGAGGGCGCCCACGGTCGGCCCGGCAACGACCGCGCTCGCGATCGCACCGGCCATCAGCGGCCCGACGCACGGTGCCCACACGAGTCCGAGCAAAGATCCAATCACCAACCCCGTCGTCCCAGACCGCCACGGGCCAGTGCCAAACCTGATCGGGACGAGGCGGCTGGCGACTGCCGCAAATGGCGCGGCGGCCGATTCCACGAGATCGCCAAGCCGCGCGATGAGCAGGGCCAGTCCGGCCGCTGCAAGCACGACGGCGGCAACGATCCTGGCTGGAGCGAGCGTCAACCCTGCCTGCGCGAGGACCGAAGCGAGAACGATTGTCGTCAGGAGGAACGTGCCCGCGAACCCGACCACCAGCCCCGCGATTCGCGCGGAACGTGCCGGGCCGAAGGCCGCACCGACGAGCGCCGGCACGACCGGCAGTGTGCACGGCGAGAGGATCGTCAGCAGGCCGGCGAGGAATGCTAGGCCGAGTGTCGCCACGGCGGCTCAGGATGCCGCCGGGGAGTGCTCCATCATCGCGTCGGTCGGCGCCGGGGAGTGCTCCATCATTGCGTCGGTCGGCGCCGGGGAGTGCTCCATCATTGCGTCGGTCGGTTGCGCGGTCGCGCCGGGCGTCGTGCAGGCCGCAAATCCGGCCATCACCACCAACAGCGCACCAAGAAGTTGCGGCGTTCCTTTCGTCGTGCCTAGCTGTCGACGGGCGGGCATGGGATCCTCCGACTTCGTGGGTCGCAACCCTCGCGCCGGCGAATGACAGGTCGATGACTACACTCGGAATGTGGCCGCGCCCGCCGTTCGAACCGCCGCAGACCTTCTCGTCGAGTGCTTGGAAGCCGAGGGCTGCGAGTACGTCTTCTCGGTGCCCGGCGAGGAGACGCTGGACATCCTCGAGTCGCTCTCGCGCACGAAGACGATCCGGCACATCACGACCCGGCACGAGCAGGGCGCGGCGTTCATGGCTGACGTCTACGGTCGGCTCACCGGTCGCGCGGGCGTCGCGATGGCGACGCTCGGCCCCGGGGCGACGAACCTCCTGACGGGCATCGCCGACGCGTTTCTCGATCGGGCGCCGGTCGTGGCAATCACCGGCCAGGCCTCGTCGGACCAGCTCCACAAGGAAGCCCACCAGGTCGTCGACGTCGTCGACATGTTCCGGCCGGTCACGAAGTGGAACGTTCGCATCGAGCGAATCCCGGCCATCCCCGAAATCGTGCGGAAGGCGTTCCGGGTGGCAACCCTCGAGAAGCCGGGACCGACCCACATGGAGCTCTCCGAGAATCTCGCCGGCACCGAGCTCGAGCCCGACGATCCCATCCGCCCGCTCATCCCCGGCCAGACCTACTTCCCTGAGCCGTCCCACGAGGCGATCGCGCACGCGGCGCGGCTCATCAACGAGGCCCAGCGGCCGATCGTGCTGGCCGGCAACGGGATCCTCCGGCGCCGCGCATCCGACTCGCTCCGGGCGTTCGCAAAGGGTCTTCATCTGCCCGTCGCGGCGACCTTCATGGGCAAGGGCGCCGTCGACGACAGGTCGCACCTCTCGCTCATGGCGGTCGGCCTCCAGGCGCGGGACCACGTGCTCACCGGCTTCGACCGAGCCGATCTCGTGATCTCGGTTGGCTACGACCTGGTCGAGTACGCGCCGGCCCACTGGAACCCGGACGGGTCGAAGCGGATCATCCACATCGACACCCAGCCCGCCGAGGTCGACGCCGACTACCAACCCGAGATCGAGCTCATCGGCGACATCGGCGGCGCGCTCGAGGAGCTGCTCGCTGCGGCCCTGCCGGGCGGGGTCGGCGGCCGCAGCGCGACCCAGCGCCATGCAACACGCGAAACCCTGGTCCACGCCGACCTGCGAACCTCGCTGCTCGCCGACCTTGCGGCGGGCGAGTCGGCCGAGGGGTATCCGATCACGCCACAACGCGCGATCTACGACCTCCGCCGGGCCCTCGGACCGGACGACATCGTGGTCAGCGACGTCGGGGCTCACAAGGTCTGGGTGGCCCGCCTCTATCAGGCGTACGAGCCGAACACGGTGATCATCTCCAACGGCTTCGCCTCGATGGGCATCGCCCTGCCCGGGGCGATCGCGGCCAAGCTCGTGCATCCCGATCGGCACGTGGTCGCGCTGTGCGGCGACGGCGGCTTCCTGATGAACGCCCAGGAGCTCGAGACCGCGAAGCGCATCGGGACCGGTGTCGTGGTCGTGATCTGGCGCGACAACGGCTACGGGCTGATCGACTGGAAGCAGCGAAACGCCTTCGGTCGGCCATACGCTGTCGACTTCGACAACCCGGACTTCGTTGCCTTCGCCCGATCGTTCGGCATCCCGGGGTTCCGCCCGGCGTCCGCGGACGACCTCTACCCAACCCTGATGAAGGCGCTCGAGCTCGACGGACCGTCGGTCATCGATGTGCCCATCGACTACGCCGAGAACGTCCGGCTGACCGAACGGCTCGGAGCGCTCTCAGGACTCTGACCCGGCTACTCGTCGACCTGGCGAGTTGGTCGCAGGAACGTCATCGACCGCCGCCGAACCTCGGCGAGCGGGCCCCCCGCGAGCACCGCCACCGCGCCATCCACGGCACCCGGCGCAACGTCGAACGGCCGGGCCGCTTGCGCGACGCGATCCGAGAGGTCGGCGAGCACGGGGATCGCGACGTCATCACGCTGTTCGAGCGCAGCGATGTCGACCCATGCCAGGTCGCGCTCGGGACCCGGCCGGCCGAGCAGATAGCCCTGGCCCGAGGTGATCCCGAGGCGCCGCGCCGTTCGGAGCTGCGCGGATGTCTCCACGCCCTCGGCGATCGTCGTCGCGCCGAGCCGCTCAGCCATCTCCACGATCGAACGCAGGACGAAGTTCGTCTGGTCCTTGTCCGCTTTCTGCACGAGGGAGAGATCGATCTTGACCACGTTAAAGCGGAACTGGCTCAGCAGGCGCAGGCCGGCGTTGCCGGCGCCTACATCGTCTGCCGCGACGCGCACGCCCGCGCTCTGGACGCCGACGAGCGCGAGGTTCAACCGCGCGGCATCCTGGATCGCCTCGCGCTCGGTGAGCTCGAGGATGATGCGGCCGGGTGCCATGCCATGCCGTCGCAGGATGGCCAGGAAGGCCGCCGCGCTGAACTCAGCCGACTCGAGCGTCCGTGGCGAGACATTCACGCTGAGCGTCACCGAATCGTCGAGGCCCTGGGCCCCGCGTAGCACCACGTCCAGTGCGGCCCGGTCGAGGTCAAGGACCCGTCCCGCGATCTCGGCCGAATCGAACAGGGCGCCGGCGTGGGCGAAGGTTGACTCCCGCGGGACGCGGATGAGGCCCTCATACCCGACCACGCGACCGCTCGCAAGATCCACGATGGGCTGGTAGACCGGGGTGAGGGTTCCCGCCTCGATCACCGCCGTGATTGCGCTCGAGAGCTCGGCGCGCATGCCTTCGTCGACGTGCCCGTGGTCCTTCTCGGGGTCATAGATCGAGACCACCGTCCGGCCCATCCGCTTGCCGCGGTAGAGCGCGGCGTCGGCCTGCGCGGTGATCTCGAGGCGCGTCGTCCCGAACTCCGGGCAGGCGGTGACGCCGGCCGAGAAGGAGATCGGGGCACGGTAGCGGCCGTGTCCGCGATCCTCGAGCCCGCGGGCGAGGAGCCGCCGCGTCAGCACGATCGCGCCGCCGGGGTCGGTGTGCGCCAGGAGCAGCGCGAACTCGTCGCCACCGACGCGGAACGCCGCGTCGCTGACCCGGACCGTCTCGGTGATGAGCGTCCCGACCTCGGCCAGCAGCTGATCGCCGACCGCGTGTCCGCGGGTGTCGTTGACACGCTTGAACTCGTCGATGTCGATCAGCACGAGGGAGAACCCGGTGCCGTAGCGCCGCGCACCCTCGACCATTCGGGCCACGGCCTCCTGGAAGGCCCGATGGTTGCCGAGCCCCGTCAGGCTGTCGCGCAACGCGGCTTCCCGCTCGCTCTCGTAGAGCTCGCGGAGGCGAGACCGCGAGGCTTCCAGCTGCCGGGCTGGGCGCAGGATCTGGCGGGCCATCCAGCTGGTGAACGCGACGAGCAGCACGAGCATCGCCGCCAGCGCGCCGAGGGCGTGGATCGGCAGGGAGACGAGCGGGATCGGTGCAGAGATGACGACCTGCCAGCCGTCGATGCCGGGCAGGTTGACGCTCGCGCGACCGTCCGAGTCGTGGGCGGCCATCGTCGCGAGATCGAGCACCTCGCCGGGCAGGGCGCCCGCGTCGAACGGGCCGTCGGACTGGGCGAGGACGGCGCCCGAGGCGTCGGCCATCCGCAGGACCCGCCCGGGCATGTCGACCGTGGGTGTTGCGCCAACGAGCAAAGTCGGGATTGCGATAGCGGAGACGATGCTGCGCGCGGGCTTCACGCCGGACTTCGTCGTCTCGACGACGAGGAGCCGGGCGTCAGGCCCGGAGGGCAAGGTCACGAGCCCCTCGGCGATGACGCCCGGTAGGAGCCTCTTGAGGTCGATCGGCAGCCCGAAGGTGGCGGTGGCCCCCTCGGCCGTGACCAGCGTGGCTGCCACCAACGCCCCGGCGGGGCCGGTGTTGGCGACAAACTGCCCGAGCCGCTCGGAGGCGTGCTGGCGGGCAGACCGGCCTGCGTCCACCGACGATGCGGCCTTGATGGCTGGATCGTCGAGAAGCGACTGCGTGGCGGCCTGGACGAGGGCAATCTCGCGGCGAACCTCGGTCGCGGCGATCACGGCCTGATCGGCCAGCCGCTCATGATGCGCGACTCGCGCCTCCTCGGCGACGGCCCGGACGAGCGGTGACACCGCCGCGATCGGGAGGACCGCGACCGCGATCAGCGTCAGGCCGAGCCGAAGCTTGACGAGCCGCAGGCTGTCGCGGCCGTTCAGGATCGGATCGCGGGAGACTTCATGATGCTGGGGCTGGGGCTGCATGCGGCCTCGGGGCGTGGTGGTGGTGACATCAGGCCCCAGACACCCGCCGTCCACACCTACCCGTTCGTCCCGCGGCGACCCGGACGCTCGGATACGCCAACTCGCGCCCGATCAGCGGCGCAGGGTCTCGCCGGGTTTCAAGTCGTGCACCACGACGTCGTCGAGCGACCGTGCCGTGAGCTCGTCCCGAAGCTGGCCCGGGGTGCCGGCGAGGATGGGATAGGTGCCGAAGTGGATCGGCAGGACCTCGCGCACGCCCAGGAGGTCGACGGCCAGCGCCGCCTCGCGCGGCCCCATCGTGTAGTGCCCGCCGATCGGCAGGAACGCGAGATCCGGCCGGTACAGCTCGCCGATGAGGCGCATGTCGCCGAAGACGGTGGTGTCGCCGGCGAAGTAGACCCGGCTGCCGTCCTCGAGCTCCACCACGAAGCCTGCCGGCTCACCGAGATACCGGGGCGCTCCGGCGGCGCTGTCCCAGTCGCCCGCGGAGTGATCGGCCGGAGTCATCGTCACGCGCAGGCCGCAGGTCTCGACCGTGCCGCCCTTGTTCATCCCGACCACGTCATCCGGCGCGGGGTAGACGCTGCCGAGCCACAGGCTCAGCTCGTGGATCGCCGGCCAGGCCGGCCGCGTTCGGCTGGCGATGGGCAGGGCATTCCCGAGGTGGTCCGAGTGGCCGTGGCTGACGAGCATCAGGTCGCAGCGATCGACTGTTTCGGGCGCTCGCGGGCTCGCGGGGTTGGCGAACCACGGATCGAACAGGATCGTCACCCCGCCCGGCGTCTGCAGCTCGACGCACGAGTGCCCGTACCAGGTGATCGCCGTCGATCCGCCTGATTCCATGCTGGACACCTCCGCTGCCATCGTATCGGTGCGTCGCGAGCCCCGTGTTCCCGGTCCGATCCTCCCCGGGCCCGTTCGGGCGACCGTATCCCTTCGTACGTTTCGGTCGCTATTCGTAACAGTTGCATGACAGGCTCCGCGTCGGCTGGCACACTGCGCGTTGAGGAACCCCGGGAAGTCCAGCCACGGCCGTCGTCTCGCCGGGCTCGGTCCGTCCCCCCACAACCACCCGTCGCGGTGACACGCCGCGCCCTGACTGCGCGCGTGTCTCGGGTCGGCCATCAGTCGTTGTCCCTCACGCGAGGGGCTCCAGGAAGAAAGGAGCTCGGGTAGCCCATCGAATTCATGCGCAGATCCATCCGCGCCATCGCGGCGGCGCTCACCGTCGCCGTCCTCCTGCCAGTTGCCACCCTCGCGGCGTGGCCCGTCGCCAACAAGAGCGCCTACGTCAGCCAGGGCTACCACAGCTACCACAAGGCCAATGACCTCGCCTCGTACTCAGGGACGCCCGTCGTCCCGATGGGCAACGGCACGGTCGTGTTTGCCGGTTGGAAGGAAAACTGTGGCGGGTACCAGGTGTGGCTGTCGCACGGGAACGGCCTGTATTCGGCCTACTACCACCTCCGCTCCGAATCCGTCACGAAGGGCCAGGCCGTCAAGGGCCAGGTGACCTACATCGGCCGGGTCGGGCAATCGGGCTGCGCGAGCGGCTCGCACCTCCACATCGAGGTGTGGCGTGGCTTTCCGTGGGCCAGCGGCTCGTACCGCGTGGACCCGTGGGGCTACATCAACACCGGCTTGTACCTGCCGACGCGCTACCGCTGAACTTGCCCGAGGCTCATCGGCGATCCATCCCGGGCCCGCGGCTACACTCGCCGACGTGCCCGCGGAGCGGATCGCCGAGAGCCTGGCGTTCATCAACTGGACCGTCCTGACCGCCCTCGGTGTCGGGTCGTTCGCAGCCGTGGTCGCCGGCCGCTTCCGGACCGACGCGACGCGCGGCTATCTCGGCTTCACGGCCTTCAGTGCCGCCGCATTCGCGCTGCTCGCCGCGCTGGCTGACAGTGGCCTGCCGAGCCTGTCGCCCGAGCTGGCGATCCGCGCCGATCTGGCATGGGAAGGTCCGCGTCACCTGGCGCTCCTCGCGCTGCCCGTGATCGCGAGCGCGTTCGGCATCGCGCTCCTGCGTGGTCGCCGGGCGGCGCCCATCGCCGTCGCCGGGCTCGCCACCGCCGCGGTCATCCTCGTGGCCGGCGCGTTCTCATGGGGCGGCGGCGGCCTCGCCAGCTTGCTCCTGCTGGTCGAGCTGGTCGGGCTCGCGACGGTCCTGGGCGGCGTCTGGGCAGCGATGGTCCTCGGCCACTGGTACCTCGTCACCCCGCGGCTGCCGGAGGCGCCTCTGATCCGGTTCGCGCGCTGGCTTGGCATCGGGCTCGCGCTCCAGATCGGACTCTTCGTCGCCTGGCTCGGTCTGGGCGCCGGCCCGTCGGGCGCACCCGCATTCGCCGGTCTCGTCGGGCCATGGGCCCTGTTCGTCTGGCTCCGGCTGCTCGTGGGGCTCGTCTTCCCGCTGATCGTGAGCTGGGCGGCCATCCAGACGGCCCGCTCGCGCTCGATGGAATCGGCGACCGGCCTGCTCTACATCAACGTCGGCACGATCGCCGCCGGCACGATCCTCGCCGCCGGCCTGTACTTCGGGGCCGGCCTCCTCGTCTGACCACCGCTCGTTGATTGGAGGCAAGCACATGGCACGTACGGACTCGACGTGGACGCCCGACTCGACCGATCTCGACTGGATCGAGGCCACGAGCCGTCCGTTGCACCCGGTGCTGCTCGAGATGGAGGCCGCCGCCGTCGAAGCCGAGCGGATCCCGATCCTGAGCCGCGACAGCGGGCGGATGCTCGCGGTCCTGGCCGCCGACCGCCGGCGGATCGTCGAAGTCGGGACGGCGATCGGCTACTCGACGCTGTGGATGGCGCTCGCGATGCCGTCGGACGGCAGCATCGCGACGATCGACCCGGATCGCGACCGAACCGACCGTGCGCGCGGCTTCTGGCGCCGCGCCGGGGTCCCCGACGACCGCGTCAAGGTTGTCAACGCTCCGGCGCTCGAAGCGTTCGCTGGTGCGACCGCCGACCTCGACGGGCCGTTCGACCTCGCGTTCATCGACGCGCTCAAGGACGAGTACCTGGCGTATCTCGCCGCGCTCATGCCGCGGCTCGAACCGGGGGCGATGGTCGTCGCCGACAACGTCCTCTGGAGCGGGCGGACGTCCGGGGCGCGGCCGTCGAGGCCGGGCGACGGCACGGACGCGCTGCGCGAGCTGTGCGCCCGCGTCTCGGCCGATCCCGCGTTCGAGACCACGATCCTGCCGATCGGCGACGGCCTGCTCGTGGCCACCCTGCGCCCGTGACGGACGCTCGAGCGAGCCGCGCCGCCCGCGCCGCGACCAACTCAGCAGCCACGCGCGGCACCTCGCTGCGCGTCCGAGTCAGGCTGTTCGCGATGCAGCGTGAGCTCGCGGCGACGCGCGAGGTCGACCTCGTCGTGCCGGCGGGCGCCACGATCGACCAGGCATGGTTCGCCCTTGTCGAGCGGTTTCCGGCCCTCGCGGCGGGCCGACCGGCGGTGCGCTTCGCCCGGAATGGCGAGTACGCCCCGGCCGAAACGCAGTTGGCCGACGGCGACGAGGTCGCGATGATCCCGCCGGTGAGCGGCGGCTCGGCGGACGCCGAATCCGGCGGGCTGCGGATCCTCGAGATCCGGGCCGCCTCCTTCGGCCCAGAGCTCCTCACCGACCTGACTCGCCGGCTGGCCACCTTCGACGATGGCGCCGTCGTCGGCTTCCTCGGTGTGACCCGCCGGTCGCCCGGCACGCCCGCCCCGGGGCAGGAGGCGGCCGCCGCGCAGCACGCCGGTCGGACCGTCGAAGGCCTCGAGTACGAGGCGCTCGCCGAGATGGCGGTGCGCGTGATGGCCGAGATCGCCGACGAGATCGAATCTCGCTTCGGTGTCAGCCGCCTCGCGATCGTCCATCGGGAAGGCGAGGTGCCGCTGGGCGAGGCCTCGGTCGCGATCGTTGCCTGCGCGCCGCATCGCGACGCCGCCTTCGAGGCAGCCCGCTATGCGATCGACCAAACCAAGGCCCGAGCGCCGATCTGGAAAGCAGAGCGCTTCGCCGACGGCCACGTCTGGATCGGCGAGCCGGCACGAGAACACCCGCCGGAGGCCTGAACAGGCAACTCCAGCGGGTGTCAATCACCGCTTTCTGAGGACCGAGCTGAAACTCCGCGAGCGCTCGGTCCGAGGATTCCCGGGTTCTGGTGCAGCCGAAGAGTGATCAGCCGATCAGCGCGGGGACTTCTCGCTCGGGGACGTCGGCCGCGGGCTCGCGGTTGTGGCTCCTGGTCGCGCCATCGACATCGAGCAGGTAGCCGATGCCCTGGAAGGTCCGGATCCGGCCAGGCTCGCCCGGCGCCGCGCCGAGCTTGCGACGGACGCGGCTGACCCAGACGCGCAGATACTGGAGATCGTCGCGGTATTCCGGGCCCCAGACCTTGGTCAGGAGCTCGGTGTGGAGCACGACCTTCCCGGCATTCGCCGCCAGGTGTTGCAGGAGGAGCCACTCGGTGCGCGAGAGTTGGACCAGCTCGCCTGCCCGGGTGACCATGCGCCGCTCGAGGTCGATCTCGACGTCGTCGAACTTGATAACCCCGGCGCCCGGCTCGGCCCCGCCGGAGCGGCGAATGACGGCCCGCACGCGCGCGGCGAGCTCGTCCGGGTGGAACGGCTTGGCGATGTAGTCGTCCGCGCCGAGGTCGAGGCCCTTGGCCTTGTCGGCGGTCGAGCCCTTGGCCGTGAGCAGGATCACCGGCACCGGCCGGCGCTCCCGGAGCTGGCGCATGACTTCGATACCGTCCAGGTCGGGCATCACGATGTCGAGCAGGACGATGTCCGGCCGGACCTCCTCCGCCTTCTGGAGGGCTTGCTCGCCGCCGTTGGCGGTGACGACCCGGAAGCCCTCCTCGGACAATGCAATGGCCACAAGCTTGGTGATTCGCGGTTCGTCGTCGGCGACGAGGACCAGCGGTTGCGTCGACACGGGAGCCTCCCCTTTGGCAACGGCCAAAACTTGCGAGGTGCTGGATTGGTGATCCAGGTGGAATGCGTTGGTCCCAGAGCGCGATTGTCACGAGGGAGCTGTGCCGCCCATGGGGGCCCGACATTGCAGAACCGTTACGCGCGCATTACAATTCGTCCGGCGCCCGAGCGGTAGTCCGAGCCTCGCCACGCTCGATATGCGGGTGCGAGATCGCACCACGAGCGCGAGAGGCGGTCCGAGAGCGATTGGTCGTAGGCTGTCCCCGCGCGACGCGGACCCCAATCGGCGGGTCCGATCCCGCGGAGGCCCTGATGAGCGACGAACGCGCGCGCCCGAATCACGACGAGCAACGGATACGCGCGCGATGAGCGCGGCCCCGCGGCGGCTGCGAATCGCGCAGGTTGCCCCGCCGGTCGAACGCGTCCCACCCGAGGCGTACGGCGGGACCGAGCGCGTGGTCCACGAGCTCACGACCGAGCTCGTCCGCCGGGGCCACGACGTCACGGTCTTCGCGAGCGCCGATTCGGACGTCCCGTGCCGGCTCATCGCGACGGTCGACACCGCCCTTCGCCCGGCAGGCATCGAGGGTGACGCGGGGCCGTGGTTCGCGAAAACCCTCGACGCCGTGGCCCAGCACGCCGACGAGTTTGATGTCATTCACTCGCATCTGGAGTGGTGGTCCGTGCCGCTGGCCCGGGCGTCGTCGGTGCCGGTCGTGTCCACCTTCCACGGGCGACTGGACCTGCCCTGGGCGGACCGCCTGTTCGCCGACGCCCCCGAGGGCATGGTGGCGATCAGCCGACACCAGGCGAGCACCCATCCCGACGTGCCATGGACGATCATCCATAACGGGCTGTCGCTCGAGCACGCTCCGTTTGTCGAGCAGCAGGGCGAGGCGTTCTGCTTCGTCGGCCGGATCGATCCGGAGAAAGGCGTCATCGCCGCGATCCAGGTCGCCCAGCGTGCCGGCCGGCCGCTGCGGATCGCGGCCAAGGTCGGCAACCTCGCCAGCCAGCGCGCCTACTACGAGGACGTCTTCCGGCCCGCGCTCGCGCAGGCCGGCCGATCCGTCGAGTACCTCGGCGAGCTCAAGCCGGGCGAGCGGGACCAGCTGTTCGCCGAAAGCTACGCGACGCTCATGCCGGGCGCGTGGCCGGAGCCGTTCGGGCTCGTGAGCATCGAATCACTCGCTTGCGGCACGCCGGTGCTGGCGCGCCGGGTCGGGGCGCTGCCCGAGATCATCCGGGAGGGCGTTGATGGCTTCTTCGGCGACGACGTCGCCGCCTTGGCGTTCTATGCCGATCGGATCGGGGGCCTCGATCGAGTCGCCATTCGCGAGCGCGTGATCGAGCGCTTCTCCGCCGCGCGGATGACCGACCGGTACGAGGAGCTGTATGCGCGCATGGTGAATCGCGGGCCGGCAGTGGCCGCGGCCCTGCGTGCTCGGCTCGGGACCCCCGATTCCGCTCCGGACCATCGGGGATCGACCGGGGCCAGCCTCGCCGCGTTCGACACCGAGGGCCGATCGACGACGACGGTGGGCTCCGGCGCCGAGCGGGCCTGACCTACATAGCCCAGGCTCAGACGCGATCGCCGGGCATGCAGCCGTGAGCAGCACGCCGCAGCCGGGTCGCAGCGACGCAGCGGCGATCGGGCTGCGCTACGTGAGCCCAGACGAACCAGGGATCGCGCGCCGCCGTGCGGGCCGCGGATTCCGCTACATCGGCGTGGACGGCCGGCCCATCCGATCGCCCGACGAGCTGGCCCGGATCAAGGCGATCGTGATTCCTCCGGCGTGGACGGACGTCTGGATCTGCCCACAGCCCGAAGGCCACCTGCAGGCCATCGGGCGGGATGCGCGAGGTCGGCGCCAGTACCGCTATCACGCCCGGTTCCGGGCCCGCCGCGACCGCGGCAAGTTCTCGCGGCTCCTGGGCTTCGGACAGGCCCTGCCCCGGATCAGGCGGCAGGTTCGTCGCGACCTCGCCCGCCGCGGACTGCCCCAGGAGAAGGTTGTCGCGGCGGTCGTCAGCCTGCTTGAGACGACGCGCTTCCGGGTCGGGAACGCGGAGTACGCTCGAGTCAACCGATCCTTCGGGATCTCGACGCTCCGGAACCGCCACGTGACCGTCGCGGGCACGACCGTCCGCCTTCGGTTCCGAGGCAAGGGTGGACGCACCGAGGAGCGCACGGTCATCGATCGGCGCCTGGCGGCGATCGTGCGCCGTTGCCAGGAGCTCCCCGGGCAGGCGCTCTTCCAGTACGTCGATGCGGACGACGAGGAGCGGGCGGTCTCGTCCGAGGATGTCAATGCCTATGTGCGCGAGGCGGCTGGCAGCGACGAGTTCAGCGCGAAGGACTTCCGGACCTGGACCGCCACCGTCCTCGCCTACCGCGCGCTGCGCGAGGCCTTCGCGCGGGCGCCGGACCAGCCCGCGAATCCCATCGTCGAGGCGATTCGACGAACCGCCGAGCAGCTCAACGACACCGTCGCCGTGACCCGCAACAGCTACGTCCATCCAGGCGTCATCGCGGCCTTCGAGCAGGCAGTCCCAGCGACACGCGGGCCGGCCGGCAAGCCGGCGACGTCGGGTCGGCCGCGCGAGGCGTCTCGCTCGAAGGTTCCCGAGGCCGCGGCGCCGGATCGTCGCGACGAGCTCGCGGTCCTGGCCCTCCTGCGAGGTGCGGCGAAGGCGCCGCCGAAACCACCACGGCCCCCGAAGCGGGCGCCGAGCGCGGGGCGCGATGCAACGAGGTCGCAAGTCAGCGGAAGGCGGGTGGCGGGCCCGTCGAGTCGCCGGACCGGCTAGGTTGGCATCGCCCGCAGCGCACGACGGCGGGCATGACCGAGGAGCTCGCGATGTGCATGAACTGCGGCTGCGGCCTGCCGAACGAGGATCACGGCAACGAAGCCAACATCACCGCCGACGATCTTCGGCGCGCCGGCGAGGCAAACGACCAGTCGCTCCGTGAATCGGCCCAGCACATCGTGGACACGGTCGAGCTGCTCGATTCGTCGCGACGCGACCATCGGGGCCTCGCCCAGCCGGCTGGGCCGACCCGCGCTTCGGGTGGCGGCCGCGGAACCCCGGCGAGCGAATCCTGAGCGCGGCTCGTCACCCAGGCGCCCTCGGCACCTCGGGGCGCGCGATGAGCCAGTGGTAGATCGATGGCGCTGATCGCGCCCCTCTTTGCCCTTATCGGTCGGTTCGTCGGCCGCGTCCTCACCACGACGCTGGGCTGGGCCTCGGTCCTGCTGTTCGGACGGGTTCCGCAGGATCGTCAGGTCTGGCTGGCGGTGCTGACGTTCGGGTCGATCGCGTGGGTCGCCGCGCTCGCCGGGGTCCTCGTGCCCGATCTCGGCGCGATCCTGCTCACGGCCATCCCTCGACCGGCCTGGGTCCCGGAGGACCTCGTCCGCCTCGCGATGCTCGCCGTCGCGCTGCTGCTGCCGGCGGCCCTGGGTGCCGTGACCCTGCTCCTCTTCGACCCCGAGGATCGGCCGAAGGGCCTCGATCTCGTCAAGCAGGTGCTGCGCGGCTACGGCCTCGTCCCGACGCTGGCGGTGACGCTGGTGCTGCTGGCCCTGGTCGGGACGATCCGCAAGCTCGACTCGGTCATCCATCGGCGGGAGGACGCACACATCGCGATCGTCGTCCGGCCCGGTCACTACGACGCGCTCGTCGAGACCCTCGAGGAGACCCTTCGGGACGGCAAGCTCGTCACAGGACGCCGAGCCGGCCCGAGCGTGCTG
>JBBQFS010000021.1:0-26376 GCA_038322255.1 Candidatus Limnocylindrales bacterium | reverse complement strand
CCTCGGGCACCGTCCGAAGGTGGATGACGTACGCCTCGGTCTGGCAGATGCCGGCCCGAAGCAGCGGGCTCTGGGCGCTTCCGGCGCTGGGCAGGAATGCCTTGTCGGTCGCGTTCGGGCACGCCGCGGGATCCTGGAGGTAGGTTGCGGCGTCGACGCCGAGAATCCTCGGGAAGAACCCGATGCCCTTGTGCTGCGGCCCGAGGGCGGTCTGGCCATCGTGGATGTGCCACGTGGGGGGCAGCTTTGCGGCCGACGAATCGGCGAGCGCGACGGCCGGCCCGAACGCGGCGACGGCCGCGAAGGTCAGGCCGATGACCGAGCTCCGGAACAACGTGCGCTTCATCTGCGCGACTCCTTTCCCCGGCTGCGGGAGGATTCCACCGCCCGCAGCACGTGCTGGCGGAGCGCCGTCGCGGTCTCCAGCTTCCGAGCCGCTCGAACGAGATGCCACTCGACCGTCTGCTCGTCCAGGCCAACGCCCGCAGCGATGTCGCTGGAGGTGAGGCCCGAGGCGAGCAGCAGGACGATCTGCTCCTCGGTCGGCGAAAGCTCTGGAACCGACACGATGCTCCTTTCACTGGATCAACGAGGCTGAGCATCGCGAAGCCCGCTAATCGCCGACTGACGCGACGCTAATGCGTGCGAGAATCGGCTGGCATGGACTTCCGCGTGCTCGGCCGGATGGAAGTCGGAGCCGAGGGGCTCGAGCTGGCGCCGACACGACCGCGCGAGCGAGCCGTCCTCGCGGCGCTCCTTCTTCGCCGCGGCCGCCTGGTCGGCACCGAGGAGATCATCGACGCGGTCTGGGGCGAGGACCCGCCCCTGACTGCCAGGACGGCGCTCCATGGGCACATCTCGGCCCTTCGTCGACGCCTCCGCGCGGAACGGATCGAGACCCAGCCCGGGGGCTATCGCCTTCGGCTGCTGCCCGGCGACACGCTCGACGTCGAGCGGCTCGAGGCGCTCGTCGCCGACGCCGGCAGCGAGAGCCCGGCGATCCGGTCGGAGCTGCTGCGGGAGGCCCTCGCCCTGTTCCGCGACGAGCCCCTGGCGGACGTCGATCTCGCGGCAGATCCCAGCGTCGCCCTCGCGATGGAGCTCGCCGCCGAGGCCACCCGGCTATACGAGCTCCGCCTCGCCGTCGAGGAGCAGCGTGCCGCCGCCGATCTCGAGCTGGGGCGACAGCTCGACGTGGTCCCGCGCCTGGAGCGCCTCGTCGCCGAGCACCCGCTGCGTGAGGGGCTCCGAAGCCTGTTGATGCTCGCGCTCTACCGCGCGGGACGACAGGCCGACGCGCTGCGCGTCGCCCGGGAAGCCCGCCGGATCCTCGACTCCGAGCTGGGCGTCGAGCCGGGACCCGCCCTGCAGCGGCTCGAACTCCAGATCCTCGACCATGATCCTGAGCTATCGGCGCCGGGGCCAGTAGAACCCGCCCAGGAGACGAGGGCGGCGCCGGGTTCGCGGGACCACGCGCCGGACCGCTTGCCACCCGACGGCTCGCTGCCGGCCGGGGTCGTGACGTTCCTCGCGACAGATGCCTCGGAGAACGTTGCCGCGGCCGCCGCTGCCAGGCACGGCGGGGCGCCGTCGACGGCGACCGGCGGGTGGGTCGCGATGGCCTTCGGCCGGGCGCGAGACGCGGCGGCGGCCGCCGCCGCGATGCAGCGGGCGGCGGCACGCAGCGGGCCCGTCCCACGGATCGGCATCCACTCGGCCGCGGTGGATCCTCTTCTCGGCGCGGATCCCGGCGCTGAGATTGATCGCACCCGCCGGCTCGCCGCGATCGCGCATCCCGGCCAGGTCGTGTTGTCACGCTCTACCCGGGATCTGCTGCGGGAGCTGCCGCTGGCCGAGGCGGAGGTCCGCGATCTCGGCGAGCACCGACTAGCGGATCTGAGTCCGCGCAGGCCGCTCTACCAACTGGTCGCAAGGGGGCTTGAGGTCGACTTCCCCGCCATCCGTGGCCTCGACGCCCGGCCGACCAACCTCCCGGTGCAGGCCACCCCGCTGATCGGCCGGGAGCGAGAGCTCGACCATGTCGTCGGGCTCCTGCGCGAGCCTGCGGTGCGGCTCCTCACGTTTACCGGGCCCGGTGGGACGGGCAAGACGCGTCTCGCCGTTCACGCTGCGGCAGAACTCCTCGACGACGCTCCGGAAGGCGTCTTCTTCGTGCCACTCGAGGCGCTCGCCCAAGCCGAGCTCGTGGGGCAGGCGATCGCGACCGTCGTGGGCGTTCAAGCGTTCGCCGGCGAGTCGCCGGTCGCGGCCCTGGTCCGCGGGCTCGGCGACAAGCGCGTCCTCCTCGTGCTCGACAACTTCGAGCACGTCCTCGGCGCCGCCCCGGTCGTGGCCGGGATCCTCGCCGGCGCGCCCGGAGTCGTCGTGCTGGTCACGAGCAGGGCGCCGCTCAAGCTCCGAGGCGAGCGCATTTTCACCGTGCCCTCGCTGGGGGCTCCTCCGGCGGCGTCGGACGCCGATCGCCGCCCGATGGGCCTCGCCAACCTGGCCCGTATCAGCTCCGTCGCCCTGTTCACAGCCCGTGCCCGGGCTGCCTCGCCCGAGTTCTCGCTCACGCGTGAGAACATCGCGGCGGTGGCATTGCTGTGCCGCGGCCTGGACGGGTTGCCGCTGGCAATCGAGCTTGCAGGCAGTCGTGCGGCGATCCTCCCCCCGACGGCGCTCCTCGACCGCCTCGACCGGCCGCTGCGTCTGCTGACGGGCACGCGCCGGCCCGGACCCGCGCGGCATCGGGCGCTCCAGGTGACGATCGACTGGAGCCATGACCTGCTGGAGTCTGAGGCACGACGGGTCTTCGCCGACGTCGCTGTGTTCGCCGGCGGCTGGACGCTCGACGCCGCAGAGCGCGTCTGCGCGGACGGCCTGGACGTAATCGACGCGCTGGCAAACCTCGTGGACCAGAGCCTCGTCCGAGTCTCCGAGACCGACGCCGACCCGCGCTTCGGCATGCTGGAGACCATCCGCGAGTACGCCGCCGCGAAGCTCGAGGCGTCCGGGCTTCGTCCGGAACGCGAGGGGCGTCACGCGGCGTTCTGCCTGTCGCTGGCGGAGGCAGCCGAGCCGCACCTCCGCGGCAACCCGGGCACGTGGCTCGGGCGCCTCCAGGCCGAGCACGACAACTTCCGCGCTGCGCTCGATCGGCTGGCCGCGTTGGGGGAGAGCGAGACGGAGGCGCGACTCGCCGGCGCCCTGTGGCGCTTCTGGTACCTCGCGGGCCACCTGTCGGAGGGCCGTCGTCGGCTCGAGCGGGCGCTCGAGGCGCACGCAGCGCCCACCCACGCGCGCGCCAGGGCCCTTATCGGGGCGGCGGTGATGGCGGTCAACACCGAGGACCCTGGCGTTGCGAAGCAGCGCGCGGCCGAAGGGCTGGCGCTCCACCGCCTGCTGGGCAACGCTTGGGGCGCCGCCTACTGCCAATTCATGCTCGGCTCGGCGGCCCGTGGCGAGGCCGACGACGAGACGGCTCGTGCGCTGTTCGAGCAGGCGCTCGCGGCGTTCCGGGCGCTGGGCGACGACCACTCGGCATTGCTCGTCAGCCGGATCCTCGCGGCAACGGTCGAGGACCTCGGCGACCGCGAAGCGGCTCGCGCCCTGTACGGGGAAAACTTGCGTCGAGCGCGTGAGGATCGCAATGGCCGGCTTGAGGCGAGCAGTCTGGGCGCATTGGCCACGATCGCGTTCGACGACGGTCGGGTCGGCGACGCGCTCTGGATGCTCCGCGAGAGCCTGCGTCTGCATCGCGAGCTCGGTGATCGCCTCGACACGGCCGTCGACCTCGCTCGCGCCGCCCGGACGTTGGGGATTGCTGGCCGGCCCGTCGAAGCGGCGCGCCTCGTCGCGGCCCTCTCGATGGTCGCCGACGAGATCGGTGCTCGCCGGGGGGGTGTGAGTGCGATGAGTGATGACACTCTCGCCAGCCTGCGCCGGCAACTGGCCGAGCCGGAATTGCACCGAGCCTGGCAGGAGGGGCGCGATCTCAGCCTCGATGCGGCGCTCGATCTTGCTCTCGAGGCTCTCGGCTAGGCCCTCGGCCAATGCGCGCCTCGCGACCGCGGCTTACGTCCCGCCCGATTCGAACGCGCTGATCGGGATGAGCGGCAGCTCCAGGAGCGAGGTGTCGTCATCGCGCCGGGCATCGGGGCTGGCAGCCGTCTCGGGCTCGTGCTCGTGCTCGTGAATCGTCGGCAGCGCGAACCCGAACTCGCTCCCCCCGCCCGGCCGGGGGGCTGCCCAGATCCGTCCGCCCATGCCCTGGACGAGCCAGCGCGCGACGAACAGGCCGATGCCCGACCCCGGGGCGAGGCCTTCGGTCAGCGGCGACCGGTAGTCGATCTCGAACAGCCGACGGGCCTCGGCAGCGTTGATGCCCGGCCCGCGGTCCAGCACGCGCACGATCGACTCGGACTCGCCCTCTTCGATCGCCACCTCCACGAGCCGCCCGGCGTGCGCGTACTTGGCCGCATTGGTGAGCAGGTTCCGGATCAGCTGCTCGAGGTATGTCTCGTCGGCTTTGACCGGTGCGCCAATGTGCCCGGTGACCCGGAATTCCAGGCCCGGCCAGCGCACCTGCACGGCGGCGACGACCCGCTTGACCACCCGTTCGAGGCTCACCGGCTCGAGCGTGATCTCGTTGGCGCCCCGCTCCGCCCGGGCGAGGACCATGAGGTCCTCGACGAGCCGGTACAGCCGGTCCGCCTCCGCCCCGATGTCGGCGAGCAGCTCCGTCCGTTCCTCCGCCCCGATCGACGAGCGGGCGGCCAGGCTGGCACCGCCGTAGATCGAGGTCACCGGCGTCCGGAGCTCATGAGACAGGATCTCCAGGAAGCGGTCGCGTGCGGTTTCGGCCTCGCGTTCCCGTGTTACGTCACGGATGAAGGCCGTGAACCACGGCCAGTCGCCCACGGGCGTCTCGGTGACCGTGAGCTCGACCGGGAGCCGAGTGCCGTCGGCGTGCTGGCCCCAAGTCCGCACCCGCCGGCCGAGGATCCGGCTCTCGCCGGTCGACAGGTAGCGGGCGAGCCCAGCCTCGTGCTGCGGGCGAAGATCCTCCGGCACGAGCAGGTCGGCGATGCGGCCGCCAATGACCTCGTCGCGCGGCCGCCCGAAGAGGGCCTCCGCCGCGGGGTTGAACTCGACGATCCGCCCGTCGGAATCGGCCGACACGATCGCGTCCACCGCCGCCCGGAGGATCGCGGTCTTGCGCACCTCGCTGAGCGCCACGGCGCGGCGTGCCTCGATGCGCTCGATGAACGATCCCAACTGGTGGCCGACCGCCTCCAGGAACGCGGTCTGCTCCGCGTCGACGTCGCGAATATCCGGCGCGAACAGCTCGACCACCGCCGTGACCTCGCCGCGCACACGGATGGGAAAGGCGAACCCATGGCGCAGCCCGAATGCCCGCGCGACGGGCTGGCGCGGGAAGTTGTGGTCGTCGTCCGTGTCGCTGATCCAGGAGCTCTCGCCTGACACCCAGACCCGGCCCGGCAGGCCAACGCCGAGCGGCATTGCGAGGGCGAGGCAATGCTCCGCCCAGCCAGCGAGGGGACCCGCCGTCGGGTGGATGGCGGCGCACCGGAGGGCCTTCGCCTCGTCGCCCATCACCCACAGGGAAGCGGACTGCCAGCCAAGCGCGTCGGCAAGGGTCTGGAGCAGGAGCCCGGCGACGTCGTCCAGCTCCTCTGCCTCCGCGAACGCCCGTGCGATCGCGTACTGGACGGTCAGCCTCGTGTCAACGCGCTGGTCGGGCGTCGGAAGCACCATCCGATCCTACGCCCTCGCTGGGACGAGGAGCAGCGTGACTATTGGCGGCCCGCTCGGCCAGGCGGCGCTGATAGCGGATCGACGCCCGCTGCGAGCCGCGATTCGGCTGCTGGAGCAATGTCGTCAACGATTTCGGAGCCACGGCTCGAGCTCGCCGCGATGCACGATGCCGAGGACCAGGATGGCCCGATCCTCGTCGATGACGTCGTACATTCACGCGGTGGTCGCCCCGCGCGCAGGCGATGAAAGGCATCGCCGGCGCCCTGGATCGTCTTCACGGACTTGCCGGCGATACGGCTCGGCTGCGCGGGGAGGGTACGTCACGTCCGGACGCGCTGCGCCGGGCCTTGCCGGCGCGGACGGACGCTGACAGCCGGAACATGGGGAACGAGGCGCGCATCGTGAAGCCGTCCATGCTCTACTCGGCGGCATGACGGACGAACCGCTGGTCTGGCACTACGGCTTGATGGCCGAGCGTTGGGGCGAGTTCCTCATCGACGCGCCCGAGGTCGCGTTCTTCCTCCGGGAGATCGAACGCTACGGCCAGCCCGTGCTCGATCTCGCCTGCGGCGCCGGACGTCTGCTCGTTCCCCTGCTCGTCGCCGGGATCGATATCGACGGCTGCGACATTTCCCCGGACATGCTCGATCAGTGCAGGACGGCCGCGACCCGAGCCGGCGGGGACCCGGCCTTGTCCGCCCAACCGATGCACCAATTCGGACTCCCGCGCCGGTACCGGACGATCTACATCTGCGACTCGTTCGGATTGGCCGGCAGCCGCGAGAACGATCTCGATGCGCTCCGTCGGTGCCACGAGCACCTCGAGGATGGCGGCGCCCTCCTGCTGACCGTCGATGCCGAGTACACCGCCGCAGGTTCCTGGGACCGGTGGCTGCCCGAGGCCAGGCGAGCGCTGCCCGAATCGTGGCCCGCCGACGCCCCTCGCCGGACCGCCGCCGACGGCAGCGAGCATCTCGCCCGGTTCCGGTCGGTCGCGGTCGATCCGCTCGACCAGACCTATACCCGCGAGGTGCGCCTCGAAAAGTGGCGTGAGGGCGCGCTCATCGCGTCCGAGGAGTACCTGCTCCGCGGCAACATGTACCTCAAGAGCGAGGTCGCCCTGATGCTCCGAATGGCGGGGTTCAGCAGGATCAGCGTGCGCGGCGACTACACCGACGAGCCGGCCACCGCCGATCACGAAAAGCTGGTCTTCGCCGCAATCCGATAGCTCGCGCGGTGCGCGCCTGGCGGGCCTGCGCTCGGCGGGCCAGGGGATCCGATCCTAGAAGGTGATGACCCCGAGGACGTTCACGAGGACGTGGAGGGCGATGAGGATCGCGACCATCAGGCTCGCGGTCAGCGCGATCCGCTTCACATCGCGCGCGACATAGGCGTACTCGTGAGCAGCCCGGATCGACAACGGTGCGTTCACGTCGCCGGCCTCGATGATCTCGCCGGCCGGGCCGCGAGCTCGACGGCGCAGCGAATCGGCGATCGCGGCGCGCTCCCGGGCGGTCGCCTCGGCCTCGAGCTCGGCCGCGCGCTGGACCTCCGCCTCGGTGAGGCTCGATGAGCTCCGAGCGGGCATGTCGTGATCGTGGGCGGGATCGTGATCGTGATCGAGCCCGACATCCTCGGTCGCCGGTCGCGATGCCGCGCGAATCGGACCGGAGGGGGGCATCGAGGGTCGGGCCGCCCGCTTGCCTGCCGATCGGGCGGGCGGTCGATTGCCGCGGGTGCGCTTGGCCATGGCCGCGAAGAATAACACCAGGTGTGCGGCCGCCAATCGGCGGACGCTAGACTCGATCGACCCCACCCGGAGGACCGTTGATCGACCTCGGCGCGCTCGTCGCCGCCAACATCGGCGCGATCGTCGTTGGCCGGCCGGTGGTGGTTCTGGCCCTCGTCCTTGGGGCCGGCGGGCTCGTCAGAGGGGTTCGGCCGCATGGCCAGCGGCTCGTCGTGTCAGCAGAGCTGTCACGACCGTCCGCCATCGTCGGGGCAGGCCCCCAAGATCTCCGGTGCCCGAGCCGATGATCCGAACGCGAAGCCGGCGCCGCGTTCGTCCGCTCGAGCAGATTCCGGTCTGGCACGGGTTCGAGACGATCGCGGACGCCGCGTCGCGGCCGGCCGATGGGCCTCCGGGGTCCGATACGAGCGGTATCGACGCGCTGCTGGACGGCCTGAATGCCGAGCAGCGCCGTGCGGTGACGCACGGCGAGGGGCCGCTGCTCGTGGTCGCCGGGGCGGGGACGGGCAAGACCCAGGTCATCACCCGGCGGATCGCGTGGCTGATCGCGACGCGGCGCGCGAGGCCGTCCGAGATCCTTGCCCTGACCTTCACGGACAAGGCGGCGGAGGAGATGCAGCTCCGGGTTGATCAGCTGGTTCCGTACGGCTATGCGAACACCGCGATCTCGACATTCCACGCCTTCGGGGACCGGCTGATCCGCGAGTTCGCCTTTGAGCTCGGCCTCGCGCCCGACGTCCGTGTCCTGTCGCGACCGGAGGTCGTGGTCTTCCTGCGCGAGCGCCTCTTCGAGCTGGACCTCGCCGAGTACCGGCCCCTGGGCGACCCGACCCGGTTCCTCGGCGCGTTGGCATCGCTCTTCGCCCGGTGCCGGGACGAGGATGTCTCGCCGGATGTCTACCTCGGCCACGCGGCTGACCTGACGGCCGTGGCGGTCGAGCTGACAACAGCGGCTTCCAGACCCGACGCCGGCAACGCCGATCGCGAGGCGGCCGCAGCAGCCGCCGAGACGGCCCGGCGTCAAGGCGAGCTGGCCGCCGCCTACGGACGCTACACCGGGATGCTGCGCGCCCACGGCTCGATCGATTTCGGTGACCAGGTCGCGTTGGCGTTGCAGCTCCTGCGGGATTCGGCCGCGGCGCGCGAGTCGCTCCAGGCGCGCTTTCGGTACATCCTGGTCGACGAGTTCCAGGACACGAACCGAGCCCAGTCGGAGCTCGTTGCGCTGCTCGCCGAGCGGCACCGCAACGTGACGGTCGTCGGCGACGACGACCAGTCCATCTATCGCTTCCGCGGGGCCGCGATCAGCAACATCCTCGAGTTCCGCGAGCGGTACAAGGGCGCGCGCACCGTCGTGCTGCGTCGGAACTACCGGTCGCTAGCGCCGATCCTTGATGGTGCGCACCGGCTGATCCGGTTCAACGATCCGGATCGGCTCGAGGTGCGGGTCGGGATCTCGAAGCGCCTCGTCCCCGAGCGATCCGACCGCGCCGCGCCGCCGATCCGGCACCACGCCTTCGCCACCGGGACCGAGGAAGCGGACTGGATCGCGGCCGAGATCCGTCGCCGGGTCGACGCGGGGGCGCGGCCACGCGGGCACGCGGTGCTGGTCCGGGCGAATGCCGACGCCGACGCCGTGCTGCGCTCGCTGAATACGGTCGGGCTGCCGTGGCGCTTCTCCGGGACGTCGGGCCTCTATGCCCGGCCGGAGGTGCGAGTCCTGCTTGCGCTGCTACGCGCAGTCGCCGACCCGGCGTCGAGCGTCGACGTGTACGCGATTGCGGCCTCCGATCGCTACGCGATCTGGCCCGGTGACCTCGGGGAGGTTGCAGGGTCCGCGCGGCGACGGCATCGGAGCCTGTTCGAGGTTCTCGAGGAACTCGAGGACGAGCCCGGTCTGCTGAGGCTCTCAGCCCCTGGTCGCGCAGCGCTGGCGAAGCTGACGGGCGACCTTCGGCGCTACCGCGACCTCGCGCAGCGGCGGCCAGCCGGCGAGGTGCTGTATGCGTTCATGCGAGACACGGGCTGGCTCGCCGAGCTCGCTGGAGGCACGAGCGCCGTTGCGGAGGAGCAGCTCGCGAACGTCGGGCGCTTCTTCGACATTGTCCGGACCCAGTCGGCCCTCCTCGCCGACGACCGTGCGGTCTTCCTGGCGCGCCATCTGGCGACGCTCATCGAGGCCGGCGACGACCCGCCCACAGCCGATCCGGACCCGGACGTCGATGCCGTCCATGTCATGACGGTGCACAAGGCGAAGGGCCTCGAGTTCCCGGTCGTGTTCCTCCCGGGCCTCGTCGCGGACCGCTTCCCGGCGCGATCGCGGCGGGAGCCACTGGCGATGCCGGTCGAGCTCGTCGACGAGGTGATGCCTGAAGGCGACGGCCACCTGCAGGAGGAGCGCCGGCTGTTCTACGTGGCGATGACGCGGGCGCGCGACGAGCTCATCCTGAGCCACGCCAGCGAGTCCGCGGGTGGGCGGGCGCGACGCCTGTCGACATTCGTGGCAGAAGCCCTCGATCTGCCCTCGGCCGGCTTCGCGCGCGAGGCCTTTCCGTCCTCGATCCACGCCACGGGGCCGTTAGAGCGCATCGCCGCCGCGGAGCCTCGCGCCGAGGGCCCAGAGGCCGAGCGGCTGCCCATCGAGGGGCCGCTGACCCTCAGCCACTCGGCAATCGATGACTACCTGACGTGCCCGCTCCGCTACAAGTACGCCCAGGTCGTGCGCGTCCCGACGACGCCGCACCACTCGATGGTTTACGGCGCCGCGCTGCATCAGGCCGTGCAGGAGTTCCACCGCTCGCAGGCTCGCGGCAAGCCGCTCACGGAGCCTGAGCTGCTGGCCGCGTTCGACGTTGCGTGGCGGAACGAGGGGTTCCTCTCGCGCGAGCACGAAACGGCGCGACTCGAGGCCGGACGCGGCGCGCTGCGGCGGTTCCGTGAGTCGCAGCTCCAGCCGGGGACGGTCGTCCCGGCCTGGGTCGAGCGCGAGTTCGCATTTGCGCTCGGCGGGGATCGGGTCCGCGGCCGCTTCGATCGAGTCGACATCGTCCCGGTCGCCGTCGCCTCGGGCACCGTCACCGGGGTCAGCGCGCGGGATGCTGTCCCGTCGGTCTTCCGGGCCGACGTGATCGAGCCGATGCTCGAGCTGCTCGGGCCCGAGGAGGTTACGATCACCGACTACAAGTCGAGCGACGTCCGCGACCCGGCAGTGGCTCGGCAGCGCGCCAGGGACTCGCTCCAGCTCCAGATCTACGCCATGGCGTACGAAGCGATGACCGGTCGCCTGCCGGACGCCGTGCAGCTGCACTTCCTCGACTCCGGCCTCGTCGGCCGGGCGGACGTCGAGCCTGCGCGCCTCGAGAAGGCCCGAGGCAAGATCGCGATCGCGGCCCAGGGCATTCGAGCCCGCGACTACACGCCGAAGCCGAGCGTCCTGGCCTGCACGTACTGCCCATTCCGCGACATCTGCCCGTCGAGCGTGGCGCGATGAGACACGCACGGCTGCGGGTAGCCACCATCACCCTGGATTTTGGCAACACGCTCGTGCGCGTCGATCGTGCCGGGCTGCGGGCGGTCGTGGAGCAGACCGCGGACGGCCTGGGGCGGCGAGGGCTCGTCGGCGACCACGAGGCCTTCCTCGCAGCCTGGGCTGAGGAGCGCGAGCGACAGTTCCGCGAGGAGGTCCCGGAGTTCCACGAGGTCGACATCGCCCAACGCGCGGTCCGCGTCCTTGCTCGCCTACGCGGCATGGCGCCGCCACCGCGAGAGGTGCGCTGGGATGACGTCGCCGCGAGCGCGAGGGTCGACCCGGCGGAGATCGACGCCGTCGTCGACACCTACAGCGCCGCGTTCATCGATCGGATGTCGCCGGTCTCCGACGCGGGACCGACGCTGGAGCGGCTGTCTGGCCGCGGGTTCAACCTCGGGATCCTCTCGAACTGGCCGCTGGCCGCCACCGTCGACCGCTTCGCCGAGGCCCAAGGCTGGTTGCCCTTTCTCCGGGCAATCGTCGTATCGGCGCGGGTCGGCACGATCAAGCCCCACCCGACAATATTCCGCGCGGCCGAGGAGGCGCTCGGCCTCGGCGCGGCCGGCGCGGACGGCACGGACGGGCAGGCGATCCTCCATGTCGGCGACGACTGGGCGGCGGACGTCGTCGGGGCCAGTCGCGCCGGCTGGCGCACGGCCTACCTGCGCGGCCGGCAGGACGACACGCCGCTCCCAACCTCCGCGCCGGGCGACGGACTGGCCGACGGGCCGCAGGTCAGCGCGGACCTCGAGATTGACGAGCTCTCCGACCTCGATGCGCGCGTGGAGCTCGCCGCGACGCGCTCACGCACCAAGGCCGGGCCTGCGAGGGTTGCGACGACCTAGACTCCCGCGACGATGGAGCCTCGGGATCGACGGTTCAACCTGGTGCTGTTCGGTCTGGCGCTTGCGGCCTGGGCCGTCGTCGGCGTGATCTCGTTGAGTGTCGACCCGCTGGCCACGCCTGGGTCGGGCTTCGTCGGCGCGATTGCCCTGGGCTCCGCGGTTGGGTTGACGGCCGCGCCGCTGTTCTGGTTGGTCGGGTTTGCCCGACATCGGCGCATCGCGTACCGCGGCGACTGGGTCAAGGCGATCCGGCGTGGCGCCTGGATCGCCGTCCTGGTCGCGCTCTTCGTGGTCATGCGCCTCAACGGCGTCTTCCAGCCGCAGATCGGGCTGTTCTTCCTCGCCCTCGCGCTGGTCGCCGAGGTCACCCTGACCACCGGGACGAGCAGCCGGAGCTGAGCGGGCCGCGAATCGAGCAGTGCTAGGATGCGCGGCAGGCGCCCCGCTGGACGGCGGATTCCGAACCGGCGGCGTCGAACGCGATCGTGACCGCCCACTTCCGCGGCCCGATCCGAAGGATCGACGTGAGCAAGCGCCCGCCGCGCACGCCCCGTGAAGGCGTCCCGCCCCCTGCACAATCCCGGAACACCGATCCGGCGGGCTCGTTCGCCAGCCAGTGGGGCTGGGACCGGGAATTCGAGGTCTACAGCGACTTCGACCTGCCGACATACGTGGGACCGAGCACCTTCTCGAACCTGCCGTGGGTCACCGAGCCGACCGAGCTCGAAGCCCGTGAGGTGGACGTCGCGATCGTTGGCGCGCCGTACGACGACATGGTCACCCACCGCCCCGGGACGAGGTTCGGGCCTCGGGCGATCCGCGAAGCCCAGTACACCTCAGGCGGGTTGAACTCGCTCCAGCTCGACGTCCGCCCCTTCGACGAGCTGACGGTCGTCGACGCCGGCGACGCTAACGTCGTGCCGGCGAACTTCGAGCGCGGCCACGCGATGATCTACCGCAAGGTCCGCGAGGTCGCAGCCACGGGCGCGATCCCGATCATCCTCGGTGGCGACCACTCGATAACCTGGCCCAGCGCGAGCGCGATCGCCGAGATCCGCCGACCGGGCAGCATCGGCATCGTCCACTTCGACGCCCACGCCGACACCGCGCCCGATACGTTCGGCCAGCTGGCCAGCCACGGCTCGCCGATGCGCCGGCTCATCGAATCGGGCGCAGTCCTGGGTCGGAACTTCGTCCAGGTGGGACTGCGCGGCTACTGGCCTCCGATCGACGTCCTCGAGTGGATGCGGGAGCAGGGCCTCCGCTGGCACCTCATGACCGAGATCGAGGAGCGCGGCGCGGAGGCGGTCATCGACGACGCCATCGCCGAGGCACTCGACGGGCCCGACGCGATCTACCTCTCGGTTGACATCGACGTCGTCGATCCCGGCTCGGCGCCCGGCACCGGGACGCCCGAGCCGGGTGGGATGCTGCCTCGAGAGCTGCTGCGGGCCGTCCGGCGCATCGTCGGCAAGGTCGAGCTGGCGGGCATGGACATCGTCGAGGTCTCGCCGCCGTACGACTGGGCCGAGTCGACCGCGATGATCGCGAATCGCTGCGCCCTCGAGGCCATCTCGGCCCTCGCGATGAAGCGCCGCGCCGGAGGGCAGGTTCGCTTCAGGACCGCGTCCGCCAAGACCTGATCGCCCGACGCGCATGATCGACGCACCGAGCGACGCACCGAGCGACGCGGCCACCGAGGACAATCTGCACGTGGCAGCCAACCCGAACGCAACGGCCGCGGCGATCGCGCGACTGTACGACCTCGACCTCTCCGAGGATCCCGGCGATGTCGAGCTGTACCGGGCGCTCGCACGCCGGACCGGCGGGCCGATCCTCGAGCTCGCCGTCGGTAGCGGCCGCATTGCCGTGCCGCTTGCCCAGGACGGGCATCGCGTCGTCGGCGTCGACATCGACCCGGCGATGCTCGCCCGCGGCCGGGTCCGAGTCGCCGCCGCCGGGCCCGCGGTCGCCGATCGCATCGAGCTGTTCGACGGCGACATGACGGAGACCGGGGAGGATCCGCGAATCGCTGCGGCGGGGCCCTACCGGCTCGCGATCCTCGCCCTGAACTCGATCATCATCCTGGCCTCGGCGGATCTCCAGCGTGCGGCGCTGCGGTCGATGGCTCGCCAGCTTGAGCCCGGCGGCCTGGCCGTCGTCGACGTCTGGCTGCCCGTCCCGACCGACCTCGCCGCCTTTGACGGCCGGATCTCGCTCGACTGGCTGCGCTCCGATCCCGAAACCGGCCGCCATGTCACCAAGATGAGCGCGGCCTGGTTCGATCCGACGAGCCGGCGCGTGACCCTGACGACCATCTTCGAGGAGGCCGAGCAGGGCGCGACACCCGTGCGCTGGACCCGGGCCGACGCGCTGCGCCTCGTGACCGCCGACGAGCTCACTTCGTATGCCGCCGACGCGGGCTTACAGGTGGAGCAGCTCGCGGGCGATCATGACCTCGGTCCGCTGGGTGCCGGAGCAGACCGGGTGGTGCTCGTCGCCAGGAAGCCGTCGCGCACCTGAATCGAGGGTCACGTAGGGGCGCCGGGATTGGCCGTCGGCCCGTGGTACCGTCTTAGCGATGGCATCCGCCGATCAGATTCGCCTGCTGCTCGTCGAAGACGTCCCCCAGGTCGCGCAGTACGTCCGAGGGCTCCTGGCCGCGCAGAGCCTGGTCCGGCTCGTCGACATCGTCTCGGACGGGACCGAGGTCGTGGGTCGGGTCGCCGAGCACCGTCCCGATGTGATCGTCGTGGACGCACTGCTGCAGGGCAGGCTGCGAGGCATGCAGCTCGTGAAGCAGCTCCACGATTTGAACGTCAGCGTCCCGGTGATCGTCCTCACCGTGCCCCAGAACCCGGTGCAGGTCGACCCTGACAAGGGCATCGACGAGGTCCTCGCGATGCCGTTCAACGGCTACGACCTGATCACGCGCATCGCGGGCGTGCACAAGACCGCCAATGCCGCCAACGAGAAGGCCCCCAGCCGGCTCATCGTCGTATTCGCTCCGAAGGGCGGCGTCGGCAAGACCACGATCGCCTTCAACCTCGCGGTTGCCGCCTCGGGCCTCGGGTTCCGTACCGCGCTCGTCGACGGGGCGATCCAGTTCGGTGATTTGCGGGGCCTGCTGCGCGCGCCGCGTGAGGCGCCTTCGATGCTCGACCTGCCGACCGACAGGATCTCCGAGACCGATCTCGCCGACGTGCTCTGGCGCGGCCCGGCCGAGGTCGACGTCCTGCTCGCGCCGCCGCGAATCGAGATGGCTGAGATGGTCCTGGTCCGCGACCTCGAGAAGACGCTGTCGCTGATGCGCCGGCTGTACGACCTCGTGATCGTGGACAGCGGCGTCGGGCTCGACGAGCTGACCCTTGCCCTCCTCGACCAGGCCGACACCATCCTCGAGATCGTGACCTACGACGCGACGACCATCCGCAACTCGATCGCGATGGCCGAGACGTTCCAGAAGATCGGCTACCCGCCGAGCAAGGTGAAGTACCTCGTGAATCGCGCCGACGCTCCGAACGGTATCGACCCCAACGACCTGCGTGTCGCCATGGGCCGCGAGCCGGAGTACCACATCCGCTCGGAGGGCCCGATCGTCGGCCCGGCCAGCAACCAGGGCGCGCCGTTCGTGACCGCGGAGCCGAATGCCGGCGTCAGCCGCGACCTGGTCGAAGTCGCCCGCCAGATGTTCGGCGGGTCCGTGGCCGTCGCGCGCGAAGGCGCTCGGCCGGCGCTGGCCGCGGCAGGCTAGGTGGCCGCGACATCGGAGGAGCGGCGCCTCGGGTGACGGATCCGCGACCAATCGGCGTCTTCGATTCCGGCGTGGGCGGCCTGACCGTCCTGCGCGAGATCCTCCGCCGGACGCCCGAAGAATCGACCATCTACTTCGGTGACAACGCGCGCGCCCCGTACGGCACGCGGCCGGACCAGGAGGTCCGCGCCTTCTCGACCGAATCGATCGACGCCCTTGTCGAGCGCGGCGTCAAGGCCGTCGTCGTGGCCTGCAACACCTCGACCGCGATCGCGCTCGGCGACCTCCGGCGCCGCTACGACCTGCCGATCCTCGGCGTCATCCGGCCCGGTGCCACCTCGGCCGCGCTGGCCACGCGCAACCGCCGTGTCGGGGTGATCGGAACGCCCGCGACGATCCGGTCCCACGCCTACTTCGCCGCGATCAAGGACGAGAATCCTGCAGTCGAGGTCTACGAGCACGCAACGCCCACCTTCGTGCCGATGGTCGAGGCCGGGCTCCTGAGCGGCGAAGAGGTCGAGGCGAGCGTCACCGAGGCCCTGGCACCACTGCTCGGCGAGCGCGATTCGAGCGGCGAGTTCGTATTCCCGATGCCGGCCTCGGCGCGAATCGACGCGCTCCTGCTGGGCTGTACGCACTATCCGCTCCTGCGGGCAGCGATCGCGAAGGTGGCGGGGGAGGGGATCGCGATCGTCGATTCCGCCGCGGCCACCGCCTCCGCGCTCGCGGAGCTGCTGTCGATCAACGGGCTCGAGGCGCCTGCGGGCGGGGCGAGCCACATCCAGCTCACGACGGGCGACGTGGACGCCTTCCGATCCATCGCCGAGCGGATGTTTGGCGAGGCATTCCCGGACGTCGCCGGGATCGAGCTCGGGACCGGCGCCACGGCGGCAGGCGCGACGCCGACACCCGCCACGGCGACAGGCGCGACGCCGACACCCGCCACGACGGCGGGCGCCGCGGCGATCGCGCCCGGCGGGGGCGCGGGTTGAGCGAGCCACGAAGCGAGCGCCGCCGCTCCCGCATCGGCGGCTGGCGCGCGGACCGCCGCTGGCAGGCGGGATTCCTGCTCGGGTCCGCAATCGGCGCGGCCGCAACCGTGCTCGGCCGTCGGGCGGAGGGCATCGCCCGGCGGGGGCTCGTCGACTGGGGCAGCGTCGAGCGAATCGCTATCCGCCGCGCCGAACGGGCGCCGGGCCGCCTCTCGGCGCTCGAGCTGCGGGCCGCCGACGGCGCCTATCGCGAGGCCATGGCCCGGGTGGTGCCGCGCCTGTCCGAGGCGCTGGGGACGTCGCTGCCGGGCGTCGTCGAGCGGGCGTCAGTCGTCGACCGCGCCGGCTGGATCCGGGCCAACGTCGGGACGTTCCGGTCCCTGATCTCGCGAATGGAGGACGAGCTTCTCGATCAGGTCGTGCCCGAGGGCGGGGGCCTGACGCGAGCCACGATGGCTCTCGCCAACCGCTGGGTCACGAGCCAGCAGCTCGGCTTCCTGCTCGGATTCATGGGGACGCGGGTCCTTGGCCAATACGACCTCGCGATGCTCTCGGCCGAAACCGAGGATGGCCGCCTGCTGTTCGTCGAAGAGAACGTCCGGGGCACGGCTCACGCGCTGGGTATCCCCGTCGCGCCATTCCGGACCTGGATCGCCCTCCACGAGACGACCCATGCCTTCGAGTTCGAGGCCCACCCCTGGCTGCGGCCCTATCTGGCCGAGCGCCTCGAGCGACAGCTCAGCCTGTTCAGCGGCAGCGCCTCAACGATCGGCGCCGACACGCTCAAGGCCGTCGGGCGGGCGCTGCGCGGGGAATCCGCCGGCGAGCACTGGATGGAGTCGCTCATGGGCGAGGAGCAGCGGCGACTCTTCCGCGAGACGCAGGCCGTCATGAGCCTCCTCGAGGGCTTCAGCGACTACATCATGGACGAGGTCGGCCGGGGCCTGGTCGAGGACGTCGAGAAGATCTCGGCCCGGTTCCACGAGCGTCGCCAGCGTCGCAGCGGCTTCGAGCGCGCGGTCCTCCGGCTGACGGGCATGGATCTCAAGCTGGAGCAATACGCCAAGGGCGAGCGCTTCGTCCGGGCGATCGCGGAGGCGCGCGGCCGGCCGGCCCTCGCCCGGATCTGGGACGGACCGGAATCGCTGCCGTCCGCGGAGGAGATCGCCGCGCCGGAGCTCTGGATCGCGCGGGTCCTCGGGTGATCTTCGCGGCGACCCGCGGATGAGGAGCACTGCCGGCCCTGGTCGCGGACCGAATGGCGTTCCGCTCGCGATCGCGGTCAGCCCGATCCTCTCGGCCCGAATCCGGGCCCGGGATCTCGAGCGGATCCAGTCGGTCGCGCCGGGCTCGAGGATCATCAACCTGTCGGTCGAGGGGCTCGCCGACGGACCCGTGGACGACGTCGAGGTGCTCCTTCGCGGCTGGCTCGTGGCCGAGGCGTTCGATCGCCTCCTCGTCCGTGCGCCCGGCCTGACCTGGGTCCACTCGGCGACGTCGGGCGTCGAGCGCGCGCTGACGCCCGCCGCCCTGGCCCGCAACATCCTGGTCACGAACGCCCGAGGTGTCTTCTCGCGCCCGATCGCCGAACACGTCCTCCTCATGATCCTAGCCGTGAGCCGCCACCTCCCGCAGCTGCTCGAGCTGCAGCACGAGCGCACCTGGCAGCCGCTCGAGGGCCGCGAGCTGCGCGAGCTGACGATCGGGATCGTCGGCTACGGCTCGCTCGGCCGCTCGGTTGCATCGCTCGCCTCCGCCTTCGGCTCGCGGGTCATCGCGATGCGCCGCCGGCCGAGTGCTGGTGACGAGGCGGATGCCACGAGGATGGACGACCCCGAGGGCTTCCCATTCCAGCCGCGGATTGATCGGATTGTCGGACCCGATGGCCTCCACGACCTGCTCGCCGAGTCGGACATCGTCGTCCTCGCGGCGCCATTGACAGCGGAGACCGAGGGCTTGATCGACGAGGCCGCCGTGGCCGCGATGAAGCGCGACGCCTGGCTGATCAACGTCGCCCGCGGCCGGCTGATCGACGACACGGCGCTGATTCGGGCGCTGCGCGAGAATCGCATCGGCGGCGCCGCGCTGGATGCCTTCCGCGACGAGCCGCTGCCGCAATCCTCGCCCTACTGGGAGCTGCCCAACGTGATCCTGACGCCGCACACGGCCTGGTCCTCGGCGCGCGTGCTCGATCGCAGCATCGACCTGTTCTGCGACAACCTGGTCCGCTTCAGCCGCGGCGAGCCGCTCCGGAACGTCGTCGACCCGACGGCCGGCTACTAGTCCGCGGTGCAGATCGCGATCGTCGGCCTGGCCGGCAGCGGCAAGACGACCGTCTTCAACACGCTCACCCGGGGCCACGCCCAGACCGGCGGCTTCGGCGCGCTGACACTCAACGTCGGGGTCGTCAAGGTGCCCGACGCACGACTCGACCGGCTCGCCGAGATCTTCAAGCCCAGGAAGGTCATCCACGCCGACGTGACGTACGCCGACCTGCCGGCGCCGCCTGCATCATCGGAGGGTTACGTCGGCACCGAGGAGCTCCCGGCCGAGCACCTGGCCCGGCTGCGCGATTCCGACGCGCTGCTGCACGTCGTCCGCTCCTTCGAGGATTCATCGATGCCGCACCCCGCCGGCTCGGTCGACCCGGCGCGCGATCTCGAGCAGCTCGACCTCGAGTTCATCCTTGCCGACCTCGCGATGGTCGACCGGCGGCTTGAGCGGCTGGGCTCCAGCGGGCGCCACGGGACCCCGGCCGACCGCGAGTCGAACGAGCGCGAGGAGGTCATCCTCCGTCGCCTGAAGACATCGCTCGAGGCCGGCTCGCCGATCCGCGACGCCGGCCTGTCCGACGACGAGGCCAAGGCCGTCCGCGGCTTCCGCTTCCTGACCGAGAAGCCGGTGCTCGTCCTGCTGAATGTCGGCGAAAGCGACCTCGCGACGGCCGCCGAGCTGACCGCGCGCATCGCCGCGGGCTACCCGCACCAGCAGGCGATGGTCGACCATCTCTCGGCCCGGATCGAGATGGAGCTCGGCGAGCTGGAGCCCGATGACGCCGCGACGTTCATGGCCGAGATGGGCATCGCCGAATCCGGCCTCGAGCGGGTGATCCGGCTGTCATACCAGCTCCTGGGCCTGATCTCCTTCCTGACCGCAGGCCCGGACGAGGTCCGCGCCTGGCCGATCCCCGGCGGCTCGACGGCGGTCGACGCCGCGGGCGCGATCCACACCGATCTCGCCAGGGGCTTCATCCGGGCCGAGACCGTCGGCTATGACGATCTGGTGCAGCTCGGGTCGACGGCCGAGGCGCGCAAGGCCGGTCGCCTGCGCTCGGAGGGCAAAACCTACCGCGTGGCCGACGGCGACGTCATCGAGATCCTGTTCAGTCGATAGAGCCGGGCGCGGCTGCGCAGGCGAGTCCGCGAGTCCGCTAGTTGCGGTCCTCGACGCGCTCCGAGTCCGGGTCGAGCTCGGCGAACAGCGTCCGGTACTCGGCCGACTCAAGGAGCTCGTCGTCGATCGCGATCAACCGGTTCTCCTTCTCGACCGGCGAGACGTGGACCGAGGCCTCGAGCCGGGCATCCGAGACGAACGTGAAGCCGTGCTCGCGCTCGAGCTCGAGGGCGATCGCCTCGATCAGTGTGTCCTCGACGTGGGTGTCCTGGACCTGCGACCGGATCGCCTGGACGAGCTCGAAGAAATCCTCCGGCTCGAACTGTTCGTCGTGGACCAGCAGCAGGTCGGTGAAGATCTCCTCGTCGCCTTCGTGCAGCTCGTAGAAATACAAGAGGAATGCTCCGCGTGTCCCTGGGAATGGGTCCCGCAGAATACACCGCAAGAGCCTCTTCGCCGTCTTGACGGTATCCCGCGGCACGGCGGACAATGGTTGATGTAATCGATTGCCCGGACCGCCGGCGATCCCGTCCGGCTGCGCAGCGGTTGAAGGGAACCACATCGTGACAGCCCCTGCGACGCGTCCCCCAGCACGCCACGATCCATCCGGTCCGGGCACCGCCCGGCAGCTCCTCCGCCGGGCGGCGGGCCCGGGCGGGGCTGCCCTCCAGGCGATCGACGCCGCAGCTGCCGGGTGGGAGTACATCTCGTTCCATGCCCATCGACTGGGTCCCGGCGACTCGGTGGGGCGCGAAGCGGACGACCAGGAGCGGCTGGTCCTCATCCTCGAAGGCCGCGCCGATGTCGTGGTCGGTGACGAGCCATTCGGCGTCGTCGGCTCGCGCGACTCGGTCTTCGACGGGCCGCCCCCGCCCGTGATCCTCGTCGAGCCCGGTCGCGGGGTCTCGGTCACGGCGAAAGGTCGAGCGCTGGTGGTCATCGCGGCCGCCCCGGGCGGGGTCGTTCGGCGAACGACCAGGATCGACCCGGTGGACGTCCTCGTGGAGGACCGTGGATCGGGCCAGACGGCGCGTCGAATCCACCACCTGCTGCCACCAGGGGCCGAGGCCGGCCGGCTCATCGCGTTCGAGGTCCTGACGCCCGGAGGCAACTGGTCGAGCTACCCGCCGCACAAGCACGACACCGACGATCCGCCGATCGAGACGCGCCTCGAGGAGCTCTATTTCTATCGATTCGCGAAGCCCCAGGGCTTCGCCTTTGCCCGCGTGTACACCGCGGATCGTCGACTTGACGAGACGCTGACACCGATGGACGGCGACGTCGTCCTCATCCCCGAGGGCTACCACCCGGTCGGCGTCCCTGCGGGCTACGACTGCTACTACCTCAATGTCATGGCCGGCCCGCGGCGCGAGTGGCACTTCACCGTCGACCCCGACCATGCGTGGCTGATGAACTGGGACCCCACGGCGCCCAACGCCAAGGCGGAGGCGGCGCGATGACGCTCGCCGCTTTCGAGAGCCCGCTCCTGCGGATGGTCGAGACGACCCAAACCGACTACTGGAACGACTCCTGCGCGGTCTCGGAGCTCGAATACGCCATCGAGCGGGGCGCGACGGGCGCGACCTCGAACCCGGTGATCGTCGGCGAGGTGATGAAGAAGGAGCGGGACCGCTGGGTTCCGCGAGTGCGCGAGATCTCGGCGAGCCATCCGTCCTGGTCGGAGATCGAAATCACTTGGGGCCTCATCGAGGAGATGGGGGTTGGCGCGGCGGCGATCCTGCAGCCGGTCTTCGAGCGGCACGACGGAGCGAAGGGCCGGCTCAGTCTCCAGACGAACCCGGTCAACTACCGCAGCTCCGCGAGGATGCTCGAGCAGGCGATCCACCTGAGCGGCCTCGCACCGAACGTCCAGGTCAAGTTCCCGACGACGTCAGCTGGCCTCGAGGCTCTCGAGGAGGCCACCGCTCGCGGCGTGGTCATTAACGCGACCGTGGCGTTCACGGTGTCGCAGGCCCTGGCCGTCGGTGAGGCGGTGGATCGCGGCCTGCGACGGTTCGAGCAGGCCGGTGGCGATACGGGCCGGTCAAGCCCCGTCTGCTCGCTGATGATCGGCCGCGTCGATGACTGGGTGAAGGTCCTCGTCGAGCGCGACGAGATCGCGCTGGAGCCCGGTGCCGCGAACTGGGCGGGCATCGCCGTGTTCAAGCGGGCATACGCGCTCTACCGCGAGCGCGGGTACCGGACACGACTGCTGGCCGCGGCGTACCGGCATCGGCTGCACTGGACGGAGCTGGTCGGAGCCGACATCGTGATGACCATGCCCCACGCCTGGCAGGTCCGGTTCAACCGGAGCGGCATCGTGCCCGAGCGGCGGATCGATGTCCCCGTGGATCCGGCCTACGTCGACGACCTCGTCGCGCGCGTTCCCGATTTCGTCCGGGCCTACGAGCCCGACGGCCTCAGCGCCTCGGAGTTCGACGCCTTCGGGGCGACGGCCCGCACCTTGCGGTCCTTCATCACCGGCTACCAGGACCTCATCGGCGCGGTCCGGGACAACGTGTTGCCCAACCCGGACACGAAGCCGGGCACGAAGCCGGCCTGAGCTTCGTTCAGCCCGCCGCTGCCGTCGCGGGGGAGCCGGCTCGCCCAGTGGGTCCCGGCGGCGGCCCGGTCGACTCGCGTCGGACCAGCAGCATCGGCATCCGGACGATCTCGGGGCTCCCTTGGCGGTCCGGATGATTGAGCGCCGCCGTGATCCGTTCGACCGCGGTCCGGCCCATCTCGGCCTTCCCCTGGGCCACGGTGGTCAGGGCGGGCACGACCCAGGACGCGGCGGCGATGTCGTCGCAGCCGACGATGCTGACGTCGAGCGGCACCCGCAGGCCGGCCTGCCTGATCGCGCGCATCGCGCCGATCGCCGTCATGTCGTTGTAGCAACCGATGGCGGTGACGCCCGTTTCGGCTGCGATGAGCGCGGCGGCAGCGCGCTCGCCGCCTTCGACCTGCCCGTCGCCGCGGACCTCGACGATGTCCGAGGCCGGGATTCCCGCCTCGCGGCACGCGGCCCGGAAGCCGTCGATGCGCGGGCTGTCCGCGGTGAACCCTTCGGGTCCGCGAATGTAGGCGATCCGGCGATGGCCGAGCTCGATGAGGTGGGCCGCCGCGAGTCGTGCGCCGCTGACATTGTCGCTGGTGATGACGGTCACGGCCACGCCGACGGGCTCGGCGTTGACGACCACGACGGGAACCGGTGAGGTGGCAAGCCGGTTCCACGTCTCGTGTGACAGCTGGCTCGAGGCGATGATCAGGCCGTCGACTCGGCTGTCGACCATCAGGTCGAGGTAGTGCATCGCGCGATGTTCGTCGTACGCGGCGCTGCCGAGAAGGATCGAATACCCGACCGAGCGGGCGGCCATGTCGGCCGCCTGGACGAGCTCGGGAAAGAACGGGTTCTGGATGTCGGTGACGATCAGCCCAAGGGTCCGGGTCCGGCGCGTCCGGAGCGACCGGGCGATGCCCGATGGGCGGTAGGCAAGCTGCTGCGCCGCGGAATGGACTGCCGCGGCCGTGCCCGGGTTCGGGTTGCCGACGCCCGCCAGCACGCGGCTGACGGTCGCGGTCGACACGCCCGCGCGCTCGGCGACATCGCGGATCGTCGCGGGAACCCCGCGCTCGCCCATCGTCCCTCCGTTGGTCGGCGATCGGGCGCGCGGCGTCTCGCCGAGATCGAGTAATCGATTGCGAACCGTAGTCCGCCTCGCTCAGCGCCGTCAAGGCCGCTGGTGCATGATGGCAGGGCGTGTGGCGGAGGGTCCCGTGGCGCAGGCGAGAGGAGGGGTCGATGAGCACGGTGCGGCTGACGGTGGGGCAGGCCATCGTCCGCTTTCTGGCCCGACAGTACGCCGAGCGTGACGGCGTCGAAGCGCGGTTTATCGCGGGCGTCTGGGGCATCTTCGGACACGGCAACGTCGCGGGTCTCGGGCAGGCGCTCGAGGAGCTCGGCGAGGAGCTCGACCTGCCGTTTTACCGCCCGCAGAACGAGCAGGGCATGGTCCACATGGCCACCGCTTATGCCCGGCATCGCAACCGGCTCCAGGCGTTCGCGTGCACCGCTTCGATCGGGCCTGGCTCGACGAACATGATCACCGGCGCGGCGACGGCGACGGTCAACCGGATCCCCGTCCTGCTCTTCCCGAGCGACTACTTCGCGACGCGCCTCCTCGACCCGGTGCTCCAGCAGGTGGAGCATCCCGTGGAGCGCGACGTCAGCGCGAGCGACGCCTTCCGCCCGGTATCCCGGTACTTCGATCGGATCTCACGCCCGGAACAGCTGCTCTCGAGCCTGCCCGAGGCCTTCCGGGTCCTGACCGACGTCGCCGAAACCGGGGCCGTCACGATCAGCCTGCCCGAGGACGTCCAGGCGGAGGCCTTCGACTGGCCCGCGGCATTCCTCGAGCGGCGCCTGTGGCGAATCCGGCGGCCCATACCGGAGCGTGACGTCGTCGACCACGTGGTGGCGCGACTCAAGGATTCGAAGGCGCCGCTCATCGTCGCCGGCGGCGGCGTCATCTACTCCGAGGCCGTCGCCGCTCTCGACGCCTTCGCGACGCGCTTCGGGATCCCGGTCAGCGAGAGCCAGGCCGGCAAGGGCGCGCTGGCCTGGAACCATCCGATGAACGTCGGGCCCATCGGGGCCGCGGGGGGTCTCGCGGCCAATCGGCTCGCCAGCGACGCCGACCTCGTGATTGCGATCGGCAGCCGGCTCGGCGACTTCGTGACCGCATCGAGGTCGGCTTTCCAAAACCCGGACGTGGCTTTCGTCGGCATCAACGTCGCCACCCTCGACGCGGCCAAGCTGCGCGCCATCCCGATGATCGCCGACGCGCGCGCGGCGCTCGTCGAGCTCGGCGCGGCCCTCGACGCCGCGGGCTGGCACGGAACCCCGGGGACATACCGCGACCGGATCGCGGCGGAGAAGGCCACCTGGGACGACATTGTCAACCGCTATCGCGCCGGCAGCGAGACCGCCGCCAACGAGGATGGCGTCCTCGCCCAGCCCGAGATCATCGGGATCGTGAACGACGCGGTCGGTGGCCACGCCACCGTCGTCTGCGCGGCCGGCAGTCTCCCCGGCGACCTCTTGAAGCTGTGGCGCCCGGAGGACCCGAAGGCCTATCACGTCGAGTACGGCTACTCCTGCATGGGCTACGAGATCGCCGGCGGCGTAGGCGTCCAGCTCGCCGACCGCGAGCGGCGCGTCGTCGTCATGGTCGGCGACGGCTCATACCTGATGCTCAACTCCGAGATCGTCACCGCGGTCGCCGAGGGCCTGCCGGTCACGATCGTCGTCCTCGACAATCACGGCTACCAGTGCATCCTCGACCTCGCGCGCGATTCGGGCGTGCCGGACTTCGGCAACGAGCTGCGCTTCCGCGACCCCGCGACGAGCCGCTTGACCGGGCCATACGTCCCGATCGACTTCCGGGCCCACGCCGAGGCGATGGGTGCCATTGCGGTGACGGCGATCACGCCCGACGAGATCCGGACGGCGCTCGCCGCTGCGCCGGGGCGCCCCCGCCCGACCGTCATCGTCATCCCGACCTCACCTGCCGGACGCGTCCCGAGCATGGAGGGCTGGTGGGACGTTCCGGTCGCGGCGGCCAGCTCGCAGTCCAACATCCACGAGGCCCGGGCGCGCTACGAGCGGGCCCTCGCGCTCCAGCGGCGGGACCTGTCGTAAACGTCTGCCCGCAACGTCTGCCCGCAGGGTTGACGCCACCCGAGGGTTTCGATAGGGTCAGCAATCGATTACGCGGCTGCACTCGTTTGCGCTGTGCGCCTCTCGCGGGACCGAAGGGCCTGGACGAACCGCGTGGTCTGAACCATGAAAAGCGTCGAGGAGGATGCGCATGGCACGTCACCCCATGGCCCGGATGGCGACCGTTCTGTTTGCGAGCGTCGTGCTTGTCGGAGCGTGTACGGGATCCGGTTCGACATCGGCACCGACGACAGGCGGTAGCGCGACCCAGGCCCCCGCCTCGGGCGGGACCGGCGCGGCCGTGAAGATCGGCGTCACGTTCCCGATCCTCGATCAGTTCCTGCAGACCGTCGCGGACGGCATGCAGGCCGAGGCGACGAAGCTCGGCGGCGTCACGCTGAACGTCGTTGCGGCAGAGGAGAAAACCGACGTCCAGCTGGGCCAGGTCGAGACCTTCATCCAGAACAAGGTCGACGCGATCATCGTGATCCCGGTCGACACCGAGGCCGCGGGCCCGATGACCGCCAAGGCGAAGGCCGCGGGCATCCCGCTCGTTTACGTCAATCGGCGGCCCTCTGACCTCCCGACCGACGGGTCGATCCCGTACGTCGGC
>JBBQFS010000020.1:0-26493 GCA_038322255.1 Candidatus Limnocylindrales bacterium | reverse complement strand
TTCCTCGGGTTGGAGCTTTGCCTCGGGCTTCCTCCCGACCCCACCTCGCGGTGGCGCCGTTGCCGTCGGCTAGGGGTGCGTACCACCTCGATCCCCAGAGGACTTTCACCTCCAAGCTGCTGCCCATGCCGGGCGTACATCAGGAAGCCGCCGGAGGTCCGGCGGCTTCGACGCTACGGGAGAGCGTTGCGCTCAGTGCGCGCAGGACCGGGCCGTGCCGGCGTCCTCCGCCGTCCGGAAGCTCGAGCCACAGCCGCAGGCCGTGACCGCGTTCGGGTTGTTGACCGTGAAGCCGGCGCCCATGAGGGTGTCGACGTAGTCGATCTCGGAGCCCTTGAGCAGCGGGATGCTCTGGCCGTCGACGTAGACCTTGGTGCCGTTGACGTCGAGGACGTTGTCCTCGGGGGTCGGCTGGTCCTCGAGCATCATCCCGTAGCGGAAGCCCGAGCAACCGCCGGAATAGACGTAGACGCGCAGGCCGATGTTCGGATTCGCCTCTTCCTTCGTGAGCTCCCGCAGCTTCATGGCTGCGGCATCGCTCAGGGAGAGCACCGTCGGCTGCTGTTCGATCATCGAGTCGATCCCCTTTGAAGTCGCTTGAACTGCGTCAATCGTACGCAGCGCAACCGATTCCGACAACACCCTCATTCGTACCGCCGTCGGAGTCGCCTTGCGGCGCCGTGCGGCGCTGGATCGGCAGGACGATTTCAGGCCGCTGGGCTATGGTTTCGCGTACCGCCACTCCACCCACCTACGGGGGCTCATGGCCAGGACCACCTCGACTCGCGCCCGCCGCTTTGCGCTCCCCGACCTCGAGGACGCGCGGACCCACGAGTCGATCGAGGCCTTCCTGGAGGGCCCGAAGGTCCGTCGAGGACGACGTCGGCCCGTTGCCGCGGCGCCGGAGGGCGCGGAGAGCGCCGGGACTTCAGCCCCGGGAGCCGCGCGAGTCGCAGAAGGTGGCGCGGCATCCCGGCCCGAACCCGGCGCGACAAATCGCTCATTGCCGGCCGTCATTCCCTCGGGCCCCCGGCCAACGACCGACATCCGCACCCTTCCCGGCCGCCTCGAGTGGAATGCCGCACTCGACCGCGAGAGCACCCGCTCGGCCCGGTACGGACGGCCGGCCGCGGTGGCCATCGTCGAGATCAGGTCCGAGCGACCGACCCAGTCCGTCGATCCCTGGCTGCGAACCATCGCGGGTCCGCTCTCGCGGGTGCTTCGCCAGGACTCGCGGGCAACCGACCTCGTGGCCCGCGTCGCGAACACCCGTTTCCAGATCCTCCTGCCCGAGACCTCCGAAACCGGCGCGGAATGCCTCGCCGAGCGAATCGCCTCGGGCTGCCGGACCTACATCGAGACCACGGACGCCCCGGTCACGGTCCGCGTCACGGTCGCCGCAAACGGGCTCGCCGACTCGCTCCAGGATGCCCTGGCGCACGCCCTCCGCTCCATCGAGGCCGCTTGACCCAGATCCGCGCGTTTGGTGGAGCAAAGGCCGGCTGACTCACCGTCAGTGATGAGCATTTCTGGTCATGAGTCGCCAGGCGACTACTCGTCCCTTGGCGAGAGGCGGGCTTGGCTATCGTCGAGCGTGGAGCCCATCCAATCGCCTGCCAACCGGTCAGTGGGAGACTCGTTGGCATGGATCGGCTGGCGAGTAGTCGCCTGAAGACTTGGTGGCCCGAGAGGGGGTCGCCGGGCCCGGCTGGCGCGCGGCACCGCAACGGAATTAGTCCTCGATGCGCTCCACGACGGTAGCGATCCCCTGGCCGACGCCAATGCACATCGTGGCCAGGCCGTAGCGACCGCCGCGACGGCGGAGCTCGTGGACGAGCATTGTCATGAGGCGCGCGCCCGATGCGCCGAGAGGATGCCCGAGGGCGATCGCGCCGCCGTTGACGTTTACCTTCTCGGGATCGAGCCCGAGCTCGTCGATGCAGACGACTGACTGCGAGGCGAATGCCTCGTTGAGCTCCACGAGGTCGAGGTCGTCGGCCGTGATCCCGGCTCGGGCGAGCGCCTTGTGCGACGCCGGCACGGGCCCGATGCCCATGATCGCTGGGTCCACGCCCGCGACAGCCGTCGAGACGACCCGAGCCAGCGGCTTCAGGCCCAGCTCCCGCGCGCGCCCGGCCTCGACGACCAGCGTCGCCGCGGCGCCGTCGTTGATGCCCGACGAGTTGCCCGCCGTCACGGAGCCGCCCTCGCGGAATGCCGGGCGGAGCCTCCCTAGCGCCTCGAGCGAGGTGTCTGCGCGAGGGTGCTCGTCGCGCGAGACCACGATCGGGGCACCCTTCTTCTGGGGCACCTCGACCGGCACGATCTGGTCGTCGAAGACCCCCGCCTCGATGGCCGTGATCGCCCGCTGGTGTGAAAGCAGCGCGAACGCATCCTGCCGCTCGCGGGTCACCTCGCGCTGGTCGCCGTAGCGCTCGACGACGTTCTCGGCAGTCTCGCCCATCGAGTACGGGTGGTGCATCGCGGACAGCTTCGGGTTGATGAACCGCCAGCCGAGCGTCGTGTCGTGGACGACGCGCTCGCCGCGGTCCCAGGCCGCATCGGCCTTGGCCATCACGTAGGGCGCCCGGGTCATCGACTCCACCCCACCCGCAATGAACACGTCGCCGTCGTCGGCGCCGATCGCGTGCGCCGCAGCGTTGATCGCCTGGAGCCCCGATCCGCAGAGACGGTTGACGGTCTGTCCCGCGACCTCGACGGGCAGGCCCGCGAGCAGCCCGGCCATGCGCGCCACGTTGCGGTTGTCCTCACCCGCCTGGTTCGCGCAGCCGAGGATCACGTCCTCGACAAGCGCGGGGTCGATGCCCGACCGATCGATGACCGCCCGGATCGCAATCGCGGCGAGGTCGTCCGGTCGAATCGACGCGAGCGCGCCGCCGTACCGTCCGACCGGCGTCCGAAGCGCCTCGACGATCCACGCCTCGCGCAAGGGTCGACGTGGATCTCGAGCCATGTCCGAAATTGTACGAGGGGCGAACGGCCGCGCCCGACGCTCGGTCGAAGGCGACGCCGGTCGTTCCTAGCGGAGCTTCGAGAAGGCTTCGGTCAGGAGTGCCGGGTCGGTGTCCGAGCTGACGTCGACCGTGAACAGGACGTCGCCCGAGGCGTAGATGTACGAGACGGCGCCGTCGACCGTCACGACCTTCTTGACCGCCTTGCCGCCGATGTTCGCATCCGAGACCACGTCTCCCTGGGCGCTCGACGCGAGCTGGACGAACGCCTGGAACAGCTGGTTCGCGTCGACGCCCTTGACCCGGAAGGCGAAGACCTGGAGGGCATCGGTGCTGGCCCCTGCGACGCTCAGGTCGGCCGGGGATTTCCCGAGCCGCGTGAGGATCGTCGTGAAGTCGTTGGTGCTCGAGCCGCCGTCACCGAGGAACGTAGCGCCGGTCATGCTCAGCTTCTGGGTGGGCTGGCCGCCGATCTGATCGGGCAGGAGGGCCTCGAGCGCCTTGTCCTCACTCGGGATCGTGAAGCTGAGGCCGGGTCCCTGCGTCGCGCCGGGGGCCTGGGTCGCCGCGGCCTGCGTGGCCAGCGCGGCCCGGGTCGCGCCTGGTGCGCTGGTCGGCGTGGCCGCCTGGCCGCACGCAGCGAGCACGAGGCTGGCGCCGGCGATGACAGCGAGCGTCAGGGCTTTGATCGGAGAGCTCATGGTCGGATCCCCTCGAAGTCCGCGTGATGCCGGGCCGGGCAGGGCCTCGGCGCCCGGGGATGGTACGACCAGGCTCACATCGCCGCTCTCGCCTCGCGGAGCAAGGGCAGCGTGGGCCGGAACGTGTCGGCGTCCTCGTCGCTGAGGGCATCGAGCATCACGACAACCTCGTGGACGCCGGTCCGGTGGGCCCATTCGAACGGTCCGAACGGGTGGTTCGCGCCGAGCTGCATCGCGCGATCGATGTCGGCTTCCGAGGCGACGCCGTCGCCGAGCGCCCGGTACGCCTCGTTCACGATGGCCAGGATGACGCGCTCCGCGATCGCGTCCGGGTCCAGGAGCGCGTTTCGCGCGGGTCCGACGCGAATCGCGCCGGCGAACCGCGCAGCCGGGCCTGTCGCCTTGCCGTCGACGTAGCGGTAGAACCCCTCGCCGGCCTTGCGCCCGAGGCGACCTGCCGCCACGAGCTCCTCCTGGACCAGCGACGGCCGAAAGCGCGGTGGCCGGCCGAAGGCTTCGAACAGGCCCCGGGCGGCGGCGAGATTCACGTCGATACCGATGAGGTCCATCAGCGCGAACGGGCCCATCGGGAACCCCGCCTCGGTGAGCGCCGCGTCGATCGTCTCGATCGTCCCCGCGCCCGATCGAAGCAGGCGGAGCGGCTCCAATGTGAACGGGCGGTTGACGCGGTTCACGATGAACCCCGGGGAATCCGTGACGCTGATCGCCGTCTTGCCCCAGCCCTCGACGATGCTCGCAGCCCGTTCAACGGCCCACGCCGCGGTGCGACGCCCGGCCACGACCTCCACGAGTGGCAGGACCGGCGCGGGGTTGAAGAAGTGCAGTCCCACCACGCGCTCGGGTCGAGCGACGCTCTCCGCGATCTTCGTCACCGACAGCGCACTGGTGTTCGTGGCCAGGATCGTGTCGGGCGCCGTCGCGTCGTCCAGCTTCGCGAACAGGACGCGCTTCAGCTCGAGGTCCTCAACCGCCGCCTCGATGACGAGCTGGGCATCTGCAACCGCCTCGAGCAGCATCGGCTCCACGATCAGGGCAAGGAGGCGGGTCGCTGCCCAGCGCTCGGGACCGGGCTCGCCGGCCTTCGCGGCTCGCCTTACGAGGCCCTGCCGGATCCGATCGAGCGCGCGGTCGGTCGCTCCCGCGGCGCTGTCGTAGAGCGCCACCCGCCAGCCGCCTTCGAGGGCGACCTGCGCGATCCCTGCACCCATCGTCCCGGCGCCTACGACGGCCACCCGAGCCTGAGCGGTCGAGGCTGCTTCGTTCACGGCGGGAGCCTACCGCTCACCCGGGCGTGGCGGCGGTTCAGATGGCCTTGAACGCCTCGAACGGCTGACGGCACTCGGCGCAGTGCCGGATCGACCGGCACTGGGTCGGGCCGAACACGTTCTCGAGGGTCGTCCGGTTCGAGCCGCAGTACGGGCACGCGACCGGGGCCGATTCGAGCATCGGCAGCTCCCGGCCGGGCCGGATCGAGGGCGGCGGCGCGAACCCGGACGCGCGCAGCTTCTCGCGGCCCGCGGGCGAGATTCGGTCGGATGACCACGGCGTGGCGAAGGAGACGTCGACGCGGACCGGCCGGCCGAACTCGGCCAGCCGGGTCGATATGGCGGCGCGGATGACCTCGAGCGCGGGGCAGCCGACGAAGGTCGGCAGGAGCTCGACGGTGATCCCGCTGGAGCCGACATCGATGCCGGCGATCATGCCGAGCTCGACGATGGAGACTGCCGGGATCTCCGGGTCGGGGACCTCGTCGAGGGCGGCGAGGATCGCCCGGGCGTCGACCACCGGCCCCATTGGCGCCAGTGCCGCGTCGATCGCCGGTTGCTCGGCCAACGGCCGCTCGGCCTTCGGCGCACCGCGCCGCTCTGGCGCCATCACCATGTCGCGCCGTCCTCGGACCGGCGGACCGAGGTGAACTCGCCCCACAGCCAGCGGAAGCTCTCGGAGTGTCCCTGCCGCCCATCCGCCGTGGGATGGGCCTCGGGCGGCAGCGCCAGCCCGAGCGGTACCAGCACGGTCGTCAGGTCGGCCCGCCAGGCTGCCTCGGCGCCGGCCATCCCTCGACTGAGGATCCCGGCGTCGAGGAGCGCCGCCTCGCCGCCGAGCGGCGTGAAGACGGTCGGGGCGTCGAGGCCATGCGCGGCAAGGGCCGTCTCGAGGCGCTGGCGCGGCTCCGGGCCACCGCCGGCCAGGCGTTCGATCCAGGCCCGGACGTGCATCCGGTGATAGCGCTCCTCGCGCCGCAGCTTCTCGACGAGATCGGCAAGGGGCCGGTAGCCGAAGCCGATCGACGCCAGCCGTGCCTCGTCGGCCAGCTCGTACAGGAAGCGCCGCGCGATCGTGTCGGCCCAGTCGCCGCGGGGGTGATCGAGCAGCCGGGCGTGGCGATATTCGTCGGGCTCGCGGTCGTAGGCAAGGGCGTCCTCGTCGCGGCCATCGACCAGGACGTCGGCGAGCAGCTGGTACAGCGCGCGAGCGTGGCCCAGCTCGTCCTGCGAGATCGAGCTGATCGCGACGTCCTCCTCGAGCAGCGGCGCGATGCCGGTCCACTCGGAGTCGGTAAAGCCGCTCACGAACTCGTCGTCGGCCATCGTGTGCAGCAGCTCCGCGAGCGCGGCGCGCGTCGGCGTTGGGAGCGCGTCCGCGGCCGCGCTGCCCGGGCGTACGTCCGGAAGCGGTGCGGGCATCACTGGGGCACCTCCACGGCGGTGGTGTCGGATCCGGATTGGTCCTTCGCGACAACGCGCCGCGCGACCGAGGTATCGGGCCACCAGGCGAGCCAGTAGCCGTTGCCGATCGAGGCAAAGACCGACCGACCGTCTGCGAGCTCGATGACGACCTGGGCCGCGCCGTTCGCGACCCGGCCGCCGAGCATGCGTGCGGTGCCGCCGCCCACGCCACCCGAGCCGTTCTCGTCGATCGCGAGGCCGGCCGTCAGCGGTCCGGGCAGCGGGCCGCTGCCGCCGCTCGTGCTGCCGCTGCCCGTGGTGACGAAGCAGCTGCCGAATGAGGTCTGGCCGGCGAAGAGGAATGCCGCCGTGAACGGCGTCCGCCGATCCTGGATCAGCACGCGAACCGGCCCCCGATTCGGGTCGCCGATGCACGAGGACTGATTGCTGACGGCGGTTGCCGCAAGCGCCGCGTCCGGGGGCAGGGGATGGTCGCTCCAGGTCGCGAGGTTGTCCGCAGCCGGGTGCTGCACGCCCGCAATCGCGCAGGCCGTGGTCAGGACCGCCATCGAGCCGATGGCCAGCAGCCGCACGGCGATCGCGCTCACGCCTGGCCCTCACGACGACGGCCACCGGTTCGGTCGTGGCTCTCGGCGCGAGCCGCCGGCTTCTCGGTGCCGGCGCGGGCTCGCGCGGCCGCGAGCTTGTCGCGCATCACGTACCCACCGGGCTTCTTGAACGATCGATCGAGCGGCGGGTCGAGCAGGTCCGGATCCTCGAGGACGGCGATGTCGGCCCGACGCACGACCCACAGGCGGGTGCTCTCGTTGCGCCGGCCGAACAGCTCGCGGGCGTAGTGCATCGCCAGCTCGGGATCGGGCGCCATGACGTTGCCGCCGTGGCGCATCGGGTCGCCGTCCTTGGCCTGCTGGAAGACCTCATACGGCTCGAGCGCGGTCATGCGGCGGCCATCGCAGCAGCGAGAATAGTCTCCCGGACCCAGCGCGTGTCCTCACGGTTGAGCCGCCGGAATTCAAGGCGTTCCTGCGAGCGCGGGCCGTGGCCGGTGACGACGGACCGAAGCTCGTCCCAGTCGGGCTCGGTGTAGGACCACGTCTTCGTCGCCGCGTCGAGCTGGAGCCTGGGGTCGGGGATGGTGAGGCCGAGCTCCAGCAGGCGCGGGACGTAGATCGTCAGGAACTCCTGGCGGAGCTCTTCGGATGTCTTGGCCTTGATGTGCCAGTGCAGGTCGCGGTCCTTCGCCCGATCGCCCCGCGGCCCGTGCATCTGCATCAGCGGGCCCCACCAGCGGTCGAGCGCCTCCTGCACGAGGGCGCGCTGCGAAGCCGTCCCGGTCATCAGGGTCACCACCACGTCCCGGCCGTGCATGATGTGAACCGACTCCTCCCAGCAGATCTTCTGCATCGTCCGGGCGTACGGGGCGTAGCTGCTGTCCCGGAGAGCCTGCTGCGCGACGATCGCCGCGGCGTCGACGAGCCAGGCGATGATCCCGATGTCGCCCCAGCTCTTCGTGGGGTAATGGAAGACGTTGTGGAACTTGGTCTTGCCGGCGATGAGGTCGTCGAGCATGGCGTCGCGCGACTTGCCGAGATCCTCTGCGATGCGGTACAGCAGTTGGGCGTGCCCGACCTCATCCTGGACCTTGGCGGTGAGGGCCAGCTTCCGCCGCAGGGTCGGGGCACGCATGATCCACTCGCGCTCCGGCAGGACGCCCATCAGCTCGCTGTTGGCATGCATCTCGACGAACCGCAGGACCGCGGTCCGGTACTCGTCGGGCATCCAGTCGGTGGCCTCGATCTTGCCGCCGCCCGTGACGTGCGCCTCGAAGTGGGCGTAGCGCTGGTCGTGCGGCAGGTCCTCGTTCCATGGCCGCTCGCTTCGTTGTCGGACCGGCAGGACGGGGTCGAGCGCGAGCGGATCGGTCATGGTCAGGCCTCCAGCGGCAGGGTATCGGGTGTCATGCGTTCAAGAGCATGCGCATCGACAGGTCGACCAGATGGTCGGCGATGCGCTCGGCCGGCAACCGGCCATTCGGGTCGTACCAGCCGGCGACGCCGTTCACCGCGCTCAGGATCGTGCTCGCGGCGATCGAGGGATCGGTCATCGCGAACGTGCCGACAGCCATGCCGTCTTCGATGCGGCCCCGGAACCGATCCTGGTACGCGTCGCGGCGCTCGAGGATGGCACGACGGTGCTCGGGCCCCAGGGCGCGCCACTCATGGACGAAGACGCTCGCCTCGTCGACATCCGCGGTGAGCACCGCGACATGGGCCCGCACGAGCGCGGCGAAGGCCTCGGCGGGATCCCCGGGCCGGCGGGCCTCAGCGTCAACCTCGGCGAGGTCGGCCGCGGCCTCGAATCGCGCCGCTGCGCGGTCGACGATCGCCCAGAGCACCTCCTCCTTCGACGTCACGTGGGCGTACAGGCTGGCGCCCTGCACGGAGAGGGCCCGCGCGATGTCGCGGATGCTCGTCCCGGCGTAACCGTGCTCTCGGAAGAGATCGCTCGCGACGTCTTCGATCGCCTGGCGGCGGCTCAGCTCGACCATCGGTCCCGGTCCCTCGCCTCCTTGTCCGTGCGCCCTAACTAACGATCGTTAGGCTAGCCATTTGGAAGGGCCGGGTCAACACGTGCGCGTCCGAGCGGGGCAGTACCGCTGGGCGATGGCCGCGTCGTCGACCGGACCGTACGGTTCACCGAGGAATGGCCATCGAGTCGATCGAGACACGCCTGCAATCCGGGGATCAGGCCGACGTTGCCTGGGTTCCGGCCGATGCGGCCGCCTTTGGCCACCTGTTCGACGAATATCTGCCGAGGATCTACGCGTTCGTCGCTCGCCGGGTCGAGGACCGTGCGGTAGCGGAGGAGCTGACCGCGGCGACCTTCGAACGAGCGCTCGGCGCCGCCCAACGGGGCGACATCCGCTCCGACCTGATCGGGGACTTCCTGTATCGCGTCGCCGCCAACGCCGTCGTCGACCGGGCCAGGCGGACGCGGTTCATCCCGGCGAACGTCCGGGCCAGCGACTTCGACGCGGGCGACGACCGCCTCGATGCCGAGGCGATCAGCGATGCGGCGGCGGCCCGGGGCTTCGCCGCAGCCGTCGACCGCAACACCCTGCGCCGGGCGCTCCTGGGATTGCCCGAGGTCGACCGTCGGGTGCTCCTGCTCAACTATTTCGACGGCCTTGACGAGGAGGCTCTGTCAGCCGCACTCGGCTGCAATCGGTCCGCGGTCGCCCTGAAGATGCATCACGCGTTGCGGACGCTGGGTGCCGCGATGCGACTGGAGGCGGCCGATGCGGACTGAAAACCGCTACCTCTATCTCGTTCGACCGGAGGAAGATTCGGGCCTCGAGGTCGTGCCGGACGGGCCTCTCGATGTCGAGCTCGTGGGCCTGGATTCCGATCTCGCGGCTGCCGGCAGACAGGCGCGAGTTGCGCTCCAGGGCCGGACGCAGCCGACGCGGTACTACACGCTGCAGCTCCGGGCACGCCTCCTGGAGCGTGTCAGCGCGACCTGACCCGGGGTGGCGGGTGGCCGCCTGCTGAACCCCGGCTGGACTCGACGGAGCTCCCCTACTCCCCCGTGAATCGTGGCTGGCGCTTCTCCACGAAGGCGGCGAGACCCTCGGCATGGTCCTTCGTCCGGCCGGCCATTTCCTGGAGCTGCGCCTCGTACTCGAGGGCCGCGTCGAGGTCGCGCTCCCAAGCCGAGTTGAGGGCGCGCTTGGTGAGGGCGATCGCCCGAGGTGCTCCGGCGGCGAGGCGGGCCGCGACGGATCTCGCCTCCGTAGCCAGTTGCTCGGCCGGCACCATCCGCCCGACGAGCCCGAGCCGGACCGCGTCAGCCGCTGAAACCGAATCGCCGAGGAGCGCCATCTCGGCGGCTCGGGTCCCGCCGACGAGCCGCGGCAGGAACCAGGTCGCGCCGCTGTCGGGCACCAGCCCAACGCGCCCGAACGCCAGCGCGAAGCTTGCCGCTTCCGACGCGATCCGCAGGTCGCAGGCCATTGCGATCGACGCGCCCGCCCCGGCGGCGACGCCGTTGATCGCGGCGACGATCGGCTTGGGCATGGCCCGCATCGCCCGGATGATCGGGTTGTAGCGGTCACGCACCTCGACGCCCAGTGGTACGGCGTCGGGCTGGAGCCGCTCGCGGAGGTCCTGTCCCGCGCAGAAGGCGCGGCCCGCACCCGTGAGGATTACGGCCCGGACGGCCGCGTCGCGCTCGATTCGGCGTAATGCGGCGAGGAGCTCCTGCTTCATCGGGACGGTCAGCGCGTTGAGCGCGTCGGGGCGATTCAGGGTGAGCGTTCCGATGCCCGCCGCCGCGTCGATCTCGACCAGGACCGTCGGTTCGCGCGTCTCCGCCGCCGACGGGTCGCGCGCCACGTCAGCCGCCGTACTGGACCAGCTCGGACTGCTCCCCGACCAGCTCGAACAGCCCTGGCCCGATGGGCTCATGGGCACCCTCGTTCAGGTCGGCGGCGAAGGACGCGAACTGCGCCGCGAACTCCGGATCGCCCGGATGGAGCGACGCCGCGACCAGCAGGTCGCGGTCCGGCAGGGCGACGAGGACCCGCGACGGACCACCACATTCACCGGCGAGATGCTGCCGGACTTCGGGCAGGAGGATCCGGGCGGCGTCGCCGCCGTCGCCCGTGTCGGAGGAGAGCAGCCGGCGCTTGCCGGCCAGCTCCTCGGTCCACGGGGCGGTCTCCGACCAGGCCCGCAGATTCGCCATCGCCTTGTCGCGCAGCGTGTGCGGCTCGATCGCCCAGGTCAGGAGGTGATCGGCGTTGATCAGGACGTCGTACGACGCCTCGCGCAGGACGTACACGATCGACAGATCGGCGGGGCCTGGATCGATTACCGGCAGGGCGTGCTTCTTCAGGCCTTCGTGCGCCAGCCGCGCCTCGTCGAGCTCCTCGAGCGGCGCGCCGTGGGTCCCACCCGGCCGGAGCGCCGGGAAGACGTGATCGGAGGCCGCCGCCCAGTCATGCTCGGGCGCCTCGCTCGGCGGCGCCGGCGCATCGGGCAGGGGATGGTGGCCGCTCACCGGGGCGGTCGGATCGATTGGCGACAGGATGTCGGGTGCGGCCTCACGCCAAGCCGGAGCCGGTTCGTCGTCGGGGCTGTAGTCGGGAGACATCAGCGACCTTTCCAGCGCGGTTGGCGCTTCTCTGCGAAGGCTGCCATGCCCTCGACCTGATCTTCGGTGTCGAACAGCAGGTAGAAGCTTCGGCGCTCGAACTCGAGGCCGGCCTCGAGGGGCAGCTCCTCGGCGCGATTCACCGCGGCCTTCGCGGCGATGACGGCGACGGGCGGCATCGAGGCGATCCGCCCGGCAAGCTCGAGCGCCGCCGGGACGGTCGATTCGGATGGGACGACCTGGCTGACGAGGCCATGCGCCTCGGCTTCGCGCGCGCCGATGTTGCGCCCGGTGAGGATCATCTCCATGGCCCTGGCCTTGCCGATGGCCCGGGTCAATCGCTGCGTCCCGCCAGCCCCCGGCATCACGCCGAGCTTGATCTCAGGCTGCCCGAACTGGGCATCCTCGCCGGCGACGATCAGGTCGCAGAGCATCGCGAGCTCGCAGCCTCCGCCCAGGGCGAACCCGCGGACCGCGGCCACAAGCGGCTTCCGGATGCGCTTGATCCGCTCCCAGTGGTGGAAGTCGTCGTCGAGGGTCAGCGTCGTGGGCGACTGGGCCGCGAGCTCCGGGATGTCGGCACCCGCAGCAAACGCCCGATCGCCGGCGCCGGTGATCACGATGGCCCGACAATCGGGATTCCGATCGAGCGCCTCGAGGGCCTCGGTCAGCGCGGCGATCAGGGCGAAGTCGAGGGCGTTGAGGACCTCGCTGCGGTCCATGACCACGAGCGCGACCCCATCCACGGGGCCGTCGGCGCTCCGCGCCGGCAGCGTGACATGGAGGGTCGGGTGGGCCACGGCGACAGTATCCACGGCTGACCTAGTCGCCAACCTTGCCGCCGATCAGGTCCGGCGCCTCCTCGAGCACCAGGAACGTCGCAAGCCCGGGGGCGATGTCACGGAGGATCCGACCGGCGGCGCGCATCGCATCGGAACGCAGGCCGTCGTCCATGCCGGTGCGGTCGTCGAAGTCCAGCGCGGCCACGAGAGCGAGATCGGTCGCGCTCCCGAGCGCTTCGCCGACCCGCCACACACGCACGGCCCGGAGGCCGGGCGTCTGCCCGACGAGCGGCAGGTGCTCGTCCCGGTAGCGGGATTCGAGGGTGGCCAGGGCCTCGGCGCCACCGTCCGGCGCGCGATACAGCACGAGCAGCGTCGTCATGGGGATCCTCCCGGTTGGCTTGCAAATTGCGGGATGCCTCCCGCCTCGGCATGAGCGGCGCGTGCGCGAGCGACCTTCTCGGTGGCCCGATAGAAGCCGGCCATCGCCTCATTGAACAGGCCGGGTCGGCGGGACATCACCTCGTGGCCGCAGTCGGGCGCGACGAACAGCTGGCCCGCGGGAAGCTGGCGTGCGAGCCCTGCGGCGTGCTCCGGCGGGACGAAGGGGTCGCGATCGCCGCACGCGACCATGGCCGGGCAGTCGATTGCGTGGAGCTCCGCCGGGGACAGCAGCGGCTGGGCGGCAATGTCGGCCGCGATCGCCGGCACGAGGTGCTGCCACGCGCCATCGCCCTGGCCCGCGTCATGCCGGCGCGCGAGGGTCGCCGCGAACTCGGGCTCGCGCTCGAGGATTCGCGGCGGGTCCATCAGGCGTCGCGCGACGCTCGCTCGCGGCTCGCGGTGGGGCGTGATCCCGACGACAACCAGGGTCCGCAGGCGCTGCGGGGCCCGCGCTCCGAACTGCAGGGCGGTCATCGCGCCCATGGAGAACGCCATGAGGTGGAAGGAATCAAGACCGAGCGCGTCGACGAACCCGGTCAGGTCGTCGACGAGCCAGTCGTACGTGAAGCCATCCCGGGCGTCCCAGCGTGTCCGGCCATGACCGCGCGCGTCGGGCAGATGGACCAGGAATGCCTTCGACAGCACCGGCAGCTGGGCCGCGAAGTCCTCCGCGCCGAGCGAGGTCGCACCGTGGAGCGCGACGAGCGGCGGTCCAGCGCCGCGAACGTCGTAGCCGATGTCGAGACCGTTGGCGTGGATCGTCGGCACTCAGCCCTCCAGCTTGCCTTCGACCGGGCTGTCGGCGCCCTGTTCGATGCGCAGGTAGCGACGCCGGTAGTAGAGCAGTGGCGCGACAACCGTCCGGCCTTGCTCGAGCGAGTCGACCCGGCCGATGAACAGGTCGTGATCGCCGGCGCTGAAGGTCTCGACGATGCTGCACTCGAGGGTCGCGATGGAGCCGTCGATGAGCGGCAGCCCGCTCGGCCCGGGCTGCCAGTCCGCACCGCAGAATGCCTCACGACCGGGGCTGACAGGGGCGTGGGCAAAGCAGTCAGACAGGCGCTGCTGGTCGGCCCCGAGCACGTTCACCGCGTACCGGCCGGCCCTTCGAACGATCGGCGTGATGAACCGCCGGCGGTCCAGCGCGACCATGACCAGTGGCGGCTCCAGCGAGACCGACGAGAACGCGTTCACTGTGATCCCGTGGGGCCGCTCGCCGTCGAACGCCGTGACCACGCTGATGCCCGTCGCGAAGTGCCCCATGACCTCGCGGAAGTACTCCGGTCGCGGTTCGGAGACAGGCGCCTGTGCCATCACGCGGAGCATCGCACAGGCAGGCTTCGAGACCGGCCGTGGGCGACCCGGCAATCGGCCGTCGGCGCCCGGCCGCGCTAGCGTGATCGGCCTTCGGATCCGCGGTGGGCGCGGTCGCATCGATACAATCGGCCGCGATGGCAGTGGAACGCTGGGGTCGCGCCGCGCTGGTCCCGGTTCGGCGGGGCGAGCGTCGGGCCGAGATGATGGCGCTGCCGGCCGGCATGCCCAGCGTCGAGGAGCTCTTCACGTTCATGCGCGACGCGGAGCGGCGCTTCGGCACCCTGAAGATGCGCATCGAGGAGCAGACGTACGGCGCCCGGGGCGACCAGCAGGTCGCGATCGATGTCGCGCTGCGCCATCCCGGCCACGCCCGGGTCGTGACGACGGAGTCGGGTCGGGCAGCCGCCGGGAGTCACGAGCTCTGGATCTCCGACGGCGAGATTGTCCGGACCTACTCGGCTCGGCACAAGGTGGGCACCAGCCGTCCGGCCCGGAACCGCGTGCGCGGGCTCGACCCCGAGAAGTTCCCAGGGCGGTCGACCGTTTACGAGCCAATCACCTCACTGCCGATGGAGACGCTCGCCGAGCTGTTCATCCACCCGGCCGGCTATTGCCAGAACGTGCTCGCGACCGGCCGCACTTGGATCTCGGGCACCGACCGCGTGGCGGGCCGCGAAGCCATCGTCCTCGAGTGCGACCACCCGCGGGCGGTCGAGAGCACGGTCGACCGCCCCGACTACCACGTCCAGGTGGCGGTCGATCGCCTCGATGGCGTCGTCACGCGCCTCGTCGAATCGGTCGGTGGCGAGATCACCCGTGTCGCCGAGGTCGTCCATCTCGATCCCGACGCCGCGCTCCCACCGACGATCTTCGAGTTCGAGTTCCCCGAGGGGACGACGCTCCTCTACTGACGAGCCGGGGTGGGTCTCGCCAGACGCGACTCGACCGCGAAGAAACGTGCGAATCGCCCTTCCCAGCCGCGTATGATCGCGGCGAATCGCGCGCACGAGCGTCCAACTGGGAGGGAGGTCGCAATGGCAGGCAGCGCCCGCGAGGATGCCATCCGGCAGGATATCCAGGACCTGCACGGACTTGGCTACGCCCAGGAGCTGCTCCGCAGCATGGGCGGGTTCAGCAACTTCGCGATCAGCTTCTCGATCATCTCGATCCTGACCGGCGCGGTCATTCTCTACAATTTGGGGCTGACGCTCGCGGGTCCCGCTGCCGTCGGGCTCGGCTGGCCCCTCGTCACGATCTTCACGCTGATGGTCGCGGCCACGATGGCCGAGATCGCGTCGGCGTACCCCACCGCCGGCGGCCTGTATTACTGGGCTAGCAAGCTGCGGAACAAGGACTGGGGGTGGTGGACCGCCTGGCTCAACCTCGGCGGCCAGATCTCGATCGTGGCCGGCATCAACTACTCGGCTGCGTTCTACCTGTGTGCCACGATCCTCAAGCCGCTGTTCGGCGTGGACCCGAACGTCGAGTCGTTCGGCGTCCTGAACGCAATCTGGATCACCGGCATCCTCATCGCAATCGAGATCGGGTTCAATATCGCGGGCACGCGAATCGTGTCCTTCATGAACGAGCTCTCGGTGTGGTGGCATATCGGGTTCGTGGCCGCGATCACGCTGGCGCTCTTCGCGCTCGGCACGCAGCCGACGCACCCCATCAGCTTCCTGTTCACGGTCACGCCCGGCACCGATGCCGTCAGCGGCAAGGAATGGGCGTCGATCATCCCGTTCGGAATCGCCGGAGCGTTCGCCCTGAGCCTGCTACAGGCCCAATGGACGTACACGGGCTACGACGCATCCGCGCACGTTGCCGAGGAAACGGTCTTCGCGCGGCGTGCGTCGGCGTGGGGCGTGTTCCTGTCGGTCGCCGTCTCGGCGATCGTCGGCTACATCGTCCTCGTCGCGCTGACCCTCAAGATGACGAGCCCGGCCGACGTCCTCGCCAACAGCGGCGGTGGCGGCGGGGTCCAGTACATCCTCGAATCCAACCTCGGTGCCGGCCTGAGCTCGTTGGGCGGGCTGCTGGCGGCAGGCGTGGCGTTCGCCATGACGTTCTGCGGGTTCTCGTCGATCGCTTCGGCCGGCCGGATGCTGTTTGCATTCAGCCGCGACGACGGAATCCCCGGCAGCAGCTGGCTCAAGCGGGTGAGCAAGCGCTGGCGGACGCCGAGCAACGCGGTCTTCGCGATCAGCCTTGCGAGCTGGCTGCTCATCCTTCTCGTCTACGTCCTGACGAAGGCGTTCGGCGGAGATCCGCTGTTCCTCATCGGCGGCATCACCTCCGTGAGCACGGTGCTCCTCTACTGGGCGTACGGCGTATGCATCTGGCTGGGCATGCGCGGCGACCAGTCCTGGCGCGACCGCCAGACCTGGAGCCTTGGACGATGGAGCAGGCCATTCGCCTGGCTCTCAGTGATCTGGATCGTGTTGTTCAGCCCGGTGTTCCTCTATCCGTTCGCGCTCAATCCCGCGTCGTGGCTGATCGTTGGGGCGTTCATCGTCCTCCTGACGATCTACTACTTCGCGTGGGCGCGACGCCGGTTCAAGGGCCCGGTCGCCCAGGGCTCGGCGCAGCAGCTCAGCGAGATTGAGCAGGAGTTCTCCAGGGCCGCCGCCGACGTTGCCGGCGGCTGACGCTCTTCACGTACAGCACCTGACGGGCCGGCCGGCACTCCGCCGGCCCGTCATCGTTCTCATTCGAGCCAGGGAGGATCGGTCATGAGCCAGGCGGGACACGGGTCGGACGCGCACGGCCGCCCCGGCGGTGGCGGCGGACACGACACCGAGAAGCACCTCGGCCTGACCGAGCTCGAGGGCTGGGTCCGCGACGGTCGGATCGACACGATCGTCGTCGCCATCACGGACATGCAGGGCCGGCTCATGGGCAAGCGGGTCCAGGGCGAGGCCTTCCTCAACGGCGTCATCGACCACGGGGCGCACTTCTGCACGTACCTCCTCGGCACGGACATGGAGATGAACACGCCCGAGGGCTTCGCCCTCATGAACTGGGAGACCGGCTACGGCGACTGGATCGCCTCGCCGGTGTGGGACACGCTCCGGATCGTCCCCTGGCTCGAGAAGACCGCGATCGTCCTCTCGGACACGATCGACGAGGAGACGCACCAGGAGATCCCGATCTCACCGCGCACGATCCTCAAGCGCCAGGTCGAGCGCGCGACGGCGGCCGGGATCAGCGTCAAGGCGGGCTCGGAGTTCGAGTACTACGTCCTCAAGGACACCTGGGACCAGATTGCCGAGAACGGCTTCGCGATCCCGAAGCGCTTCGGCACGTACAACGAGGACTACCACCTCCTCCAGGCGACGAAGGCCGAGCCGCTGCACCGGCTCCTGCGCAACCTCATGACCGAGGCGCGCATCCCGATCGAGTTCTCGAAGGGCGAGGCCGCGCCCGGGCAGCATGAGGTCAACATCCGCTACGACCACGTCCTCGAGTCGGCCGACCGGAGCGTGCTCTTCAAGCACGGCGCCAAGGAGATCGCGTACCTCAACGGCTGGGGCCTGACGTTCATGGCGAAGCCGGACCACACCTGGACGGGGTCGTCGGGCCACCTCCACATGAGCACCTGGGACGCCGCCGGCGATCGATCCCTGACATACGACGAGAAGGCAGGCCTGCCGTACGGGATGAGCCGTCAGTTCAGCCAGTTCGTGGCCGGGATGATGGCCCTGTCGCGCGAGCTGGCGGTGTTCGTCGCGCCGTTCATCAACTCGTACAAGCGCTATGCCTCGCTGTCGTGGGCGCCGGTCAACGTGGTCTGGGGTCGCGACAACCGCACGACGGGCTTCCGCCTCGTCGGCCAAGAGAACGCGCTGCACATCGAGAACCGCTTCCCCGGCGGCGACATGAACGCCTACCTGACCTACGCCGCGATGATCGGCGCGGGCCTGTACGGGATCGAGCACAAGCTCAAGCTGGCGCCGGAGTTCAAGGGCAACGGCTACATCGCGAAGGGCGTGCCACGGATGCCGCGAGCCCTGTACGAGGCGATCGACGAGCTCGAGCAGTCGAAGGCAGCGGTCGAGATCTTCGGCCAGGATGTCATCGATCACTACCTGAACGCTGCCCGGGTCGAGCAGCAGCTCTATGACTCGGTCGTCCACGACTGGGAGCGCGAGCGCTACCTCGAGCGCGGCTGAGGCGTCAAGCCAGCCCCACGGAACTCGCGGGCAGCTGGCCAACGATCCTTGGGATGTTGCCCCGGGTGAGGCGCACCTGAATAGAGGGCGCCCGTCCGCCTACGATCAGTGCCCCACCCGAATGAGGAGCAACTCCGATGCGCCTGCAGGACAAGGTCAGCGTCATCACCGGCGGCGCGAGCGGCATGGGCCGCGTGGCGGCGCTGATGTTCGCGGCAGAGGGCGCGAAGGTCGTCGTCGCCGACGTCACCCAGCCAGCAGCGCAGTCGGTGGTCGATGAGGTCAATGTGGCCGGTGGCCAGGCGATCGCGGTCGTCGCCGACGTCTCGAAGGAGGCCGACGCGAAACGGATGATCGACGAGACGATCACGGCCTATGGGCGGGTCGACGTCCTCTACAACAACGCCGGGATCATGCCCCAGGCCGATCACTCGGTCATCGACACCTCGGTCGAGGACTGGGACCGGGTCATGGCCGTCAACGTCCGTGGCGTCTTCCTGGGCTGCAAGTACGCGATCCCGAAGATGGTCGAGCAGGGCTCGGGCTCGGTCATCAACATCTCGAGCTTTGTCGCGCTGGTGGGCTGCTCGAACCCGCAGGACGCCTACACCGCGTCCAAGGGCGCGGTCCTCGCACTGACGAAGTCACTCGCCGTTCAGTTCGCGCCGAAGGGCGTCCGCACCAACGCGATCTGTCCCGGCCCGGTCGAGACGCCGCTGCTGATGGACTGGCTCGTGAAGGACGAGGAAGCCAAGCGAATCCGCCTGGCCCGCAACCCCACCGGGCGGTTCGGCAAGCCGGAGGAGATCGTGTACATGGCGATCTACTTGGCCTCGGATGAGTCGAAATGGACGAACGGCGCCGCGATGGTCGTCGACGGCGGGATCACGGTCAACTACTTCTAGGCGAGACCCGGCTCGCCACCTCTGCACGTCAGCCTCAGCTCAGCTACCGCGAACGCGCCAGGTCGCGATGGAGAGCGCGACGGCCGGCCTTTGCCTTGGGCCGTGTCGGAGCGGGATCCCGAGGAGCACCCAGGACGGGCCGTAAACGGCGCCGAGCCAGAGCCACAGGAGTTCCTGGCCATGGCTCGCAACGAAGCCGAACATGGCCAGCGCCATGAACGCGGTCGCCATGACCATGCCCGCGGCGACCGGGAAACCGACGACCTTCGCGAGACCCGGACCAAGCAGCACCGTCCCGAGAACAAGCAATGGGACGCCAAGCGCGTCTGCCTCGCCCACGGTCATCAGGAACGCGGTCGCTGCGAGGAACGCACCGGTGGTCGAAACTTTCCCCAGCTCGTGGACATAGCGGTAGGCCAGGGCATACAGGACCACGATGGCGATCACGCCGCCAAGGAACCCGGCGCCGTATGACGCCGCGATGAGGTTCTCATCGACGATCGAGCCCATGCCCCATCGAGGCAATGCGATCGCGATGATCCCCGCCCAGGTCGTCAACAGGACACCGACCGTCACCGCGGCGAAGGCCAACAGGTGATCCCCGCGCGTGGCGACGCGCGACGGAAGCACAGCCCCCAGCTGCGGGTGGATCCGCGCATCGAGGGCGCCGCGCAAGATGTCGAGGCGATCCCGAGCGCTTGGTGGCCGCGACTGGAGAAGCTCCACGAACTCGTCGCCGTAGCGCGCGCGCCACGTCGCCGGGTAGAGTCGAACGAGCCACGGCGTGGAATCGACAGATCGCGAAGTCTCGTGCATGGCCGTGGCCATCAGCGTGCGTCCCCGAGTCGACGGAGCCCCGTTCGGGCGAAGGCGGACAGGCCCTCGAGGAGCGTTCGCAGCGTCGTCTCGCCGAGGCCCGTCAGCTTGTATGGGCGGCGTCGATCCTCCGGCGCAAGAGCCGCGATCAGGCCTCGACGCTCGAGCCGAGCCAGCGCGGCGTAGAGCGTGCCCGGGCCGAGGTGCTGGCCCGAGATCGCCTCGACGTCGGTCATGATCGCGTAGCCGTGCTTTGGGCCTTCGCCGAGGGAGGCCAGGATGAACAGCGAGGGCTCGGCGAAGCGCCCGATCTCGCCCAGTGGCTCGGTCATGCGGGACCCCCAAGTGGAATCGCGTTGGATGGGTTGGACGGTGTGATGACAATGCCGCGCGCGAGCCGCACGCCGAGGGCGATCCAGGCGAGGCCCATCGGCAGGACAAGGAAGAGGACCAGCTCGGCCGAGGTTGCTGGCAGGCCAATCGCGACAGCGAATCCGCCGACAATCGGCCAGGGCATGGTCAGGGCAACCAGCAGCCAACGCCCTCGGCGGTGCACGCGGGCTCGAGCCGCAATGAGCGCGAGCGCACCCGGCCCGAGCATCCCAACGACGACGATCGACGGCACGAGGACGGCCAGCTCCCAGGGCAGGAGGTTGCCGAAAGCGAGCGCGAGCGAGACCCCGAGAGCGACGATTGCAATCGCGACTGGTCGCAGGAAGGCCTTGAGGTATCGGCCCGGCAGGCTGAGCACCATCAGCCCGAGGGCGAGGAAGATCGGCAGCCCGAAGTCGTCCGGCCGGGTGATCGCCGCGACGATGAAGGCCGTGCACCACGTCAACCCGCCGGCCATCGCGACTGCCCCGGCAAGTCGATCTCCAGTCGCGGCGCGGCGCGGGAGGCGGACTGCGGGGACCTGGGGTTCGAAGTGGGCGTCCACTGCGGCAAGCACGATGTCGACGACGTCCCGGGCCGACGGCGTGCGTTCGGCAAGCAGGCCCTCGAACTCGAGGCCGTACCGTTCCCGCCAGGCCCGCGGATAGAGCCGAATGAGGCCGCTCATGCCGGTCGTCCCTTCAGGATCGATGCCGAACCACCGGCCACGCGGCCAAGTGTCGTCAGACGATACATCGTCCCGCGGCTGATTGGAACCCCGGAATCGACAAGGCGCAGCCGTTCGAGACGCGAAAGCGCGGCGACGAGTGTCCCGTGACCGATTGGCCCGTCGAGCGCTCGGACCGCGTCGAACAGGGCGCGCAGGTCGAGTGGGCCCCCATCGAGCGCAATGAGGACCCACAGGGCAGGTTCGACGAAGCGACCGAGCGCTGGTCCGGGATGTGCGATTACCGGTGCGCCGAGCATGCCGTGGCCGGTCAGGCGAGATCGGCGCAGGCGATCTTGGCCCCACCGGGCGCGTGGATGACGACCGACACTGCGCCCGGCCCGGCCGTGCCGTTCGCGATCGTGTTGGAATTCCCGACGCCGGCGCGATTCGCGGTTAACGGTCCCGGCCAGATCTCGTTGGGCGGGAAGGCGGCGCCTGCGGGATCAAATCGATAGTGACCGTCGGCAAGTCCGGTCGCGCACGCCGCCGCGTGGACGTGCGACGCGTATTCGATGCCCGCGGCGAGGCCCGCGACGTGGACGGTCACGAGCGTCCGGCCGCCGGCAGTCCGGACCATCATTGCCCGCCCGATGATCGGCAGTTCGCTGCCGTTGAAGGCGTGAAATTCGCCGCGCGTCACGGTCGCGCCGCCCGCGATGGCGCTTGGTGCGAACGCACCAGCGAGCGCCAAAGCGGCAAGGCCAGCACCCAGACGGCGGGCGTGACGTGATCGCGTCGGTGAGCTTCGATGTGGGTCGGCGGCCATCGGGCGATCCTCCTCGCGTGCCTGGCGCCGAACGGTCATTTACCGGTCGGCGATATACCGCAGTCGGTTATATCGTCTATCGGTATAGCGACGTCCGACCGAGTCGTCAAGCGGACCCCTTTTGCCGATCGATTGCACTCCGGGCCCGAACCCTTGACTCGGCGGGCGTGCCGGCGCGCGAGCGGGACGAAAGGGCTGGCCGCATTCGCCGCTCACAAGCCGGAGGTGAACGCGGGCTGCGAGGGGGCGCGCCATGCGGCGTGACCCGGGGAAACGGGTCCTCCGGGGTATGATCGTGCCCAATCCACCCGTGCCGCGAGCACCCCAGAGGACCCATCACCATGGCGATCGAGCAGACGACGGCCGGCGGCGCCGGGACTGACAGCGCCACCCTTCGGATGGTCATCGGCGGCGAGACCGTCGACGCCGCCGATGGCAAGACGTTCGAGGTCGTCAACCCCGCAACCGGCACCACGATCGCGACCGCGCCGCTCGGCGGCAAGGCCGACGTGGATCGCGCGGTCAAGGCCGCCCAGGATGCGTTCGACGCGCCGAAAGGCTGGTCGAGCTGGGCGGCCGGCAAGCGCGGCCGGACGCTCGCCAAGCTCGCGGCGCTGGTCAAAGACCACACCGAGGAGCTCTCGCAGCTCGAGAGTCGCAACACGGGCAAGCCGATCACCAGCGCCCGCGGCGAGATCGTCGGCGTCAGCCTCGTCTTCGACTACTACGCCGGGGCGGCCAACAAGATCTTCGGCCAGACGATCCCGGTCTCGAAGCCGGGCCTGGACCTGACCCTGCGGGAGCCCATCGGGGTCGTCGGCCTGATCGTGCCGTGGAACTTCCCCTTGCTCATGGCCTCGTGGAAGCTCGGGCCTGCGCTGGCCGCGGGGAACACCTGCATCCTCAAGCCCGCGTCGTACTCGCCCATGACCGCCCTGCGCCTCGGCGAGCTGGCGCTCGAAGCGGGATTCCCGCCTGGCGTCATCAACGTCGTGACGGGGCCCGGCGGAACCGCCGGCGCAGCCATCGCGGCCCATCCGGGCATTGGCAAGGTCGCCTTCACCGGCGAGACGACGACCGGCCAGGAGATCATGCGGCTGGCCTCGAACAACGTGAAGAAGATCAGCCTCGAGCTCGGCGGCAAGAGCCCCAGCGTCGTCTTCGCGGATGCCGACCTCGAGCGGTTCGCCTCGGAATCGCCGTACTCGGTCTTCGACAACTGCGGCCAGGACTGCTGCGCCCGGAGCCGGATCCTTGTCGAGCGCTCGGCGCACGACAAGGTCGTCGAGCTGTTCGCCGAGGCGACCCGGAAGGTCAAGGTCGGCGATCCCGCGGACGACGCGACCGAGGTCGGGACGCTCGTCAGCTTCAAGCAGCGCGACCGCGTGAAGGACTACATCGAGATCGGCTTGGGCGAGGGCGCCAACCTCGTCGTCGGCGGTGAGGCGCCCGATGATCCGGCGCTGGCCGACGGCGCGTATCTCATGCCGACGGTCTTCGATGGCGTGACCAACGACATGCGGATCGCGAAAGAGGAGATCTTCGGGCCCGTGGTCTCGATCATCGCCTTCGACACCGAAGTCGAGGCGATCCGCCTTGCGAACGCGACGCCGTACGGCCTGTCGGGCTCGGTCTGGAGCCGCGATATCGGCAAGGCGCTACGGACTGCCAAGGGCATCCAGGCGGGTGTGCTGTCGGTGAACTCGAACAGCTCGGTCCACACCGAGGCGCCCTTCGGCGGATACAAGATGTCGGGCATCGGGCGCGAGCTGGGCATGTCCGCGATCGACCTCTACACAGAGACGAAGAACATCTTCATCGACCTGCGATGAAGGGGACGGCCGAGCGGCCGGGAGACGCGAACGCGACGTCCGAGGCGCGACCCGGCCGAGCGCCCGAAGGCGCGACCTTCGCTTCCGCGCGAGTCCCGGGCCGGGCCGGCCGGCCGCGGCTGTTCCTCCTCGGCCTGTTGGCTGTGCTCGCCGCCATCGTCGGGGGCGCCGTCGTCGGCAGAACCGAGGCCGATCCGCACGCCATCCGGCCCGTTGGCCTCGTATCACCGGGCGCGGTGGCGCTCGGGGCCGGTGGCACCTCTGCGCCAACCCCCTCCCCGCGTGGGTCGCGATTCTCGCCCGGCGGCTCGCCCGACGCCGCGCCGGTCGTGACCAATGGCCCGGGGCCGATTCAGCTCAAGGCCCGACGGCAGCCCAACACGATGTTCGTCGCCGGGGATGTCTTCGCAGCACACGTGACGTGGATCTTCGTATCGCTCCAGGACGAACGAGGCCGCGTCGCCGGCTGGGCGTCGGTGAGCATGCCGGGAGCGGCGGGACCGGCCGTGGGCGCGGGCCCGACGCTGCGCTTCGCCGTCGAGCTGGCGGTGCCGGCAGATGCCGCCTCCGGGAAGCTGTGGGTGCTCGCGGACGCCTACGACACCGCCGGCGCGCTCGTGGCGAGCACTCGACTCCAGGTCGACCCCGACGGCACCGGGGCCGAAGGCAGCCCTATTCCCTAGATGGAGCCTCGCGACGAGGGGGCGACGTTCGCGCCAAAGCCGATCGCACGTCGACGCACCGGCGGGTGGCTGGTCATCGCGCTCTGGTCGGTGGCGATCGGCGGCCTCGTGGCCCTGGCCGGGTACGGGAGGCTCACGGGCTCGACCGCGCCCGTGGTCGTACCAAGAATGGCCGACGCTTCGGCAACGATCGCCCCCGCGGCCGTCGCAAGCAGCGCGGTGCCGGAGCGGGCCCGCGAGCCCGCGATTCCTTCGCCGTTCGTGTTCGACGTTCGGCGCGACGGGGCGCAGGTCGTCGTCCACGGCACGGTCCGGACGGCAACTGTCGATTCGATCGCGCTGGCGCTGCGCGACGAGCGCGGGCGGGCCACGGAGTGGACGACGATCGTCGTTGCCGACCGGAGCCGCGCCACTGGGCCGGAGATCGAGCGGCGGTTCGACGCCTCCATCCTCATTCCCCACGACCTCACCGAGCTACCGACCTGGGTCGAAGCAAGCGCCTATACGGCCGACGGCCGCAGGCTGGGGCCGCCGCGGAACGCCATCGTCGCGCCGGTGGCTGCCGACGCGGCGGCCTTCGCCGACCTTCGGGTGGGCGCACGGACGACCGGTCCAGAGTCGGCGACAGGGCTCGTCCAGGTCCACGGGCGACTCCTCGCTCGGGCCGTCCGATTGACCATTCGGCTGGAGACCGGCGGGGAGGTCCTCGACGAGGTGGCCAGGGATGTCTCGGATCCCGACGGCGGCATCCGGCCGATCCTCGCGCCGGCGTTCACAGCCGAGTTCGACCTGACGGCATTCCGCGGTAAAGGTCCGCTGTGGGTCGGCATCGCCGCATACGACGGCAACGGCGGCATCGTGGCCCAGGTTCGGCGCCCCGTTTCCCCGCCGGCGGCCTGAGGCGCGCTCGGCTGGATCCTGCTACCTGGAGGGCCCCGGGGGGCCTCCTCGAGGTGCCCGCAGGTGAGGCCATCGACGAGCCAGCAGGTCGTCGAGCGCCCACCACGTGGTGCTGAAGGCAATCTCGGGCCACGGGATGGCTTCCGGTGCGTACGGCCGGATCTCCAGCGCCTCGGGGCTCGTCTGCATCTGGCCGCCCACGATCCGGGCCTCGTAGGCGAGCACGATGACGGCGGCCTCGAGCCGGGCATACAGCCCGATGATCTCGCCGGGCGCGACCACCAGCCCTGTCTCCTCGTGGGTCTCGCGGATGGCACCTTCGGTCGCCGTCTCGTCGATCTCGAGGAAGCCACCGGGCTGGGCCCAGCGGCCTCGTCCGGGCTCGAATCCGCGCTTGATGAGCACGATCTCGCCGGCATCGGTGACCGGAAAGGTCGTCGTCACCAGGCGGGGGTTGAGGTAGACGATGTGACCGCACGCCGGGCAGGCGTGACGATCGCGGTCCTCGCCCGCGAGCGGCCCGAATTCGAGGCGAGTGCCGCAGCTCGGGCAGTGGCGGAGCGTCGCCGCCAGCCAATCCGGCGCGCCGCCGCCCGATGGCAGGCTCGTCGAGCGCCCGTCGGGTCCGCGGTCGAAGGTCACGCCGCCAGAATGAGGCTTGCCGCCCCGATCGCCACGGCGATCCCCAGGAGCGCCGCCCCGACCCACGTCAGCCGGAACAGACCGCGAGGGCGGTTGATCGGCATCCAGGCCCCGGCGCTGCGCCAGAAGCGGATCCCGGCATCGGCCGTCGTGATCACGAAGATGGGGGCGGCAACGATGGCGCAGAGCTTGACGATCGGGCTGGCGAGGGGCGTCCCGGCCTCAACCATCGTGATCCCGACCGCACCCGCGACGAGGGCGATCGCCGAGAGGTTGATGTAGTGGCGCTGGAGCGGCGTGGGCGCGACCTCGGGGATCCGATCCGGGCCGCGCTGGCCCCCGATCGGCTGTCGGTCCAGGACGGGCATTCCGGCTTCCCAGCGCGGATCATCCAATGTTGGCAACCCCAAGCCTCGATGGCCGCTCGCCCTCCGAGGACCGAGGCGACGCCTCGCTAGTGCCCTGATTCATAATGTTCGGTAGGTAATCGCACTCGCACTCCCAGGTCCAGACGACCGAGGCGCAGGAGGTGGCGATGGCCCGCCGGGCCGAACTCTTCGTCCGTGAACTGAGCGACGGGGAGGCAGCCCACCT
>JBBQFS010000019.1:0-26889 GCA_038322255.1 Candidatus Limnocylindrales bacterium | reverse complement strand
CGCGGCGAAGCCCGCGCGGCGCGGATCGGAGGTAATCGGTGGATCTCGTAATCATTCTGGCGACCGCCGCGTTCATCCTCGTCGCGATCCTGGTGATCCTGTACCTCTCGGTTCGCGTCGTCCGACAGGGCTACATGATGGTCGTGTATCGCCTCGGCCAGGCGCGTGAAGAGTGGGTCCGAGGCCCCGGACTGAACTTCCTGGTCCCGTTCATCTGGTCACCGAAGATCGTCGACACTCGCGAGCAGTTCATCGAGGTTCCGAGCCAGACGACGATCACGAAGGACAACGCGCCGATCAATGTCGATTTCCTGATCTACTGGCGGATCAGCGATCCGCTGAAGAGCGTCGTCAACGTGACCAACTTCGCCGGTGCGCTCCAGGGCGTTGCGACAACGACCTTGCGCGCGGTCATCGGCGACATCCTCCTTGACGAGGTCCTCTCGAAGCGCGAGCAGATCAACGAGGTCCTCCGTGTCAAGCTCGATGAGGTGACCGAGCGCTGGGGCGGCAAGGTCACGACGGTCGAGATCCGCGAGATCACGCCGCCGCGTGACGTCCAGGAAGCCATGAACCGGCAGCTTTCGGCCGAACGCACACGCCGCGCGGTGATCACCGAATCCGAAGGCAATCGCCAGGCCGCGATCAACAATGCCGAGGGCCAGAAGCAATCCGAGATCCTGAAGGCCGAGGGCGAGCGCCAGGCCGCAATCCTGCGGGCCGAGGGCTTCAGCGAAGCGCTGACCAGGATCTTCAGTGCCGCGAATGCTGTCGACGAAAAGACCATGGCGCTGCAGTATCTCGAGGCCCTAAAGTCGCTCGGGGCCAGCCCGGCGACCAAGTTCATCATCCCGACCGAGCTGATCCGGCTGGCCGAGCCGTTCACGTATTACGTCAATCGGGGCATGGGGCCAAGCGGCTCGCGCGCCTCTGCCGAGTAACCACACGGGGAGTGGCATGACCAAGATCCTGGTCGTCGATGACGAGGCGAACGTCCAGCGCCTCCTCCAGTACACCCTGAAGCAGGCCGGCTATACGGTCGTCGTGGCGGGGGACGGGCAGGAGGCGCTGAAGCTCTGGCAGTCCGAGGCGCCGGGCCTGATCCTGCTCGACGTCAGCCTGCCGAAGCTCGACGGCTACGCGGTCGCGGAGCGGATCCGGGCCGAGGAGGGCGGCAAGAATCACGTCCCGATCATCATGCTGACCTCCGAGAAGGAGGTCGAGCAGAAGGTTCGCGGTCTCCGCGCCGGCGCCGACGACTACCTCGTCAAGCCGTTCCACCAGGCGGAGCTGCTGGCCCGGATGCGTGGGCTGCTGTCGCGCTTCGGGCCCCACGAGGGCGGCACCCGCGGCCGGCCACCGCTCGGCAAGATGATCGCCTTCTACGGCGCCAAGGGCGGCGTCGGCGCGACGACGATCGCGATCAACACCGCGATCGCCCTGCACACCGAGCTCGATCGCAAGGTCGCGCTCGTCGATGCCGTCCTCCAGTTCGGCGACCACCGGGTGTTCCTCGACCTCGGCAACGACCGCAAGAGCGTCACGGACCTGATGGCCGCGCCGCAGCTCGACACGGAGATCCTGAAGTCGGTAATGCTGAAGCACGATTCGGGGGTCGACCTGCTGCTCGCGCCAACGAGCCCGGAGGAGGCCGACCTCGTCACGCCCGAGAACCTCGCCGCGATCCTGGCCATGCTCCGGTCGCTCTATGACTACGTCGTCATCGACGTCGACAAGCGCCTCGGTGACTTGGTGCTGTCGGTCCTCGACCATGCGGACGAGGTCCACATCGTCATGACCGCCGACCTGTCGTGCCTCAAAAACGTGCGGCTCGTCCTGGAGGCGCTGCGCAAGGTCGGCTTCGACCCGAAGCGGCTCAAGCTGGTCCTCAACCGCTCGAACGCGTTCACGGGCATCAGCGTCGGCGCCGCCGAGAGCGCGCTCAAGCGCGAGTTCGAGACGAAGATCACCAACGAGTACCGCATCGCGATCTCGGCCCAGAACACGGGCTCGCCGTTCGCCTACTCGAAACCCGATTCGCCGTTGTCCAAGGAGATCGTCGAGCTGGCCCAGGCGATCGATGCGACCTTCGTCCCACCGGTTGCGGCCACGGCCGGCGCCGCCGGCTCACGCGCGGGAGCCGTCCGGGCGCGCTAAGCCGGCGGGACGCGCTGAATCATCCAGCGACGCCGGTGCGACAAGGCGAGGTGAGCGGCAGGTAAGCCGCGCTGCGTAGCGTGGGCACGTGCTCGCGACCCTGCTCTCCGCAACGCTCGTGGCGCTCGACGGGCGAGTCATCCGCGTCGAGGTCGACGTCGCGCCCGGGCTGCCCGGATTCACGATCGTGGGCCTGGGTGACGCGTCCATCCGCGAGGCGCGGGAGCGCGTCCGCGGCGCGCTGAGGAACGCCGGATTCGTCCATCCGCCGCGGCGCATCACGGTCAACCTCGCGCCCGCCGACGTGCCCAAGACGGGCTCGGCGGCGGATCTGGCGATCGCCATCGGGATTCTCATCGGATCGGAGCAGTTCACGGCACGCGTCGGGCGTGCGGCGCTGATCGGCGAGGTCTCGCTCGGCGGCGAGATTCGGCCGGTGCCCGGGCTGTTGCCGATGGTCGCGGCGCTGGCGCGCCGCGGGGTGCGAAGAGTCATCGTGCCGGCGGACGGCGCGGACGAGGCGCGCCTGGTCGAGGGGCTCGACATCGTCGCGGCTGCCACCGTTTCGGAGGCGGTCGATGCGCTGCGATCGAGGCGTCGAGCCGGCCCGACGCAGCCTGCGCGGGTCGAGCTCGCCCCGACCGCTGGTACGTCGCTGACGAGGATCCCGCTGAGCCTGGCGCCGCTACTGGCCCCGCCGGATCTCGCCGACGTTCGCGGCCAGATCGAGGCGCGTCGGGCGCTCGAGGTCGCGCTCGCGGGCGGCCACGGCCTGCTCATGATCGGGCCGCCCGGCACGGGCAAGACGATGCTCGCCCGGACCATCCCGGCGTTGCTGCCGCCGCTGTCGGACGAGGACGCGCTGGCAGCCACGATCGTGGCCTCGGTGTCGGGCGAAGGGCCGCTGCATGCCCTTGTCCGGACGCCGCCATTCCGGGCGCCGCACCACACGAGCTCGTATGCGGCAATCGTCGGCGGTGGCCAGGGCCCGCGGCCCGGCGAGATCACTCGCGCAGATGGCGGGGTCCTGTTCCTGGACGAGCTCACGGAGTTCTCGCGCGATGTGCTCGAGGCGCTCCGGCAGCCGCTCGAGGACGGTCGTGTGTCGATCGTCCGTGCCTCCGGCGCGGCGATGCTGCCGGCCCGCTTCCAGCTGGTCGCCGCGACGAACCCCTGCCCGTGCGGCAATGCCGGCGATGATGAAAAGTGCATCTGCGGCCAGGGCGTGCCGGAGCGGTATGTCGGCCGGATCTCGGGGCCGCTCCGGGATCGGATCGACGTGTGGGTCACGCTGGCACGGATCAAGGCCGCCGCAATGGTCGAGGGTCCGGACCCCGAGGCGTCGTCGATCGTGGCGGCGCGAATCGCGGCCGCACGGGCGATCCAGCAGGCGCGGCTCGGCGGGAAGCTCAATGCGCGTATCGGCGGGCGAGGGCTACGGGCGATCGCCAGCCTCCGCCCGATCACCACCCGCCGTCTCGCGGACCTCGCCGATGCCGAACAGCTGTCGGGACGCGGCACGGAGCGGCTCCTGCGGGTCGCCCGGACAGTCGCCGATCTCGCCTCGTCGACCGCGGTCGAGATCGAACACCTCGAGGAGGCCGCCCGATGGCGTCCGCCGTCGGGCCGGCCGTCCGTGGCCCTGGCGGTTTGAGGATGCTGGGCGTCGGTGCCGGGCCGGAGGATTCGGGCGGGGGTCGGGGCGATCCCTCTGACCCTCCGATGGCGCCTTCCGCGCGCACGTCGCCCGAGCGAGGCCTGGCCGGCAGCGGCATGTCAGACGCGGACCGGGAGGCGCTCGCGGTCCTCCTGTCCGTCCACGGCCTTGGCCCGCTGACGCTCGGTCGGCTCGTGGGGCGGCTTGGCTCGCCGGCTTCGATCGTCGCGCGGGCAGGGGACCGTGACGCGGTGGACGTGCTGGTCGAAGCGAGCCGGTCGCCGGATGACGGCTGGCGTCCCATGCCGACGGATGTGGCCCGCGCGATCGTCGATGCGACCGCGAACGCCGACGCGATCATGTCCCAGGTCGAGCGGCTGGAGCTGCGAGTGGTCGCGCCGCCAGACGCGGAGTACCCGCGCCGTCTGCTCGGGATCGAAATCCCGCCGCCGGCGCTGTTCGTGCGGGGCTCGATCAGCTCGCTGGCCGGCGAGCATGTCGTGGCGGTCGTGGGAACGCGGCGACCGAGCCCGGCGGGCCGGCGCATCGCGAGCCGGATCGGCGCCGCGTTGACGAGAGCCGGTGCGACCGTCGTCTCGGGGCTGGCGGTCGGGATCGATGGTGCGGCCCAGGCGGCGGTCGTCGCCGAGCGCGGCCCGACCGTGGCCTTCATCGGCGGTGGCCACGCCCGGCTCTATCCGCGGGCGCATGACCGGCTCGCCGACGCCATCGTTGGCGCGGGCGGCGCCGTCGTCTCCGAGTACGCCCCGAACGTCGAGCCGTCCAAGGGCACCTTTCCCCAGCGGAACCGGCTCATCAGCGGGGCGGCCGATGCCGTCGTCGTGGTCGAGGCCGGGGCCCGCAGCGGGGCGCTCGTCACCGCCTCGTGGGCCCTGGAGCAGGGCCGCGAGTGCTTCGTCGTGCCGGGCTCGATCGATGCCACCACCTCGGCCGGGTGCAATGGCTTCCTGCGTGACTGGCCCGAGCTGGCGCGGATCGTGTCTGGCCTGCCCCAGCTCCTCGACGACCTCGGTCTGAGCGCGGCGGCCGGCCTGTCTCGAGCCACCCGGACCAGGGACGGCGTCGTGGTCCGATCGACGGTGGATCTCCCGTCGGCGGCGGCCGTGCTGGCGGGCCGCGGACCGGTGGATCGAGCCGTTGCGGATGCCCTCGTCCGGGGTGCGGTGACGGTGGACGAGCTCGTCGCCGTCACCCGCCTCAGTATCGGTGGGGTGCTGGGAGCGTTGACCCGGCTCGAGGCGATCGGGCTCATTCGGGCCGCGCACGGGCGCTATGAGCCGGCCGGGCCGCTCGCGGCAGCCGACCCGGTTGCTGCCTAGCGGGCACGCTCGTCGGACGCGTCGCGGTGGCGTGCTATCGTCCCGGCCGTGATCCGGGCCATCCTTCACCTCACCAACGACCAGCCGCTGTCGGTCGACCTGATCGAGACGCCGTCGCCGGGCGACATCGCCGTGATCTGCACGAACATCCGAACCATCGACGGCAAGAAGCCGGTCTTCATCGACTTCACCAGCTCGACGTTCGTGTTCCCGATGCTCGGAATCCGGTTCCTGGAGATCCTCCAGCCCGGGAGCGAGGCCAGCGAGGGGGCGTCGTCGGCCGGCGCCGCGCCCGCAGAGCCCGAGGATCTCGAGATCGACGAGGACTTCCTGCGCCGCGTCCGGGAGGCCTGAACCGCGCGTCCCGGCGCCCGTATCGACCTGCCGGTGATCGGCGAGTGATCGGGCGATAAGGAGACCGTGCGTATACTCCGCCCCGATGCCGAAGCACCTCGTGATCGTCGAGTCGCCAGCCAAGGCACGGACGATCGAGCGCTATCTCGGCTCTGATTACCGTGTCCTGGCTTCCTACGGCCACGTCCGGGACCTGCCCGACAATCCCGGCAAGGGCAAATTCGGTGTGGATGTCGAGCACGGCTTCGCGCCCGAGTACGTCATCGCCGAGGACCGGCGCAAGCAGGTCGCCGACATCGAGAAGGCCGCAAAGTCGGCCGACACCGTCTATCTCGCGACGGACCTCGACCGCGAGGGCGAGGCGATCGCATGGCACGTCACCGAGGCGGCGCACGTCGCAGCTTCCAAGACCCGCCGAGTGACGTTCTCGGAGATTACCGAACGCGCGATCAAGGCCGCCTTCGCCAATCCCCGAGCCATCGACACCAACCTCGTCGATGCCCAGCAGGCGCGCCGGATCGTCGATCGCCTCGTCGGGTACACGCTCAGCCCGCTCCTCTCGCGCAAGGTCCGCGGCGGCCTGTCGGCGGGCCGGGTGCAGTCCGTGGCCGTCCGTCTGGTGGTGGAGCGGGAGCGCGAGATCGATGCCTTCGTCGCGCGGGAGTACTGGAGCCTCCGCGCCCTGCTGGCCACGAAGGCCGGCGACACCTTCGAGGCCGAGCTCGTCCGCATCGAGGGCAAGCCGCTGGAGGTCGGCGACGGTGAGACCGCCGAGCGCCACGCAAGCACGCTGCGTGACCTGCAACCGAAGGTCACCTCGATCGCCACCAAGACCCAGAAGCGCAGCCCCGCGCCGCCGTTCACGACCTCGACCCTGCAGCAGGAGGCGAGCCGCAAGCTCGGCTTCAGCCCGAAGCGGACGATGTCGATCGCGCAGCGCCTGTACGAGGGCACCGAAACGCCCGACGGGCACGTCGGCCTCATCACGTACATGCGGACCGACTCGGTCGCGATGGCCGGCGAGGCCATGGGCGAGGCGCGGGATGTCATCCGGGCACGTTACGGCGAGCCGTACACGATGCCCAAGGGCCGGGTCTACAAGACGAAGTCGAAGGGCGCCCAGGAGGCCCACGAGTCGATCCGGCCGACGTCGTTCGGACGTGACCCGGACTCCCTCGCCGGCTTCCTCAAGCCCGAGGAGCTGCGGCTGTACCGGCTCATCTGGCAGCGTGCCCTGGCGAGCCAGATGGAGGCGAAGGAGCTCGAGATCACGACCGCCGAGCTCGCGGCCGGGCCGTACGAGTTGCGCGCGTCGGCGACCCGGACCCTCTTCGACGGCTTTGCGCGGGTCTACACCGAGGGTCGTGACGAGGGCCGCGACGAGAGCCGGAATGGCACCGAGCCAGGCGACGACGACGCAGAGGGTCGGCTCCCCGCACTCACCGAGGGCGACGAAACAACCGTCAAAGACATCACCACGACCCAGCACTTCACGGAGCCCCCGCCCCGGTTCACCGAAGCGTCGCTCATCAAATCCCTCGAGGAGCACGGGATCGGGCGGCCGTCGACGTATGCGGCGACGATCTCCACGATCGTCGATCGGGGTTACGTCCGGATCGAGGAGCGCCGGCTGCACCCCGAACAGGTCGCGGGGATCGTGATTGACCTGCTCGTCGAGCACTTCGGCGACTATGTCGATCTCGAGTTCACCGCGCGGATGGAGGAGGAGCTCGACGAGGTCGCGAACGGCACACGCGCCTGGGTCCCGCTGCTCGAGGCGTTCTACGAGCCGCTCCGGCTACGGGTCGAGGAGAAGCGCCGCGAGCTGAAGCGGCGCGACTTCACGACGGAGGCCTCGGACGAGGTCTGCTCGCTGGGGCACCCGATGGTCATCCGGCTCGGCCGGAACGGCCGATTCCTGGCCTGCTCCCTGTACCCGGAGCATAAGGAATCACGCCCCCTGCCCGGTGACGAGGCGCCGCCCCAGGCCGGGGAAGGCGAGACCTGCCCGGAATGCGGCATCGGCACGCTCGTCGGCAAGCGCGGGAAGTTCGGGCCGTTCGTCGGCTGCGACCGCTACCCCGATTGCGGCTACATCAAGCGCGAGGGACCCGAGCCGCCGCCGCCCCTCCCGTTCGATGTCGTCTGCCCGAAGAACGCTGACGGCAAGCTCGTCGTGCGTCGCGCCCGCCGCACCGGCAACGTCTTCTGGGGGTGCTCGAACTACCCCAGGTGCGACTACACGACGAATCATGAGCCAATCGGCGCGCTCCATGACACGGACGACGGACCCGTCGCCACGTTTGGCGATGTCGTTCGCTGCCTCAAGTGCGGGGCGGCCATCGAGGTCCCCGACGGCATGTCGCCGGTCGGCCTTCGGCTGCCGGGTGGCCCGCCCGATCCCGAGGCACTCGCGCCGGCTCGACGCGCCGGCGGGCGGCCCGGCGGCGGGCGATCGAGTGGCGGCCGGCCGAGCGCTGGCCCGCGGGGCCTGCGGCGCGGCGGACGGACGAGCCGAGCGCCAGCGAAAACGTGAGCCGCACGCGGCAAACGGGCTTGCTGCCGTGGCGACGACTGCCGGCACGACGCGAGCGGGCAACGCGCACGACGGCTCGACGACGCCGAGTGGCGTGAAATCGAGCGCCACCGTGGGAGCCGCTGCTGGCGCCGAAGCCGCGCTGGAACGCTTCCTGCTCGGCCTGCGAGCGCGGGACGCGTCCGAGCACACCATCCGCTCCTACACGACCGCGGTCAGGCCGTACCTGGCATGGCTGGGGGCGCGGGGCGCCGATTGGCGCGCGCCGGCCCGGGCCGACCTTCGGGCCTACCTCGCGAAGCTCGTCGGCTCCGGCGCGCGCAGCTCGGTCAGCCAGCGGCTCGGGGCGATCCGCTCGTTCCACCGATTCGCCGCCAGGGCCGGCCTCGCCGCCGGGGATCCCTGGGGCGCGATCGCCACGCCACGATTGTCCCGGCGCCTGCCCCGCGTGCTCGAAGTCGAGCAGATCGAGCGCCTGCTCGCCGCGATCGACGAGGACGAGCTGGCCAGCGACGCAGGGCGGACGGGCGACTCGTCGCGGACGGGCGCCTCACCGCGACCGAAGGCCTCACCGCGACCGAACGCCTCACGTCGGACAGGTGCAGGGCGCCGAAGCCCGTCGCCGGTCGCCCATGCGATCGCCATTCGCGACCGCGCGCTCGTCGAGGTGGCCTACGCCGCCGGCCTGCGGATCAGCGAGATCGCTGGAGCCGAGCTTTCCAGCCTCGACCTCAGCCGGGGCGAGATCCGGGTCCTCGGCAAAGGTCGCAAGGAGCGGATCGGGTTGCTCGGCCGGCCGGCGATCGCAGCCGTCGAGGCCTATCTCGAGAGTGCCCGGGCGGAGCTCATCGCGCGTCGCGATGACGCCGGGGCCGAGCCGGACGCGATCTTCCTGAACCAGGGGGGCGGTCCGCTCGGCGTTCGCGGGCTGCGCTATCGGATCGATCGACTCTGCCGGATCGCGGGCCTGCCCGAAGGGGTCTCGCCCCACACGCTGCGCCACTCGTTCGCGACGCACCTGCTCGACGGGGGCGCCGACCTGCGAGTCGTCCAGGAGCTGCTCGGGCACGAAAGCCTGGCCACGACGCAGGTCTATACCCACGTGTCGGCCGCCCGTCTCCGTGCCGCCTATGTCGACGCTCACCCGCGGGCCCGCTTCCAGGGCCGTGCCGCGCCCGTGACCGGACGGGCGTGATCGAGCCCGACGCGGAGGCGTCGATCGAGGACCTCTCCGCTCCTACGACGGCGCGCGCCCTGGCGCGCGCGGGCCTCGTCGTTGCCGGCGTCTATCTCGTCGCCCGCATCCTCGGCTACATCCGGGTCGTGGTCATCGGCACGACCTTTGGGGCCGGTCCCGAGCTCGACGCGTTCTTCGCCGCCTTCCGGATCCCGGACCTGATCTTCCAGCTCGTCGCGGCCGGCGCGATCGCCTCGGTGCTCGTGCCCTTGATCGCGGGCCTGGTCGCCAAGGGCGAGAGCGAACGCGCCTGGCGCGTCGTCTCGACCCTCGCCAACCTCATGCTCGTCGGGCTGCTGGCTTTCGCCGTCGTCGCGTTCGCGGCGGCGCCCGCCCTCGTGCCACTCATCGCGCCGGGCTTCCAGGGCGCCCAGCTCGAGCGGACGATCGACCTGACGCGCCTGATGCTGCTCGCGCCGATGTTCCTGGCACTCGGCGCGGTGGCGACGGCGGCGCTGAACGGGACGCAGCGGTTCGGGGCGTCAGCCCTTGCACCGGTCGTCTACGACCTGGCGATCATCGGCGCCGCTGTGGTCCTCGCACCGAGCCTGGGCGTCACGGGGCTCGCCTTCGGTGTCGTGGCGGGCTCGCTCGGGCACTTCCTCGTGCAGATCCCGCCGCTCGCCCGCATCGGCTATCGCTGGGTCGCTCGCATCGACCTCAGCGACGACCAGGCGAGACGCGCCCTGGCGCTGATGGGGCCGCGGGTCATCGGGCTCGGGGTGACCCAGATCACGTTCGTCGTGATGACCGCGCTGGCGTCCGGACTGGGTGTGGGCGCAGTCTCGGCCTACACCATCGCATTCTCGCTGCTCCAGATCCCGCTGGGCGTGATCGGGACGCCGCTGGGAATCGTGATCTTCCCGTCGATGGCCCGCGAGCTCGCAGTCGGCCGGACCGGTCACTACCTGGAGATCCTCGGCCGGTCGCTTCGGATCCTGGCCTTCGTGATGCTCCCGATCACGACGCTGGGGATGGTGCTCCGGGTTCACGTCGTCGAGCTCCTGCTGGGCTACGGCCGATTCGAGGAAGCCGCCGTCCAGCTCACGGCCGACACGCTGCTGCTGTTCCTGATCGGGCTGACCGCCCACAGCGCGATCGCAGTGCTGGCCAGGGCCTTTTACGCGCGGCACGACACCCGGACGCCGATGGTCGCCGCGGTCCTCGCGGTGGCGATCAACAGTGTGGTGGCGATCGCGCTGGTGGGCTCGCTGGGGCTGCCGGCGATTGGCCTTGCCATCGCGGTCGCGGCCTGGAGCGAGGCGATCGTGCTCCTGCTTTGGCTCAAGCGTCGCGAACCGGCGCTGGACCTCGCGGGTCTTGGCTCGGTCGTGATCCGCTGCGTGATCGCCGCCGCCGCCGCGGCCGCTGTCGCGTACCTGGTGCTGCAGATCGTCTCGCCCGTGCCGCTAGCGGCGGCCGGCCCAGACGACGTGGGCAAGCTCCAGGTGTTCGCGCGGGCGGTCCTCGCGACACTGGCCGGTGGCGGCGCCTACCTGGCGCTCACCGCGCTCCTGCGGATCCGCGAGCTCAACACGATGGTCGCGATCATCGTCGACCTGGTACGGCGACGCGGCCGTTCGTGACGCGACGGACCCCGCCTGCGGCCGTACCGTAGCGACGTGACCGAGTACCGCGAGGCCCAGCCGGACGAGCTCGAGCGGTGGGACGACCTGACGGTGCGCGTCGCCGGCGGGCACGTCCTGCAGTCGCGCGCCTGGGCCGACCATCGAGCCACGAAGGGCTGGCAGCCGCGCTACCTCATCGGGGGTGACGGCTCGGCGGTCCTCGCGCTCCTCCGGCCGTGGCCGGTCGTCGGTGGCGCCAGCGCATACGTTCCGCGCGGTCCGGTGCCCACAGCCGGTGTCGAGGATGCCATCGCCCGGCTCGAGGGCGTCACCCTTTGGCTGGCGGGGCAGGATGTCGACGTCGTCGCCTCGGACGCGGAGGTCCCGGCGCAGGGCTATCGAGAGCGGATCGAGGATCTCGGCTATCGAGCGATCGAGGAGATCCAGCCGTCGCGGCATCGCCTCTCGGTCGGGCTCGGACCGGAGGCTGACGACGATGCCGCCCTCGAGAACATCTCCAAGTCGACCCGGCAGCGGCTCCACAAGGCCGAGCGCGATGGGCTCGGCATCGTCCGCCACGACCCGGCGGCGCACGACGGCTCGCAGCAGCCCGGTGCGTACGCGGACTTCGAGCCGCCGACGGAATCGATCGAGGTCGCGCTCGGCCGCTTCCACGACCTCGCGACGCAGACGGCGGACCGGCGGCATTTCACGCTCGGCTCGAAGGAATCCTTTCTCGACTGGACGAGGCGTGCGTTCGCAGCCGGCCATCTGGTGCTGCTCCTGGCGACCGACGATGGCGGAGAGGTCGCGCCGGTCGCCGGGCTGATGCTCTATCGCCACGGCGGGCGGCTCTCGACGGCGCTATCGGGCGATCGACCCGACGCGCGGGAGAAGCACCCCGGGGCGTTCCACCTGCTGCGCTGGCGGGCCATCCAGCTGGCGATCCGCGAAAGTGCGGACGAGATGGATCTCGGAGGGGTCGATGTCGCGGGGGCGCGCCACGAACCCAGGGAAGGTGAGCAGATGTTCGGGCTGTACCAGCACAAACGCTCGTTCGGCGCCGACTGGGTCGAGCTGCCCGGGGCGCACGAGCGCGTCCTGAACCCGACGGGCTACCTGGCCGGCCGCGTCGCCGCGCGCGTGCTGCGCAGATGAACGCGAGCAAGGTCAAAGCGATGAAGTTCGGCACGGGTCCGGTCGAGGCGCATCAGCCCAGCTGGACGGCGGACACCTGGGACGCATTCGTCCGGTCGAGTGACCGTGCGACCTATCTCCAGACGTCGGCCTGGGCCCGCGTGAAGGCCTCGACGGGCTGGTCGTCCGTGCTGGTCGGGGACGCGGCGGGCAAGCGAGGCGAGAACCAGACGCTCGGCGGGCAGCTGCTGACCCGCCCGATTCCCTTCACGCCGTGGCGATTCGGCTACGCGCCGCGGGGCCCAATCCCCGCGGAGTGGAATTTCCGGACCCTCCCCGAGCTCACCGTGCTCCTCCACCTTGCGGTCCAGGAAGGGGGTCCTCTCGCCGGCACGGCGATCGTCCGGATCGACCCCGAGGTCGAAGAGGGGACAATGTTCGTGCTGGACCACGGACCGAATGGCGAAGCCCACGAGCTACCGGTCGAGGAGGTTCTCAAGTCCATGCGATGGCGCCGCGCGCCCGACATGCAGCCGCATCGGACGCGGATCGTCGACCTGCGCCTCGAGGAATCGGCGCTCTGGTCCGATCTCCGCAAGAAGTGGCGCCAGTACGTGAACAAGGCGCGCTCGAACGGCATCGTCGTGCGCGACGTCGATCCGACTGTCGAGACGGACGCCTTCGACACGTTCCATCGCGTGATGCGAGATGTCTCGAAGCGGACCGCGCTCCCGTTGCGGTCCGCGGCCACGTTCCGCGAGGTCTGGGAGGCGTTCGCCCCGACTGGCGAGAGCCGGCTGCTGTTCGCGGACGATGCCTCGGGCGAGACCCAGGCCGTCCTCCTGCTGGTCCGTTGCGGCACGCGCGTCGTCGAGCCGTACGGCGGCATGACCGACGCCGGCGCGGAGTCTCGAGCGAACTACCTGCTCAAGTGGGAGGCCATCCGGACCTCGCGCGATCAGGGCGCAACCTCCTACGACATGTGGGGCCTCATCGGCACCGGCATCGACCATTTCAAGGCTGGCTTCGGGGGCCGCGAGGTGACCTACATCGGCGCGTGGGATCTCGCGCTTTCGCCGATCGGGGCGACGGCGTTCCGGGCGGCCGAACGTGGCCGGCAGCTGTTCCGCGCCGCGCGCCGCCGAATCCGCGGCGAGAACCTGGCACTCCCACCAGGACCGGGGTCGGATGGCTGACGCCCTCGAATCGCCGCGGCCGCTCGCGGCGCTGTTCGATCGATGGCGGGCCGAAGGCCGGCTCCTCCGAGCCCCGGTCGCGCCCAGCGCTCTCGGCGGGCCCAGGCCTGCTGATGCAGCGAACGTCATCAAGATCAGCGGGGTTCGCGACGACTCCCGCAAGGTCGAGCCCGGCGACCTCTTCGTGGCGGTCAAGGGACTTCGCGTCGATGGCCACGATTTCGTCGGTGAGGCCGTCGAGCGCGGCGCCGCGGCCGTGGCCGTCGAGAATCCCGTCGCTGGGCTGCCGGTTCCCCAGCTGATCGTCGACAGGGGAGCGGCGAGTCTCGCCTCCGCCGCAGCGTGGTGGTACGGCGACCCGAGTCGCGAGCTGCTTACCGTCGGCGTCACGGGCACTAACGGCAAGACCACGACCTCGTTTCTCGCCGCGGCGGGGCTCGCGGGCGCGGGAATCGCGACCGGCTTGATCGGCACGGTCGGCATCAGGGTCGGCAAGCAGCTGATCCGCAACGAGGAGCCCAACACGACGCCGGCCGCGCTCGACCTCCAGCGGATCCTCCGCGAGATGGTGCTTGCGGGCGAGCAGGCGGTGGTAATCGAGACGAGCTCCCACGGCCTTGCGGCGGATCGCGTCGCGAGCGTCGACTACGACGCGGCGATCTTCACCAACCTTTCCCACGAGCACCTGGACTTCCACGGGACGTTCGACGCCTACCGCTGGGCCAAGGTCAGCCTGTTCGAGCGGCTGCCGCAGCATGCCAAGTCGGGTCGGCCCGGGGTCGGTGTCATCAACGCCGACGATGCCCACGCGAACTCGTTCATCGACGCGACACGGGGCGCCAAGGCGCTACCTGTGACATACGGAACCCGCCTCGAAGCGGACGTCCGGCTGCGCGATCTCGTTGCCAAGCCGCGCGGCTCGCGGGTCGAGGTCCAGGTCGGTCGAACATCGCGGACGCTGAAGCTGCGCTTGCCTGGCACGTTCAACGCCCACAACGCGATGGCCGTGTTCGGTCTGGCGCACGGTCTGGGCCTGGATCTGGACGCGGTCTCGGCGGCGCTCGAAGCCGTCACGGGCGTTCCAGGCCGGATGGAGCGCGTCGACCTCGGCCAGTCGTTCATGGTCGTGATCGACTACGCCCACACGCCAGGCGCGCTCGACGCCGTCCTCCGCGAGCTCGAGCTGCTTGCCGGGCCCGGTCGAGGCGTGATCAGCGTGTTCGGCGCGTCCGGCGAGCGCGACGTCGGCAAGCGGCCCCTCATGGGCGAGGCCGCCGCGAAGCGAAGCCGCGTGGTGATCGTCACCGAGGACGATTCGCGCGGCGAGAGCCCGAAGCAGATCTACGAGGCGATTGCGGCCGGCGCTGAATCGGCGGGCAAGCGACGCGACCACGATCTGTTCGTGATCGGCGATCGCCGCGAGGCCATCGGCGAGGCTTTTCGCCGCGCCCAGCCCGGCGACATCGTCCTCCTCGCCGGCAAGGGTCACGAAACCTGGAATATGGGCCCGTCTGGCCCGGAGGCCTGGTCCGAGCACGGGGTGGCAGAGGCGCAGCTCGTCTCGGGCGGCTTTGCATCAGCGACATGACCAGAGGCGTTCAGGGCCACTGCTAGACTTTACGCACGATGGTGGCCCAGCGTACGCGGGCCGAGCGGCCCGCCGAGATCGTCCCGGCCGCGCACCCGGCGCGGACGTCGCGCCGCGCCGCGCCCGGAAGCGCTGACGGCTCGCCTCCGACCAAGGCGCGAACCAAGGCCACCGGCGCCGTCAAGCCGGCCAAGGCCCAAATCGACGCGAAGAACGGGAACGGGCACTCCCCCCGCACGACGGCACCGATCGCCCGGGCGCCCCGAACGAAGGCGACGAACCTCAAGACCCTCGGTGACCACCTCGTGGCCTCGATCCTTCGCCATGACGACGACGCCGACGTCGAGGCCGTCCGCCGAGCGATCGAATTCGCGATCGAGGCCCATGGCGACCAGCGCCGCGCCTCGGGCGAGCTGTTCGTCACGCACCCGATCGCCGCTGCCCAGCTGCTCGTCGACCTCGGCGTCGACCCGGTCGCGATCCAGGCTGCGCTGCTCCACGACGTGCCCGAGGACACGGAGTACGCGCTCTCGGACATCGAGGAGCGGTTCGGCAGCGAGGTCGCGCACCTCGTCGACGGCGTGACCAAGCTCGGCAAGTTCAGCACCCTGAGCCACGAGCAGCAGCAGGCCGAGAACATCCGGAAGATGTTCCTGGCGATGGCCGACGACATCCGGGTCGTGCTCATCAAGCTTGCCGACCGGCTCCACAACATGCGGACCCTCGCCGCGCTCCCGCCGGAGAAGCAGCTCCGCATCGCGCGCCAGACCCTCGAGATCTACGCGCCGCTTGCCGAGCGACTGGGGATCTGGCAGATCAAGTGGGAGCTCGAGGATCTCGCCTTCAAGGTCCTCGAGCCCGCGCGCTTTCGCGAGCTGGCGAAGCTGCTGGACACCCGGCGCAAGGGCCGCGAGTCGTTCATCGATCGGGCGATCGAGGAGCTCAAGCCGAGGCTCACGACCGCCGGCATCGATGCCGACCTCCAGGGCCGGCCCAAGCACATCTACTCGATCTGGAAAAAGATGCAGCGCAAGAGCGCTGAGTTCGGCGAGATCTACGATGTCTTCGCGATCCGCCTGCTCGTCGATGACGTCCGCGACTGCTACGCCGCGCTGGGCATCGTGCACGCCCTTTGGCGCCCCATCCCTGGCCAGTTCGACGACTACATCGCGGTCCCCAAGAACAACCTCTACCAGTCGCTCCACACCGCCGTGATCGCGATGGACGGCAAGCCCCTCGAGATCCAGATCCGGACCCACGCCATGCACCAGGTCTCGGAGGTTGGGATCGCCGCGCACTGGCGCTACAAGGAAGGATCCAAGGCGGAGCGCGAATACGACGCCAAGCTCGCCTGGCTGCGCCAGCTCATGGACTGGCAGCGCGACGTCAGCGACGCCACCGAGTTCGTCGAGGGGGTCAAGCTCGACATCTTCCAGGACCAGGTCTTCGTGTTCACGCCCAAGGGTGACATCAAGGACCTGCCGGCCGGCGCGACGCCCCTCGACTTCGCCTACCGCATCCACACGGACGTCGGTCATCGAACGATCGGGGCGAAGGTCAACAACCGCCTCGTCCCGCTCGATTCGAAGCTCAAGAACGGCGACATCGTCGAGGTCGTCACGACCCGCGCGGGACACGGCCCGTCCCGCGACTGGATGAACATCGTCCGGACCTCCCACGCCCGCGAGAAGATCCGGCAATGGTTCAAGCGCCAGGAGCGCGACGAGAACATCATCCACGGCCGCGAATCGCTCGACCGCGAGTGTCGTAGGCTGGCCCGGACCTCGACCGCGGCGATCGGCCAGGAAAAGCTGATGGAGGTCGCGCGCCAGCTCAACTACGAAAGCCTCGACGACTTCCTCGCGGCTGTCGGCTATGGCGCCGTGAGCCCCCAGTCGGTCGTCATGCGGTTGGGCGTGGTCGACGATACGCAGAGCACCCTCCCCACGATCGCGCCACCGCCGTCTCCGGCACGCGCCGGCGGTGTTCGGGTCAAGGGCGTCGGCGACCTGCTCGTCCGGTTCGCGCGGTGCTGCCATCCGATCCCGGGCGATCCGATCGAGGGCTTCATCACCCGCGGCAAGGGCGTGACGGTCCACCTGCGGTCGTGTCCGACCGTCCTCAACGAGCGCGAGGTCTCGCGCCTCATCGACGTCGAGTGGGAGGCCGCCCCGGCCCAGACCTACCCGATCGCGATCCGCGTCGAGGCCTATGACCGGACTGGACTGCTGAGCGACATCACCCAGGTCGTGGCCGAGGCCAAGGTCAACATCCTCGCCGCCGACGTGGCCGTCGGGCCGGATCACACCGCGATCGTGCGAGCGACGCTCCAGGTCGGCTCGGTCAGCCAGCTCTCACGCGTGCTCGCCCGAATCGAACAGCTCAAGGACGTCAGCTCGGTCCAGCGCGACTTCGGGTAGCCGGGAGGGCATGACGCCCCGAGGCGAACCGCCACGTCGCTAGACTTCGGCGGATGCCGACGTTTCGAGCCCCACGGGGCACCCGCGACCTTCTGCCGCCCGAGCGGCTGAGGTTCGCTCGGCTCGAACGAATCGCGGGCGCGCTGACTGCCCGCTACGGCTACCGACCGATCGAGACGCCGCTGTTCGAGCAGGCGGGCGTGTTCGAGCGAGGGCTCGGTGAGGTCACCGACGTCATCGAAAAGGAGCTCTTCCTCCTGGCACCGCGGGACGAAGACGGAGAGCGTTGGGCCCTCCGGCCGGAGCCCACGGCGGGCATCGTCCGGGCCTACGTCCAGCACGGCATGCAGACCTGGCCGCAGCCGGTGAAGCTCACGATGACGGGGCCGATGTTCCGCTATGACCGTCCGCAGGCGGGCCGGTACCGCGAGTTCTGGCAGTTCGACGTCGAAGCGATTGGCGACCCCGGGCCGGCGATCGACGCGGAGATCATCGAGCTGGCCGCGCGCTTCTACCGTGACGCCGGACTGGGCGATGTCACGATCCTCCTGAACTCGATCGGCGATGCAGCCTGCCGGCCGGCGTACGTCGCGGAGCTCATCGCCTACTACCGGGCTCACGTCGATGAGCTGCCGCCTGTCGAGCGGTCGCGGCTCGAACGCAACCCGCTCCGACTTCTCGACTCAAAGGATCCGCACGTCGTCGCCCTGAACGCGGACGCCCCCCGGATCACCGATCGGCTGTGCGACGCGTGCGACGCGCACTTCGCGGCCGTCCGCGCCCACCTCGATGCGGTGGGCGTTGCGTACACGCTCGAGCCGCGCCTGGTGCGGGGGCTCGACTACTACACCCGGACCGCATTCGAGGCCTACCCCACGGGCGTGGGTGGCCAGCAATCGGCCATCGGTGGCGGCGGGCGGTACGACGGGCTCGTCGAGCTGCTCGGGGGCCGGCCCACCCCCGGCATCGGGTTCGGGATCGGGCTCGATCGAGTCCTGCTCGCGCTCGATGTCGCCGGGGCTGCGGTGGTCGCGGAGCCGGGGCCAGTCGCCGTCGTGGTCGGGAGCGACCCGGCTGACTCGGCCACGCGACTACGAATCACCACGGACCTCCGAGGGGCCGGGCTGGGGGTACGTGCCGAGCTGGGGTCACGGAAGCTCGGCAAGCAGCTCGAGGCCGCGGCCCGTGACGGCGCGCATTTCGCGGTCATCCTGGGCGACGAGCTGGCCGACGGGCATGTCCAGCTGCGCGACCTCGAGGCCGGAACACAGCGCCCGGTAAACGTCGCGGATCTCGCTCGCGAGCTGGAGCGTGCCACGAAGAGCCACCGTCATGGTCTCGACGCCGCGACACCCGCCGCTGCAGAGCCCAGTGTTAGCGCGCCCGGCCCTGACGCGCCCGGCGAGGACGCCTGAGCCATGGTTGAATGGATCTACTGCATCCACGCACCGCGCGACTTCGCGGCGAAGATGCATTTGCGCTCAGACGGGTTTGGCGAACTCGATGAGTCCGATGAGGTTTCCGTCCGGATCTTTGAACCACGCGGCTCGTCCGGCCGGCATCAGCGCGATGCCGTTGGTGGTTTTCGGCGCCTCGTAGGTCTCGAAGACGACGCCCCGACCCCGGAGCTCGGCGACCTCTGCCTCGATGTCGCGAACCTCGAATGACATCTGCGTGAATGCCCCGGTCGCCTTGCCGCCGGAGCGCGAGATCACGAGGCGAGTTCCGCCCGCCGCTGCGTAGATCACGGCTCCAGGCCTGACTGCCAGAGGCGTCAGCCCGAGGATCTCTTCGTAGAACGGTCGCAGCGCGTCGACATCCGACGTCGGCAGGACGGCCTGGGCTGGGCAGTCGGCAAGCATCCGATGGTTCCTCGGTCGAAGGGCGTCGTCGAACCGGCGACGCATCTGCTCGATACCATACCCGGGCCATGTCCCCGACGACCGACGCGAAAGCCGCTGCAACCCACGTAAGCCTGTATCGCACGCACACCTGCGGCGAGCTCCGCGCGTCCGACGCCGGTGTGGAGGTGCGGCTCGCCGGATGGGTGAATCGGCGGCGGGACCAGGGTGGATTGATCTTCCTGGACGTCCGCGACCGCTACGGGATCACCCAGGTCGTGATCGATCGAAACGACGCGCCGGCGGCCCACCAGAGCGCAATTCGCGTGCGCGGCGAGTTCGTGATCTCGGTCGCAGGGACCGTTTCGAAGCGAATCGAGGGAACCGAGAACAAGCGCCTGCCCACAGGGGAAGTCGAGCTCCAGGCGGCTGAGGTGACGATCCTCAATGAGGCCAAGACCCCGCCGTTCTACGTCAATGACGCCGACGCCCAGATCGACGAATCGCTGAGGCTGAAGTACCGCTATCTCGACCTGCGCCGCGAGCCGATGGCCCGCCGGATGCTGCTCAGGTCACGGCTCGTGCACGCGATCCGCGAGGCGCACCACAAGGCCGACTTCCTCGAGATCGAGACCCCGAACCTGATCAAGGCCACGCCCGAGGGGGCCCGCGACTTCCTGGTCCCGAGCCGGCTCCAGCCGGGCAACGTCTACGCGCTGCCCCAGAGCCCGCAGCAGCTCAAGCAGCTCCTGATGGTCGCGGGCGTCGATCGCTACTTCCAGATCGCGCGTTGCTTCCGCGACGAGGACCTCCGCGGCGATCGGCAGCCGGAATTCACCCAGCTCGACCTGGAGATGAGCTTCGTCGACGAGGCGGGGGTCATGGACTTCGTCGAGGCGATGCTCGTAGAGGTATCCCGCGCGGTCGTCCCTGAGCGGCCACTGCAGGCCTCGCCGTTCCCGCGCATGACGTATGCCGAGGCGATGGACCGCTACGGCTCCGACAAGCCGGACGTGCGGTTCGCGATGGAGTTGGTGAATCTCGCTCCCGTCCTCAGCTCGGCGGACGGCAACGCGGCCTCCGGGTTCCGCGTCTTCGACGAGGCTCTCGCCGCGGGTGGTGTCGTGAAGGCGATCGTCGCGCCCGGGGTGGGCGGCGCGAGCCGACGCGAGACCGACGAGCTCGCCGAGACGGCACGCCGCTACGGGGCGGGCGGCCTCGCGCACCTCGCCGTCGAGGAGTCGGGCGCGGCCAAGGGCCCGATCGTCAAGTTCCTTGGCGAGGACCGGGCTGGAGCGATCGTCGCCGCGGCGGGCGCTAGCCCCGGCGATCTCATCCTGATCGTCGCCGACACGCCGAAGATCGCGAACGACGTCCTGGGCAAGCTCCGGATGGAGCTCGGCGCGAAGCTCGGGCTCGCCGACGAGAACGTGCTCGCGTACTGCTGGGTCACCCGCTTCCCGATGTATGAGTGGGACGCCGAGAACGAGCGCTGGCACGCAACCCATAACCCGTTCTCGGGCGTCCTGCCGGAGGACGAGGAGCTGCTCGCGACTGCGACGGGTGACCCCTACCGGCCTTCCCCGAAGGATCCTGCGGGCCGCGCCCGGGCGATGCAGTACGACATCGTGCTGAACGGCTGGGAGCTCGGTGGCGGCTCCGTCCGGATCTGGCGCCGCGACCTGCTGGAGCGAAGCCTCGCGCTCCAGGGCCACACCCTCGAGGCGATGCACGAGAAGTTCGGTGCGATGCTCGACGCGTTCGAATTCGGCGCACCGCCCCACGGCGGCATCGCGCTCGGGATCGATCGCTGGGCCGCCTTGTTCTCGAACCAGATCAACATCCGCGAGGTCATGGCGTTCCCGAAGACGCAGTCGGGCACCGACCTCATGCTCGAGGCGCCCTCGCCGCCCGCGCCCGAGCAGCTGACAGAGCTCGGCCTCAAGTTCGTCGGCGTGAAGCACGGTGTCGGTTCGGCGAACACGGCAACGTCCAACCCGGAGGCCCCGAGCCCGGAGTCCGTCGCCTGACCGCTGCCCCAATCGGGATCGGCTTCCTCGAGCCGATCGCCCGCCGCCCGCGGCTCGCCGCGTTGATCGGCGCCATGTGCATCGCCTTCTCGGGGATCTTCTACCGCTTTGCCGAGGTGACGCCGGCGACCGCCACGGTCTTCCGATGCCTATACGGATTGCCGATTCTCGCGCTCGTGGGCTGGTATGAGCACCGGCAGTTCGGCGCCCTTCCGCGTCGCGCGGTGTGGCTGGCCGTAGTCGCCGGCGTGTTCTTCGCGGGTGACCTGCTGTCATGGCACCACGCGGTCGATGCGGTCGGGGCGGGTCTCGCCACCGTGCTCGGCAATCTCCAGGTGCTCATCGTCGGGTTCGTCGCTTGGCTGGCGTTCCGCGAGCGGCCACCGAAGCCGGTGCTTTATGCCCTGCCGATCGTGCTGGTAGGCGTGGTGTTGATCTCCGGCGTCGTCGGCACTGGCGCGTACGGCGCCAATCCGCCGCTGGGCGTCGGCCTGGGCATCGTCACCGCGTTCGCTTACGCGGGCTACCTGCTGGTCATCCGGCGCGGCAGCAACGACCTGCGCCGCCCCGGGGGTCCCGTCGCGATCGCCACCGCATCGACAGCGGTCGTGGCGATCATCGCCGGCATGTTGCTGGGCGAGCTGGATCCGATACCGCACTGGCCGAGCCACGGCTGGCTCGTCCTGGTCGGCGTCACGTCGCAGTCGATCGGCTATCTCGTCATCTCGGTCGCACTCCCGAGGCTGCCGGCCGCACTGGTCTCCATGATCCTGCTGGCCCAGCCGGTGGCGACGGTGCTGCTCGCGCGCGTCCTCCTTGCCGAGGTGCCGTCGCTCGCGCAGCTTGCGGGCGTGGCGCTGGTGGTGGGTGGCATCGCGGTGGCGACCGTGCCTGTCGGGCGGCTTCGCGACAGGGCCGGTCGGCGCGCGCCAGGATGAGCGACCGCGCCCCTCAGACGCACGACGGAGTCCAGATGACCGGCATCGCCAACCAGGAGATTGCCGGCCCCGAGGCGGGTTCGCTCGAGGCTCGAGCGTCGGTCGCGCTCAAGATCCTGGCCGCGATCAAGGTCGCCGGGATGGTCCTCGCCATGTTTCCGCCGATCCCGCCGGTGTCAACGTTCCACACGGTCATGTTCAACCTCGCGGCTGGGGCGCTCGCCGTCCTCTATGTCCTCGAGGCGAGGGCCCTCGACCGCAGCCGGCCATGGGCGGTCGCGCTGGTCCGCCCGCTGCTCCTCCTCGTTGCAGCCTCAGGGGCGTATTCGATCTTGGTTGCGTTCGGCACTGGCCGGATCGTCCTGCCCTTCGATCTCGGCCTGGCGGCGTGGGCGTGGCTCGGCCGGCGTGATCTCGCCCAGCGTGCTCGACGGGACCGCCGAACGGCCGCATTGCTCGGTGCCGCGGTCCCGCTCATCCTCTCGATGTCGTTCGGCGGCAAGCTGTTCGCATGGGGCGGCGCGTTCGACGTCCACGAGCCCGATCTGAGCGCCGCACTCCATGTCGATTGCGGTCCTCCGGCGTCCGGCCCACCCCCGAGCATCGCCATGAGCTACGACTGGGGCTGGACATCGACCAGCCCGCTCCCGAGCGGAATAGACATTGTCGTTGTCGGCTGGACCGGGGTCGACGAGGAAGGCCGGCCGCTGTTTGTCCTCGACCGGACACCGGAGCCCGGTGGCGGGATCCATCCCGGGTTGCGGGACTACCCGAGCCTTGCGATGGCCGACGAAATCGGACAGGAGTCGACCGGCAGCTGGCAGTGGGGGATCCAGCTCAGCGAGCAGCGATTGGCGCCTGGGCAGTTCGAGGCGCAGCTACTGCGGACCCGCGAGGTAGGGCCGGGTCAGAAGACCCTCGTGGTCAAGGCGTCGTACGTCCACCTTGGGCTGTGGCGAAAGGACGTGGCCCCGGTCACCTGTACATGGTGACGATCGGGCGCACGTGGCGGCGGCGGCGAACGCCCGCTAGCCGGGCTGGTCGGGATCCTCGGCCGAGGCCTGGCCATATGGGGCGAGCGCCGGACCCTCGAGCGGTGAATCCTCCGGCGAATCGGCCAGCGCGGCGCCCCACTCGTGACGATGCGGCGCGGCCGGTTCGGTGGGGCCGGTGTACATGGGCAGCTGATCGCGCGGCACATCGGCGTCGTGGATGACACCTGGGTCGCCAAGCTCGACGGCGCGGCTCGGCACCCCCGCGGCGATCAGGTCCGCGAGGATATCGTCCGGTAATCGATCCGGCGCGCCGGAGGTGAGCATCGGCGCTCGCTCGCGTGGCAGCAGCACCGGCCAGCCGGTCTCGCCCTCGAACGCCGGCCGGAGCATCGTCGAGCGATCGACTCCGAAGGCCTCGATCAGCGACGTCACCGTCTCGGGGCTGACCCAGACCATCCGCGCCGGCCAGATGAGGACGCCATCGACATCTCGAACGACCGAGGCGGCGACCTCGATGCCGCGAGCCATCTGCGCGGCCGGACTGCCCTGGGGCTTCGGCACCGGCTCCGCGAGCGTCACCGACGCGCCCGCGAGCGCCGCGGCGACCGCGCCATCGGGATCGAACGACACGACGACGAGCGGTAGCGCGCCCCCCGACCACGCCGCGTCCGCGATGCGCCGGACGCGGGCCTGACCCTCCACGTCCGCGAGCGCCGATTCGGGGCTCGCGGCAAGGATGACGGCGGCGACGGTCACGGCCCGATGCTAACTCGTGGCGGCGGGATGGCGCTCACGCACACTGGCTGCCCGTGGCCCGCTTCCAGGTGAACTCCGCCGCGGGTACGGGAAGCGACACGGTCTGGGTCGTCCCGGCAGCAGTGATCGTGCCCGTCACGACGGTCCCATCCAGTTTGAGAACGACCGACCCGTCCGGCTGCGCTGCGGTCGATGCGCGGCCCGATCCGTTCTTCCTGAACGTTCCACCCGGGATAGAACCGAGCGCCTCGTATTTGTAGGTCTCCTGGAAGGTCTTCGGATCGACGATGGCGTCATAGATCCAGGTCTCGATGAGGCCGCCACTTGCCGTCTGGCCCCGGACCAGCCACTCGCCGTCGACGTCGTCGCACTTGTCGCCGTACCACTCGATTGGATCGACGTGGCTTTCCGTGACGAGCCCGCACTTCAGGTCCGCGAGCTTGACCTCGCCGCTGCGCTCCACGACCCGCTTGACCATCTCATCGGTCACGGTGCCCTGCTTGCGGAACATGAGGTCGTCAGACGCGCCCTTGACGGGGAAGCCCGACTTCGCCTTGTCGTAGTTGTCGTCGAGGCCGAGGATATGGCCGAACTCGTGGGCATAGGTCTGGTCGTACGTCTTCGACGGCCAGGTCGTCGGCGAGGCTGGATCGTGGGCCGCCTCCACGCGCTGGTCAGGGGAGTTGCTCAACGGATCCGACGCAGCGACGCCGTGCAGGACGCCATGGACGAAGGCGCGCACCGGCACGGGTCCGTAGTCGAGCCCGACGTCGACCTCGGCCTGGCCGGCTTCCGACTGGCTGCCCACGACTCGTGCATCGACCTTGACCACGAACGTGTAGCACTTGACCTTCGAGCCGTTGTTCCACATGTCCTCGATCGCCTTGACGATCCGGCTGACATCGCCCGCGGGGACCTCGCACGAGGCACCGGCGCCGCAGGTCCGGTTGTAGAACGCGAGCTTGACGGTGACGTTGATCGTCTTCTTGGCGTCATCGACCTTGAAGGTCACCGCAGAAGGCAGGAACGCCGATTCCGCTCTCGCGTAGCCTGCGCCACCCCCGACGATCAGCAGGACGGCCAGGGCCCCGGCGAGGAACGATCGATAGGCCTTCACGAGACAACCCACAGGTGTGCGGTCGCATCGAACCGGAGGCGGTCCCGGTTGGTATCGAGCCACATCTGCCATTGGGCGGCGATCGTCGCCCGCTCTGGATCCGTCGCGGCGAGCCCCGGTCCGAATCCGGCGTGCGTGTAGCGCTCAAGCACGTCGGCCGCGAATTCCCAGAGGTAGCCCGCGGGTGCGGCACCGTCCATCTGCTCCGACGCCGCGAGCGCGAGCAGCAACGGCACGAACCCGGCCACGTCGCCCGCGGCCAGGAGGCGAGCGCCCGCCATGGCGCGGATCGTCAGGCTTGCCGTCGAGCTCCCGGCAAGGGTTCGAAGTGGCGTGGGGTCCGCGCCGGCACTGGCGTAGACGTAGGTCGCGGCCCACAGGACGTCGCCAGTGGCGCCGGATCCGAGCATCCGGGCGGCGGCCTCGGTGCCGGCTGGCGTGAATCGAATGCCCTCTAGAGCCGCGAGGGAGGCTTCGTCGTCGAGCTTCGCCGCCTGCAACGTTGACGCGGCAACCTCGACTGAGCCGGCACCGGCCGGCGATCCGCCGAGGGCCGCGGTTTGGCCGGCCGCGGCGGTTGAGGCCGGCGTGGCCGGAGGCGAGCCACTGCACCCGGCGAGCAGTACCAGCGCTGCGAGCGGCATGAAACAGAAGGGCGCCTTCACGGCTCGGCGTCGGGCCATGGAAGTCCCCTCTTTGGTGATGGCTGAGCCGCGAGCATGGCAGGTCGCGTGGGTTCCGTATATCCGGCGCGAGGCACTCGGTGGCCGGCATGCGAGAATCCGCGGCCCATGCCTGCCGAGCTCCAACCACGCGTGCCGCTCGGCGATGCCGCAGGGACCGCCTCGCCCGTCGCGACGGAGGTCCGCCAGCACCTCCGGAATCTCGCCATCGTGGCCCATGTCGATCATGGCAAGACCACCCTCGTCGACGCGATGCTCCGCCAGACGGGCGCCTTCCGCGCGAACGAGGCGCTGGTCGACCGCGTGCTCGACTCGGGCGACCTCGAGCGCGAGAAGGGCATCACGATCCTCGCCAAGCAAACGACGGTCGACTTCGAGGGCGTGCGCCTCAACATCGTCGACACGCCCGGTCATGCCGACTTCGGCGGCGAGGTCGAGCGCTCCTTGCTCATGGTCGACAGCGTCCTGCTTCTCGTGGACGCGGCCGAGGGCCCGCTGCCCCAGACGCGCTACGTACTCCAGAAGGCGATGGCTCGGCGGCTGCCGGTGGTGGTCGCGATCAACAAGATTGATCGCGGCGACGCGCGCGCCGCGGAGGTCCTCGACGCGGTGTACGAGCTCTTCATCGACCTCGGCGCCGACGACGACCAGATTGACTTCCCGGTTCTCTACACGAACGCCAAGGCCGGCACCGCGACGCCTGACCTCGGCACGCCAGGGGCCGACCTCAAGCCGCTGTTCGACAAGCTCATCGAGGTCACGCCACCGCCGCGCCACACGCCAGGCCATCCGCTGCAGCTGCTGGTGACGAACCTGACCGCCAACGAGTACGTCGGGCGGATGGCGGTTGGGCGGATCCGCAACGGCACGATCCGGATGGGCCAGCGGATCACGGTCGTGCGCGAGGAGGCCGACGACACGGCCGGGACGGTCGAGCCGGGTCGGACGGTCACGCTCAACGGCACGGTGACCGCGCTCCAGACGGCGCACGGCATCGAGCGGGTCGACATCGAGGAGGCCGGCCCGGGCGATATTGTCTCGGTCGCGGGGTTGCCCGACGTTACGATCGGCGACACCCTGACCGAGCCCGGTGATCCGCGACCGCTACCGCGGCTCGATGTCGATGCACCGACGCTGCGCATGACGTTCGGGGTGAACACGTCGCCCCTGGCAGGTCGCGAGGGTCGCTACGTGACCTCGCGCCAGATCAAGTCGCGGCTGGATCGCGAGATCCTGGGCAATGTCTCGATCGAGGTCTATCCGACGACATCGGGCGACACGTTCGAGGTGCGGGGGCGGGGCGAGCTCCAGCTGGCCGTGCTCATCGAGCAGATGCGGC